>DATAPE010000253.1:0-3592 GCA_036265345.1 Actinomycetota bacterium
CCTGGGCCCCCGACGGAGCGTGACGCCGCCGGACCAGTCGGGGGTCTGACCAGCGTTGTTCATCGCGCGTTCACCGAGCCGACGCCGTGGGTTCAGGAACCGTCCCTAGCCTCCCCTCAGTGGATCCCCGGCCCCACGTCCCGATCGCCTTCAAGGAGGCCTAATGAACGCGTTCCGCTTCCGAATCTTCTCAATGGTCGCCGCGGTGCTCGCCCTGGCGCTGGTGGCCGCCGCCTGCAGCAGTGACAGTGACGGTTCTGGGGACGGGGGCGCCAACAAGGTCGTCGTCTCCGGATCGTCAACCGTGCAGCCGATCAGCTCGCTCGTCGCGGAGGACTTCTCCAAGGACAACCCCGACGTGTCGGTGAGCGTGGATGGGCCGGGCACCGGTGACGGATTCGCCCTCTTCTGTCAGGGCCAGACCGACATCAGCGACGCCTCGCGGCCCATTGCGGACGACGAGAAGGCGACGTGCGACTCCGCCGGCATCAAGTACACCGAGCTGAAGATCGGCCTGGACGGAATCACGGTCATGACCAACCCCAAGAACACCGCGGTGGACTGCTTGTCGAAGGCCGACATGTACTCCCTGGTGGGGCCCGAGTCGACCGGGTTCAAGAACTGGTCGGACGCGAACAGCCTCAACAAGGAGCTGGGCGGGAGCGGCTCATTCCCGGACGTGCCCCTCGACATCACCGCCCCCGGGGAGGAGTCGGGCACGTATGACGCCTTCATCGAGCTCGCGCTCAAGGACATCGCCGATTCGCGCAGCCAGCCGGACGACCAGACCCGCCCCGACTATCAGTCCTCCGCCAACGACAACGTGATCATCCAGGGCATCGAGGGCTCGGACTCCTCGTTTGGCTGGGTGGGCTTCGCGTATGCGGAGGAGAACGCGAGCGGGGTCAAGATCCTGAAGGTGGATCCGGCTGAGGACGCCTCTGGCGGAGCGGGCTGCGTGGCCCCGGACCGTGACACGATCGCCGACGGGTCCTACCCGCTCTCCCGGGCCCTGTACATCTACGTGAACACCGACAAGGCAGCCTCGAACGCGTCGGTCAAGAAGTACGTCGACTTCTACCTGCAGGGCCTCAAGAACTACGTGAGCCAGGCGGGGTACGTGGATCTGCCCGACGACCAGATCAAGGCGACCCAGGACGCATGGGCGGCGGCTTCGTCCTCGTCCTCGTCCTAGCGACCGCTGAGTGGGGCCGAGGGTGAGCGCTCAGACGACCGGCGACGGCGCTGGGCCGCTCACCCTCGGCGATCTCAGGGGTAGCAAATCGCGCCGCAGGCGCGAGGCCGTCATTCGCGCGGCGTTTCTCGCCGCCGGCGTGATCTCGATCGTCATCAGTCTCCTGATCGTGATCAGTCTGTTCGGCAGAGCGGTGGACTTCCTCCGGCAGGTGCCGCTGTCGTCGCTGTTCGACATCGGATGGTTCCCGAGGAGGGGCCTCTTCGACGTTCGCACCATCCTGGTGGGGACACTGCTGGTCACCGTCATCGCGATGGTCGTTGCCACGCCGATCGGCCTGGGCGCGGCGATCTATCTGTCCGAGTATGCGTCGCCCAAAGCACGACGAAGGCTGAAGCCCATCCTCGAATTGCTGGCGGGCATCCCGAGCGTGGTGATGGGCTTCTTCGCTCTGACCGTTATCAGCCCCAACATCGTCCAACCGCTCTGTTCGGCGGACATCTTCAACATTGCGGCGGCCGGAATTGGGGTGGGGATCCTGGTCGTGCCGCTGGTGGCGACCGTGGCCGAAGATGCCATGTACTCCGTTCCATCTGCCCTCCGAGAGGCCTCGTATGGGCTGGGAGCCAAGAGGATCACGACGAGCCTGCGAGTGGTGTTCCCGGCTGCCGTGTCGGGCATCGTCGCGTCGCTGATCCTGGGGATGTCCAGAGCCATCGGCGAGACGCTGGTCGTAGCGATGGTCGCCGGAGGGACGGGCGGATCCCTCTTCACGCTGAACGTGTGTGGTCCCGGACAGACGATGACCGGAGCGATGGCCGCGCTGGCGACAGGTTCTGACCAGGTTCGGGGAGCGGGCGCGGCATACGTCAGCCTGTTCTTCATCGGTCTGCTCCTGTTCCTCATCACCCTCCTGCTCAACATCGTCAGCGAACGATTCGTGCGACGGGTCAGGAAGGCCTACTAGATGGGAACGACACCGACGGCGGCCCGCAGCAGCGGCGCGAGCGAGGCGGTGGCGAAGGCCCTCCGAGGCCGACGCTTTGACGTGCGCGAGCTGGTATTCGAGGGCGTGTTGCTCCTGACGCTGCTGATCTCGCTCGGCGTGCTGATCACGCTGCTCGTGGACGTCATTCGCACGTCGCTGCCGGCGTTCTCCTCCCACGGCTCTGCGTTCTTCAGCCAGTCCTTGTCCGGGAGCGCGGAGAACGCGGGTATCCGGCAGGGGCTCATCGGTTCGATGCTGCTGATGCTGATCGTGGTCGTGCTCGCGTTCCCCCTGGGGGTGGGAGCTGCCGTATATCTGGAGGAGTACGCCCGGGCCAACTGGTTCACGCGCCTGCTGGTCGCCAACGTGCGGAACCTGGCCGGGGTGCCATCCATCGTGTACGGCCTGCTCGGGCTCGCGATCTTCGTGCTCTTCGCCGGCTCGTTCACGGGCGGTCTGAGCGTGATCTCTGGCGGCCTGACCTTGGCCATCCTGGTCCTCCCCATCGTGATCATCACCTCGTCGGAAGCGGTCCGAGCTGTCCCAGCCAGCCTCCGAGAGGCCGCGTACGGCGTCGGTGCGACCAAGTGGGAGGTGATTCGGAGCCACGTGCTTCCCTATGCAGCACCGGGGATCCTGACGGGGACGATCCTCTCGCTCGCCCGGGCCCTGGGCGAAACCGCGCCACTGATCCTGGTCGGCGCGATCACCGGGTTCTTCTTCGTCTCGAGCGGCAGTCCCATCGAGCAGTTGCGCGGCCCCTATACCGCCCTACCCACGATCATCTTCAACTGGGCGCGTCTCCCGGGCGATGACTTCAAGGCCTTGACGGCCGCGGCGATCGTCGTATTGATGGTTCTGATCTTGCTGGTCAACGGTCTCGCCATCTATCTTCGAAACCGCTATGAGCGAAAGTGGTGACGCGATGGGGGTTGACGTGACGAGGGCGGCGGACGTCGGGCAACGGCGGGGCCTTGGCGAGATCGAGGTGCCTCAGCGCCCCCGAGAGGGGCGGGAAGGCGTCCGGGATGGGGGGAGCACCGAGGCCGAGATCGTGTTCGAGGTTGCGGGTCTGTCGGTTCACTACGGCAATTTCCGGGCGGTGCACGACGTCACCTTCGACGTCCGGCAGAACGAGATCGCGGCGCTCATCGGGCCGTCTGGCTGTGGCAAGACCACGGTCTTGCGCTGCCTGAACCGAATGAACGACCTCATTCCCGGAACAGTCATCGCCGGTTCCGTCCACTACCACGGTGTCGACCTCTACGATTCCCAGGTGGACCCCGTCGAGGTCCGGCGCAGGGTGGGTATGGTATTTCAAAAGCCCAACCCATTCCCCAAGTCGGTCTACGACAATGTTGCTTTCGGGCCAAGGGTCGGCGGCTTCAAGGGAAACATGGACGACCTCG
>DATAPE010000254.1:0-2025 GCA_036265345.1 Actinomycetota bacterium
CATGGACCGGAGAGCCGCGAGGTCGATCTCGATGTCGAAGTGACCGGCATTGGCCAAGATCGCGCCATCCTTCATCAGCTCGAAGTGCTCGGTGGTCAAGACGTGCTTATCTCCGGTCACCGTGATGAAGATGTCGCCGTAGCGGGCAGCCTCGATCCCCGGCAGCACCCGGAAGCCCTCCATCGCAGCCTCCAGGGCATACACGGGCTCGACCTCGGTGACCACGACACTCGCCCCCATCCCCCGCGCCCGGGACGCTACGCCCCGCCCACACATCCCGTAGCCGCAAACGACGATGGTCTTTCCGGCGAGGAGAACGTTGGTGGCACGGATGACGCCATCGAGCGCCGATTGACCCGTGCCGTAGCGATTATCGAACAGGTGCTTTGTCTGGGCGTTGTTGATGCTGACGACGGGATAGCCGAGGACCCCGGCAGCCTCCATCGAACGAAGTCTGATCACGCCGGTCGTGGTTTCTTCCGTGCCGCCGATGATCTCGTGCAGCTGGTCCTGGCGCTGTTGGTGAAGCATCGATACGAGATCTCCACCGTCGTCCATGGTGATCATCGGCTTGCGGTCGAGCACCGCCTTGATGTGGCCGTAGTACTGGGCATCATCAACGCCTCTGATCGCATAGACCGGGATGTCGTAGGAGCCCACCAAACCCGCGGCGGTGTCGTCCTGGGTCGACAGCGGATTGGAGGCACACAGCGCCACCTCCGCCCCTCCCGCGGCCAGTGTGCGCATGAGGTTGGCGGTCTCAGTTGTGACGTGGAGGCACGCCGCGATCGTGATCCCGTCCAGAGGGCGTTCCTTCTCGAAGCGCTCACGGATGCGGGCCAACACCGGCATCTGGCGATCGGCCCACTCGATCTTCAAACGCCCCTCATCGTTCAACGACGGATCGCGGATGTCCGAATCAACGGTCATAGATCTCTCCTATCCTTCAGCGAGCTTCTGCTTCAATCTCTCCAATACTCGGACGGGTCCCGGATCGACGTTACGCGCTACCGCCAGATAGATCGCTCCCAGCTGCGTCACGAACAACAGCGACAGCAAGCGTGCGAGCGCGGATCGGCCCTCGGCCACGATTTCGATCGGGTTCTGGTGTTCCCCGATCAACTCCTTGGTGATCTCGAACCGCCGATCGATCGAGCGGTGTTCGTCCGGATCCCGCAACAGCACCAGAGCGAGATCCTTCGTTAACTCGGACGCCTGCCAGGACTCGATCTCGTTGTGATTCAACTCGGGTAGCTCGTTCCAGAAGGCGGGAACCTTGGCGTACTCATTGAGGTCGCACTTGAACCGGTAGGCCGCCGTGGCCCCCAGTCCCTGCCCGCCGTAGATCACGGGGATCCGCTTCACCAACCTGAGGGCGATCGACTTGGCCGGGTTGTCCGCCGCGGCGCTCTTGCGGTGACACCTTCCGGCGAGGCCGTCGAGGATGTCGGTTGCCTCCTCGACCTCCTCCTGGAATGGTGGGATCAGCTCCATGCGGTCGAGCACCGCCAGAAGTGGAAGTGTCAGGTATCCCAGCGCAGAACGAGGCTGAAGGCCACCGGGGATGGCCACTTGGCTGAGACCGTGCTCGGCCGCCATCTCCGCAAGCGCTCCTCCCGTGGTGACAGTGACGAGACGAGCTCCGCGCTGGACGGCATCGGTTGCCGCCGCGACCGTCTCTTCGGTGTTGCCCGAGTAGGAGACCGCAAAGACCAGACTGTTGCGTCCCACCCAGGTGGGCAGAGGCCCATACCCCTTCTCGGTCCTGAATGGAAGCGGGAGCCTCGGCTCCACCAGCGAGCGCACGACGTCGCCCGACACGCCGGATCCCCCCATCCCTAGGACCACGACGGACTCGACGCCGCCGGCGTCGGGAAGTCCCTGGGCTGAGAGTCCCAGTTGCCACCCCTGGCGACACTGATCAGCGAACCCTTCCACCGTTTCCAGGATGCCGAGCGAGTCGCGCTGCTCGATGGCATCGAGGTCGTCAAGCACGTCAGTCAAGATGGCTTCTCCGCCTCGTCG
>DATAPE010000255.1:0-8516 GCA_036265345.1 Actinomycetota bacterium
CCCGGAGGTGCCTGAGGAATTAGATGCCGTAGCCGCACGCCTTCTGGCCCGCGACCCCGAGGACCGCTACCGGGACGCAGACGAGCTCATCGAAGATCTCGAGCGGGTGCGAAGTGGAGAGGCTCCCGCATTTATTGGCGCTCGACACCAGGACACGAGCGCGGCAACTTCGCCGCTTGAAGCGCTTGAGGACGACAAAAATGGGAGGCGGCGATACTGGATTCCGTTGGCGCTAGTACTCTTTCTCGTGTTGCTCGGCGGCACCGCCTACGCTCTCGTTCCGGATCCGGCCCCGGAAGCCGTGGTCCCTCACCTCGCCGGAGCCAGCTCTATCGAAGAGGCGCGAGAAATGGCTGGCGATCGGTTCGAGGTTGTCGAAGGCAGCCGCGTGGAGGGCACAGAAGCAGTTGGCACTGTCGTGGCGCAGAGCCCGTACGCGGGTGAGATGGCCGAAGAGGGGTCGGAGATCTCCGTGGACGTCGTTGGCACCCGGATCGCGGACGTGCCCGACGTCCAAGGAAAAACGCGCGAGGAGGCCGGGCGAATCCTCAAAGACGCGGGTTTCGAGATCGAGGTCAAGACTGCAAAGAGCTCCGCGGAAGACGAGAACCTGGTAACCGGACAGAATCCGCATGCCGACCCAGGCGAGACCGCCAAGTTCGGCTCGGCCGTAGAGATCACGGTCGGCGAGGGACCCCCGAACGTAGAGGTTCCTAGCATCACCGACCACGCCCTGAGCGGGACGGAGCAGATCCTCGAGGAGGCGGGACTGAAGCTCGGTAGCCAGATGGAGGTTCCAAACGACCGGGTGCCGGTGGCGCACATCGTCGAGCAACACCCCGCTGCCGGCATGAAGGTTGAGTCGGGCAGCGCTGTGGACGTCGTCGTCAGCTCCGGCCCGCAGCAACCTCCCGCCCCGAAAGCCGAAGACGCTGGGCAAACGATCAGCTCAAATGCCCCTGCTGCGAAAGGTCACGTTTCAGCAACTCCTGCATCGGCAGGCCCTGCTTCAGCAGCTCCTGCATCGGCAGCTCCTGCATCGGCAGCTCCTGCGTCGGCAGCTCCTGCATCGGTAGCGCCTGGTTTAGCAGCCGACGATGAGGGTGAGTTTGAGAACGAGTTTGAGGACGGCCATGACGGCGGCTTTGATGACAGTGGCTCCGATAACAGCGGCCACGGAGGCTCAGGACGGCATTGAGGAAAAGCCTGTGTCGATGTCAAGGGGCGGGTCATGAGTTCTCGTGCTGGGCGCTGACGCTACCCGGGCTTCCCGCGTGTAAAGCGTGGATTCGCGAGGATCGAGAGTTCACGAAGTGGACAAGACAGACCAGTCGCCGCGCTCGAGGGGTGTCAGAACCGGCATTACATCCATGTTGGCCTCGACGGCTCGAGTAACGGGCTCGGTCAAGTCCGCATACCCGATAAGGATGGCGCCGCATACTTTCCCATCTCTGAGGACGAGCTTGCGGTACCGTCGCGGGTTCCGGTCTTCGAAGCGCAACTCGTGTGCCCCTTCGCCAGGTGCTTCGGTCTCCCCGACCAAAAGCAGATCTATCTCGGGCACCTTCAGCTTCGTCGGGGGTACGGCGCCCGTGTAGCGCAGGTCGCCGCCAAGCAGGTTGGTGGCGGCAACGTGGGCCTGCTCCATGCTCGCCGGCCAGAGCCCGTGTACGCGTCCCTCATACTCGGTGACGTCGCCGGCGGCGAAGATGTGAGGGTCTGAGGTCATCATCCGGTCGTCCACGACGACGCCGCGCCGGACGGCGAGCCCCGACTCTCGCGCCAGCTCGACGTTAGGCCGGATGCCGGTCGCCACAAGACACAGGTCGACCCCGAGCTTCCGTCCGTCAGAGAGTACGACGCCCTCCACGCGCTCGGTGCCGAAGATTCGGCGCGGCTCAGCCCAGGGCAGTATGGCTATGCCGAAGTCTTGCATCAATTTTCCGAGGAGCGTGCCGGCGGGGCGGTCGAGCTGGCGGTTCAACGGCCACTCGTTGCGGTTGAGTACGAAGGCGTAGGCTCCCAGCTCGGTAATGCTGTGCGCCGCCTCCAGGCCGAGCAATCCGCCACCGATGATCAGGGCACGCCTGCAGCTCCGGCGGCGGATGTACTGCTGGACCTGGACGGCGTCGTCGATCGTCCTGAGGACAAAGGTACCCTCGAGGCCGAACCCTTCGATCTCCGGCACGAAGCTCTGGGCACCGGTCGCAAGAAGCAACCGATCGTAGGGCATGGATTCGCCCCCGTCCGTTCTCACCTCCTGTTTCGCCCGATCAACGGATGTCGCGGAGATGCCGCGCAGGTAACGGATACGCCTGGCGGAAGCCCAGTCGCGCGGCATGAGGTACAGCTTGTCTATCGCCGTGGCCTCGGAGACCAGCTTGCCGATGGCCATCCGGTTGTAGAAGTCGTACGGCTCGTCGCCGCGCAGGGTGATCTCGGCCTCGGGGTGCAGCTTGCTTACTTCGATGGCGGCGTTGACGCCGGCGGCGCCGGCCCCGATAACGACGATCCGCCGGACCCCCTCGCTGATCGCGAAGCCGGGTGTTGGCGTTGCGCCCTCCTTTGGGACGGTCGCCGCCGGCTCTCCCTGGACGGCGGCCGGATCTGCCGTGGGAACGACCGTCACCGGTCCCTGAACGTGGGCGCTACACGCCATCCGGCACTCCGCCGGTAGGCCGAGCCGCTCGAGCGTAGCGCGCTCGGTCGAAGAGACCGGCGACAGGTTCTCCATACCGGCGGTAACCCTCACCGGGTCTGCGCCGCACATGCCCATCCGGCAGCCGGCCTCCATGTTCACCTGATTGGCTTCGGCCACCTCCAGTAGCGACTGGCCGCCCTTCGCCAGCACCGTGGGTTCGGGAGTGAACGCGACCTCGACCTTCTCCGCGTGGTTCTCGTCGTAAACACGCAAGACGCGGTCGGTGTCCCTGGCGGGAGTGGTGTGAGCAGCGCCGAGGAAGAGGCGCTCGCGCGGCAGGGCGCGCAGGAGCCACGCGACCGTGAGCACGGCCACGGCTGCCTGTAGCGCGTACTGCAGCGGGGTCTCTCCCAGGCCAAACTGCTGCACCGCACGAGGCGCGACGAACCAGTAGAAGAGGTTCAGCGCGACCACAACATGCACCAGAACGAGCTTGTAGCTACTTCGGTTGGAGACTGCCTCGACCGCCATGAAGACTCCGATGCCGGCAGCCACGAAAAAGAGGATCCTGCCGTAGAGAAGGAGGACGCTGGTCGCCGTGATGTCGGGGAGCTCGGGCTGCGTGAAGAACGCGAAGATCAGCCACGGCATCGCGCCCGCGAACAGTTTGCGGTTGGCCGACAACCGCGGGTTTTCGTCGTAGAGATCGGCGAGATAGGCAGCCGTAGGGTTGAAGTCGTAGCAGTTCTTGGTGCAACCGACACAGGGACGACAATGGCTGTTGCGCACGACAAGCAACGGGCTCTGCCCGTAGAAGCGCTCGACCTGCAGCATCGGACAGAACTGGCTACACCAGCCGCTCTTGCCCTTGAAGATGACGCCGCCAAGGAACGCCAGGGCGAGCACGCTCACCAGAAAGACGGCGAGTGCCGGCCCGCTGCTCTCGAGCAGGACCTTGCGGAACGGCACGATGGCCAGAAAGAGACCGGCGCTGATGAGAGGAGCGTACTGCTGTACCCGTAAGGGTAGGGTCAGACCCCGGGTGAAGCCAAGAGTACGCGGGATCTGATTGAGGGAAGCCATGGGGCAGACATTGCGCCACAGGGCCGGCGCGACCAGGAAGACCAGCGGGACGATCGGCACGAACACGCCCCAAAAGAAGAGCAACCCGAGGGACGGGGCGAGGATGCTCGCCGTGACGATGCCGAGTGCGCAGGCGACGCCGAACCAGCGCAGGACGGTCCAGACGCGAGGGTGAACCCGTTCAGGCATCTGCGTGTAGGGCTCGAAGAGGCGGACGTTGGGAGTCGGTGGGGTGCGCACTGGCCGTTTATACGCAGCTCGAGGGCCAGGTGGTCGGACCCGCCACAGAAGTTGGACAGAATTACCCGTGGAGGAGCTTTCCGGCTCCTCGCCTCCTGGCTCATCCGCGGCAACTTCGTCCCCGCGTCCATCTGTCTCACCGGCCCTGTGGCGCGGGGTTCGATGAAGCCGCCGCTACATTTGCCCAGGAGGGGTCAGGGTTTCCCTTGCCGACCAGCCTGCCACTGATCCCGACCCACTTTGCTGTCAAGGCAAGCCCAACTGCAACGAGCAATAGAAATCCGAAAGACGGCGCCCTTCCGCAAACTCAAAGGTTCACGAAACTCCCTGTCAGGACCTCATCGCCGCTGGCACCCGGGTCCCCATCGTCGGGCTCGCGGGTTACCTCGATCTCCGGGTAACGCTTGGCGGTGGCCGGTGCTGACAGGTTTACGGTAGTACGGCCCTCCGGCCCCACCCGGAAGGTTCCGCAGCTGATCCGGCTGCCGTCTTCCGCGTAGTACCACATCTCGTAGTACTCGCCCTCCTTCAGTTTGGGCAGCCCCCGAACCTCCAGCTTGACCTGCAGGTTCTCCCCGACCTCCTCCACCTGAACCTCACCACCAGCGTCCGGGGCAAGTGACGTGGCGGCCAGCTGCACACCGGGCGAGGAGTCGACGGTGATGGTCCGGATGAGGCCGGCACCCAGTATTGCAGCTACAAGCAGCGCGGCAGCCATCGGAACCCAGAGCTTCCACCCGTATCCGAAGCGGGCCGGACTTTCTCCCTTCATCCGAGCGAGCGTCCGGGCTTTCAGCTCCGGCGGTGGTCCGCTGGCGGCTGCCTCTCGGAGGGCGTTATGGGTCCCCCAGATGTTACTCAGCTGATCCCAGCACGAGGAGCACTCCTCCAGGTGGTGCTCCAGCTCGCGCTCCTCCTCAGCGGTCAGCTCTCCGAGTACGTAAGGACCCAAAAGTTCCCTGAAGCGATCCTCACTCACCCCGGGCCTCCTCCGCCAGAGGGCTTGTCATTGCCTGGTGGAGCCTCTTCAGGGCGGCCGTTGTGCGGCTCTTGATCGTCCCCAAAGGCACACCGGTCCGGCGCGAGATCTCGCGCTGTGTCAGCCCTTCGAAGTAGGCCAGGGTCAGGACTTCACGGTGCTCTTCAGGTATGCGAGAGAGTCCTCGGGCCAGGTCCCAGCCGTCAACACCCGCCTCGGGCTCCGGACCGGCGGCCAATACCTGCAGGGGGTCCTCCCCGACGGATAGCGGCCTCACTCGGCGTCTCCGGTCCAGGTCCACGGCGCGGTTGCGCGTGATGCGGTAGAGCCACGTCGAGAAACTTGCCCGTTCCGACTTGAATGACTCAGCTCTCAGCCAGACGTTGGTGAAGGCATCCTGTACAAGCTCCTCCGCCAGGTGAGCGTCTCCCAGGAGCCTGACTCCCGTGGCATATACTGGCCGCGAGTACCGGTCGTATAGCTCCGAGAGGGCCTTTTCGTCACCCCCGGCCACCCGGTGCACCAGGTCCTCATCTCCCATCTGCTTCATCTTCGAGCCAAACGACTTCTCCCAGCCGGACGACCTGGTACGCGCAGCAGCTATCGCGCTCCGATCCCTCATTTCACTTGGCAGAGCAACCGCAGCACACGATCTCTCGGCAATTGTATCCGTTCCGGCCCCTAGGTTTGAGTGCTACGACAGCGCATCTTACGTCTTTCGTTTATACGGACGGTTTGCTCGCCTGGTTTGTATCGCGTGCGCTGCCGAGAAACTGTCCACGATCTGCACGAAGGCCCTGGGGACGCGCCGGTAGGTGCGGACGGACTCCGCCCGCCGGTCCACCTGCTTGACCAGTGAATACACGGTCGAGTTCACATCAGAACGTCCAGGGTCAAAACGGCCAATCTGTGCACGTTATTGGACTGCGGTGAACGCCTGGTGGACTGATGCACTTGACTTTGCACGGCGGAGGTGAGGGGTTCGAATCCCCTCCACTCCACCGGCGCGTCTCTCGACGGAGCCTACGTTTTGAGGCGGTACCCTGTCTTGAAGATCCACCACACAATCGTCAGGCAAATGGCAAGGAAGACGACCGTCATGCCCAGGCTTAGGCCGACGCTCACGTCGGCGATCCCGTAGAAGCTCCAGCGGAAACCGCTGATCAGGTAGACGACGGGGTTGAAGAGGGTGACCGTCTGCCAGAACGGCGGCAACATCTCGACGGAGTAGAAGCTGCCGCCGAGGAAGATCAACGGCGTGATTATGAGGAAGGGCACGAGCTGAAGCTTCTCGAAGCCCTCGGCCCAGATGCCCAGAAGGAAGCCGAAGAGGCTGAAGCTCACGGATGTAAGCACGAGAAACGCGATCATCCACAGGGGATGAGCTATCTCCAGCGGCACGAACAGGCCCGCGGTGGCCAGGATGATGAGACCCAGTATGACCGATTTGGTCGCGGCCGCCCCGACGTAGCTGATGACGATCTCGATGTAGGAGACGGGGGCGGACAGGATCTCGTAGATCGTGCCCGTGAACTTGGGGAAGAAGATGCCAAACGATGCGTTCGAGATGCTCTGCGTGAGCAGAGAGAGCATGATCAGGCCTGGCACGATGAAGGAACCGTAGCTGACGCCGTCGATGTTGGTAATGCGCGAGCCGATCGCCGCTCCGAAGACGACGAAGTACAGCGATGTCGAGACGACGGGCGTGACGATGCTCTGCAGCAACGTACGAAAGGTCCTCGCCATCTCGAACTTGTAGATCGCGCGTATCGCGTAGAAGTTCACCGTCCCTCCCTTACCAGATCGACGAAGATCTCTTCGAGCGAGCTCTGCCTCGTCTGGAGATCGTTGAACTTGATGCCGGCTTTGCTGAGGTCCGCGAGCAGGGTGGTGATGCCCGTGCGCTCTGTCTGTGTGTCGTACGTGTAGATCAACTCGGTGCCATCTTCGGCAAGCTCTAGACCGTAGCCGTCGAGTACGCTCGGAATCTCGTCCAGATTGTCATGCAGCTGCAGCGTCAGGCGCTTCTGACCAAGCTTGCGCATGAGCTCGGCTTTCTCTTCAACCAGGATGATCTCGCCGTTGTTGATCACCCCGATCCGGTCTGCCATCTCTTCGGCCTCGACGATGTAGTGGGTGGTCAGGATGATGGTCACGCCGGTCTCGCGCAGCGAGCGCACCATCTCCCACATCTCCCGCCTCAACTCGACGTCGACGCCGGCCGTAGGCTCGTCGAGAAAGAGGATCTGCGGCTCGTGCGAGAGGGCCTTGGCGATCATAACCCGCCGCTTCATGCCGCCGGAGAGCGTCATGATCTTGCTGTCCTTCTTGTCCCACAGGGACAGATCCCTGAGCACTTTCTCGACGTAGGCGGGGTCCGGCGGTTTGCCGAACAGCCCCCGGCTGAAGTTGACGGTGGCCCAGACGGTCTCGAACGCATCGGTCGTGAGCTCCTGCGGGACGAGCCCGATCAGGGACCGGGTCTTGCGGTATTCGGCGATGATGTTGTGACCGCCGGCCGTTACGACACCCTCTGTCGGGTTGACGATCCCGCAGATGATGTTGATGAGCGTCGTCTTCCCGGCGCCGTTCGGACCCAGCAGAGCGAAGATCTCTCCACGCCGGATATCCAGGTTGATTTTTTTGAGCGCCCGGAAGCCGGAAGCGTAGGTCTTGGCGAGGTTGGACACGGATACTATGGGCCGCATTAGCACCTCACGCTCGACCGTCGTTACTGGCTCGTTTCTCATCAGGCTCCTACTTCTCGTGAAAACTCGGCAGCGTCGTGCGGCGTTCTCCAGGCCGAATACTCCTGCCGATAGCTTTCGGTATGGTCGCACGGAGAGCGATCCTGCGCGCCAAACTGGAGTACGGTTTTCGGCATGTACCTTGGTACAGGTCGAACCCCACCAGGCGCGCGTCCACCGGACAGGAGTTACTTCAGGCTGCATAAAACTAAGTGTAGCCCAACACTTGCGACATTCACCTCTGGATTTCACGCTGTCCACTACCCCGTCTTCGGAAAGCTCGTGATAACGTTTGGTGGGATCCCCGGCCGTCCCACAACGAGCTGAATTGGCGGAGACGCACGATAGGTCTGGTGCGTCCTCCAGGCGCTTGAACCGCCCCGAACGTCCGCGTGCGACGGACTCGACCTGAAAGGAACCGACGATGGAACTTGGCCTCTACACCTTCGCCGACGTAGGGTCCGAGACCGACCCGGCACGGCGGCTGCGCAACCTCCTGGAGGAGATCGAGCTTGCCGATCAGGTGGGCCTCGATATCTTCGGCGTCGGCGAGCACCATCGCCCCGACTACGCCGTCTCGGCGCCGGCACGATGCCGCACGAGAAGGTGATGCGCGCAATCGAGTTGTTCGGCACCGAGGTCGCCCCCGCCGTGCGCAAGGAGCTAGCGCGCCGGTCCGCCTCGAGCGCAGGAGGACCGGCGACCGTCTAGGTCCAATCCGCATAAATCTCCTGAGGTGTAGGGAAGTTATTCTTTGGGGCGGCTCGCCGGGATTCCCGGCGCCGGGGTGGCGAAGTTTGTCCCTCCGGCTCTCGTGGGGCTGTAT
>DATAPE010000256.1:0-15166 GCA_036265345.1 Actinomycetota bacterium
CAAGAACATGATCACGGGGGCCGCGCAGATCGACGGCGCCATCCTCGTTGTGTCGGCGGCCGACGGCCCCATGCCCCAGACGCGGGAGCACGTGCTGCTCGCCCGTCAAGTCAACGTCCCCTACATCGTGGTTGCGCTGAACAAGGTCGACATGGTCGATGATCCGGAGCTGCTCGACCTCGTTGAGCTCGAGGTCCGGGAGCTGCTTACCGAGTACGAGTACCCCGGTGACGACGTCCCCGTGATCCGGGTCTCGGCGCTCAAGGCCCTGGACGGCGACGAGGAGGCCGCCAAGCAGGTGCTCGAGCTCATGGCGGCGGTGGACGAGTACATCCCGGAGCCCGAGAGAGACATCAACAAGCCCTTCCTCATGCCGATCGAGGATGTCTTCACGATCACGGGTCGTGGAACGGTGGTCACCGGGCGCGTCGAGCAGGGCCAGCTGAAGCTCGGCGACGAGGTCGAGATCGTCGGGATCGAGCCCAAGACCTCCAAGACAGTTGTGACCGGCGTCGAGATGTTCCGCAAGATGCTGGACGAGGCGCGGGCGGGCGACAACGCCGGCATCCTGCTGCGAGGCACCAAGAAGGACGAGGTGCAGCGCGGCCAGGTGCTGGCAAAGCCCGGCTCGATCACACCCCACACCAGGTTCAATGCCCAGGTCTACATCCTGAGCAAGGACGAAGGTGGTCGTCACACGCCGTTCTTCAACAACTACCGTCCCCAGTTCTACTTCCGTACCACCGACGTGACGGGCTCCGTGCAGCTGCCGGGGGGCACCGAGATGGTGATGCCGGGCGACAACACCCAGATGGAGGTCGAGTTGATCCAGCCGATCGCCATGGATGAGGGTCTGCGTTTCGCGATCCGTGAAGGCGGACGCACCGTGGGCGCGGGCCGCGTCACCAAGATCATCGAGTAGCACCACGACGAACAGACGCATCACTTAGGTAGAGAGGGAATCGATTGGCGAGCGGCATGAAGATCCGCATCAGGCTGAAGGCGTACGACCACGACGTCATCGACCAATCCGCGAAGAAGATCGTGGAGACGGTGACGCGCACGGGTGCGAGCGTCAACGGACCGATCCCTCTGCCCACAGAGCGGTCCATCTACACGATCATCCGCTCGCCCCACAAGGACAAGGACTCGCGGGAGCATTTCGAGATGCGCACGCACAAGAGATTGCTCGACATCGTGAACCCCACCGCCAAGACCGTCGACTCGCTGCAGCGCCTGGATCTGCCTGCAGGTGTCGATATCGAGCTGAAGCTCTAGGAGACGAAAGCTAACGATGGCAGATGTGAAGGGCATCATCGGTCGGAAGATCGGGATGACCCAAGTGTTCGATGAGGACGGCCATGCCGTGCCGGTAACCTTGGTAGAGGCCGGGCCGTGCCGCGTCGCCCAGGTGAAGACTGCCGAGTCCGATGGCTATAGCGCCGTCCAGCTCGCGTTCGGCACCCCCAAGCGGACCAACAAGCCCCTCGCGGGCCACTACGCCAAAGCTGGAGTCGACCCGGGGCGGTACCTCGTGGAGCTTCGGCTCGAGGATGTAGGCGAGTATCCCCTCGGCACGGAGATCAAAGCCGACGTGTTCGAGGCAGGCGAGACTGTCGACGTCGTCGGTGTTACCAAGGGCAAGGGATTCGCCGGCCCGATGAAGCGCCACAACTTCAAAGGCCTTTCCGCGAGCCACGGCACCCAGCGCAAGCACCGGTCACCGGGATCGATCGGCGCATGTGCGACCCCCGCGCGGGTCTTCAAGGGGACCCGGATGGCCGGTCACATGGGCCACCTGCGCGTCACGACCCTGAATCTCCGGATCATCAAGGCCGACGCGGAGCGGAACCTGCTTCTGATCCGCGGCGCCGTGCCCGGCCCCCGCGGGGGTCTCGTGATGGTGCGATCCGCGATCCGGATCCGTCGTCGCGGCGGGAACGGAAAGGCGGGCTGATGGCCGAGTCGATGAGAGCGAAGGTCATCAACGCCGGCGGCGGTACGACCCGCGAGCGGGTTCTTCCCGAAGAGCTGTTCGGCGGCGACATAAACGTTCCCTTGATGCATCAGGTCGTCACGGCCCAGCTCGCGGCCGCGCGCTCGGGCACTGCCTCTACCAAGACCCGCGCCGAGGTGCGGGGCGGCGGTAAGAAGCCGTGGCGTCAGAAGGGCACCGGCCGGGCGCGCCACGGATCGAGCCGCAGCCCGATCTGGGTTGGCGGCGGAACCGTGTTCGGTCCCAAACCGCGCGACCACTCCGTCAAAGTTCCCAAGAAGATGCGCCGGGCCGCGCTGCGATCGGCACTGGCCGCCAAGGCCAAGGAGGACCGCATCTGGGTTCTCTACGACTGGACCGAAACTCAGACCAAGCCGGCCGCATCGGTGCTCCAGCAGGAAGGCATCGAGGGCCGGACGCTCCTGGTGCTCGATCCCGGTGACGATGAATCGGCGGCCGTCGACCGGGCGTTCAGGAACCTGAACGATGCGGCGTTCTCACTCGTGGGGTCGCTGTCGACCTACGACGTCCTGGTGGCCGATGCGATCGTCTTCACCAAGTCTGCCTTCGAGACCTTCACCTCCCCGAAGGAACAGGAGGCTTAAGTAGTGGGATCCACCAAGAGCGACGTGCGAGACGTGATCCTGGCGCCGGTCGTCAGCGAGAAGTCATATTCGCTGATCGATCAGAACGCTTATACGTTCCTCGTCCACCCCGCCGCGAACAAGACCGAGATCCGCCAGGCCGTCGAGCAGATCTGGGGAGTCAAGGTGGTCTCGGTGAATACCGTCAACCGCAAGGGAAAGTCGAAGCGCTTCCGCTACACGATGGGAAAGCGTCAGGACACCAAGCGAGCGATCGTCAAGCTCGCGCCGGACAACAAGATCGAGATCTTCGGAAGTCAGGGAGGATAGATGCCCATCCGTAAGTCGAAGCCGACATCTGCGGGGCGAAGGTTCCAAACCTTCTCCACGTTCTCGGACATCACGCGTGCAGAGCCGGAGAAGAACCTGGTTGAGCCCAAGCCCAAGAAGGCGGGCCGCAACGCTCATGGCCGGATCACCACGCGCCATCAGGGCGGCGGCAACAAGACGCGCTACCGGGTCGTCGACTTCCGGCGCAACAAGGATGGCGTGCCTGCCAAGGTTGCACATGTCGAGTACGACCCGAATCGGAACGCGCGGATAGCGTTGCTTCACTACGCCGACGGCGAAAAGCGCTACATCTTGATGCCGAACCGCGTGAAGGTCGGCGATGTCATCGAATCCGGCTCCGGGGCCGAGATCCGTCCCGGCAACGCGCTGCCCGTACGGAACATCCCGGTGGGCACCGTCGTCCACAACGTCGAGCTGCGGCCGGGCGCGGGAGGCAAGCTCGCCCGCTCCGCCGGTTCGTCGGTGCAACTGATCGCCAAGGAAGGAAGCCGTGCCACGCTGCGCCTCCCCTCCGGCGAGATGCGCATGATCGGGCTCGACTGCAGGGCCACGGTGGGCGAGGTGGGCAATGCCGAAGCCGAGCTCATCTCGGTCGGAAAGGCGGGCCGCGCCCGCTGGAAGAACAAGCGGCCGTCAGTCCGCGGTGTGGCGATGAACCCCATCGACCACCCTCTGGGCGGCGGCGAAGGCAAGTCCTCCGGGGGCCGGCATCCGGTGAGCCCCTGGGGCAAGAAAGAAGGCAGGACCCGGAAGAAGAAGTCGTCGGATGCGTTGATCGTCCGCCGGCGCGGTTCGAAGAGGAAGTCTCGATAGATGCCACGAAGTCTGAAGAAAGGCCCGTTCGTAGATGACCACTTGCTGGTCAAGGTCGTCGCGATGAACAAGAGGAACGAAAAACGCGTTATCCGCACCTGGTCCCGGCGGTCGACGGTGATCCCGGACATGGTCGGTCATACGATCGCGGTGCACGACGGCCGCAAGCACGTGCCGGTCTACATCTCGGAGTCCATGGTGGGCCACAAGCTGGGCGAGTTCGCCCCTACCCGGGCCTTCCGCACCCACGCGGGTGCCGCCGACCGCGCCGCGAGAGTGAGGTAGGTGCAGAGCAATGGCTAGACGCATCGCTCCGGAGGCTCAAGAGGCCATCGCCACCGCGCGCTTCATCCGCATCTCGCCTACCAAAGCGCGCCAGATGGTGGACATGATCCGGGGCCGTCACATCGAGGATGCCCGCCGCGTACTGCGGTTCACTCCTCGCGGCCCGGCGACGACGGTGGGAAAGGTGCTCGAGTCGGCCGTGGCCAACGCCGAGCACAACCGCGGGCTTCCCGGGGACGAGCTCGTCGTTGCCCGCGCGTGGGTAGATGAAGGCCCTACCCTGAAGCGGTTTCGCCCGCGGGCTCTGGGGCGCGCCACCAGGATCCGCAAGCGCACGTGCCACATCTCGGTGGTGGTGGGACGAGCGCCCGAAGCCGACCTCGCCCTGCCGGAGCGTCCTGCGATGAAGCAAACGGCTCGCCGGGTCCGCAAGGACACCGCGGGAAGACCGCCGCGGAAGTCGTCGGCCAGCCCCGCATCCGAGGCGACCGAGGCCGCCCCCGACGCGACCGCCAAGAAGACGACGGCCAAGAAGGCCACCGCCAAGAAGACGACAGCCAAGAAGACGACAGCCAAGAAGACGACGGCCAAGAAGACGACCGCCAAGAAGACGACGGCCAAGAAGACGACCGCGAAAAAGACCACGAAGCCGAAGAAGGAAGGAAGCTGATGGGGCAGAAGGTCCACCCGTACGGCCTGCGACTCGGGATCTACACCGATTGGAAGTCGCGCTGGTTCTCCGAGAAGCAGTACCGCACCTACCTCGAGGCCGATCTCCGGATCCGGCAGTACCTGCTCGGCCAGCTGCCGCACGCAGGCATCAGCCGCATCGATATCGAACGCACCAGAGAACGGGTGCGCATCGACGCGCATACGGCGCGGCCCGGCATCGTGATCGGACGGCGGGGGTCGGAAGCCGAGCGGCTTCGGTCGAAGCTCGAGCAGATGGAGTCGAAGATCTACGGCAAGCCCATCGACGTCAGGCTGAACATCATCGAGGTCAAGCAGCCCGAGCTCGATGCGCAGCTGATCTCGCAGGGCGTCGCCGAACAGCTCGTCAGCAGGGTGTCGTTCCGCCGCGCCATGAAAAAGGCAGTCAGCACCTCGATGCGGCACGGCGCCAAGGGCATCCGGGTGCAGTGCTCGGGCCGCCTTGGGGGGGCCGAGATGAGCCGTACCGAGTGGTACATCGAAGGTCAGATGCCGCTCCACACCCTCCGGGCGGACATCGATTACGGCTTTGCCGAGGCCAAGACGACGTTCGGCCGGATCGGGGTCAAGGTATGGATCTACAAGGGACCCTTCCAGGACCTGTATGCATCGGCGCGTGACGCCGCCAGGCTCCGCCGTGAAGCGGCGCTCGCGGCAGGCGAGACCGTGGGCAGGGGGGCCGAGGAGCGCGCCAAGGTGTCCGCCGCCAAGGCCGCGGCCGCCAGCAGGACTGCGTCGCGCAAGGCCTCGCCGGTGACCACGTCGAAGATCGATCCGCAAGCAGCCGGCGGCGCCCAAGCTGCGGCACCGCCTGCAACTCCTGCGGTCACCCCAACCGACACCGCTGCCACGCCTGAGGAATCCGCCGCTCCCGACACGGGTGGAGGGGAAGGCTAGCCATGCTGCAACCCAAGAAATCCAAATTTCGCAAGCAGCAGCGCGGCCGGATGCGCGGCCAGTCCAAGGGCGGTACCGCGGTGAGCTTCGGCGACTTCGGCCTCCAGGCGCTGGAGCCGGGGTGGATAACGAACCGTCAGATCGAGGCCGCGCGGATCGCGATGACCCGGCACATCCGGCGCGGCGGCAAGGTGTGGATCAACATCTTCCCCGACAAGCCCTATACGAAGAAGGCTGCGGAGACGCGCCAGGGATCGGGCAAGGGCAACCCCGAAGGCTGGGTCGCGGTGGTCAAGCCGGGCCGGGTGATGTTCGAGATCGCAGGCATCCCCGAGCCACTGGCGCGCGAGGCGATCCGGTTGGCGGCGCACAAGCTCCCGATCAAGGCTCGCTTCGTGGCCCGTGAACAGCCGCTGGAGGTGCAGTGATGGCGCTTAAGTCCTCGGACATCCGGGACCTTCCGCTGGACGACATCGAACAGCAGCTGGCCGAGACCAAGCAAGAGCTGTTCAACCTGCGGTTCCAGAACGCTACCGGAGAGCTCGACAACTACATGCGGCTGAAGGAGCTTCGCCGAGACGTGGCGCGCATCCTGACCATCATCCGCGAGCGCGAGCTGGCAGAGCAAGGAGGTGAGCAATGAGCAGCCCAGAGACCGACATCGACGTGGAGCGCGGTAAGCGCAAGACCGAGTTCGGCCGCGTCGTGTCCGACGTGATGGACAAGACCGTGGTCGTCGAGGTCCGTGACTCGGCAGCTCATGGCACTTACACCAAGATCGTTCGCCGGAACAAGAAGCTAAAGGCGCACGATGAAGACAACGCAGCTCACGTCGGAGACCTGGTCCAGATCGCCGAGACGCGTCCGCTTTCGAAAAGCAAGCGCTGGCGCGTCGTCGAGGTGGTGGAAAGAGCAAAGTGATCCAGCAGGAGACCAGATGTCGTGTGGCGGACAACACGGGAGCCCGAGAGGTTCTGGTGATCAAGGTGCTGGGCGGTTCCCGGCGCCGCTACGCGGGCATCGGCGACATCGTCGTCTGTACGGTCAAGGACGCGATCCCCGGCGGGGTGGTCAAGAAGTCGGAAGTCGTCAAGGCAGTCGTGGTGAGGACCGCCAAGGAGCGGCGCCGGATCGACGGTTCCTACATCCGTTTCGACGACAACGCGGTAGTCATCGTGGACGCGCAGATGCAGCCACGCGGTACCCGCATCTTCGGTCCGGTGGCGCGGGAACTGCGAGAGAGACGGTTCATGAAGATCATCTCGCTGGCGCCGGAGGTGCTGTAGCAGTGGAGGTAGATGTCAGGTGGGTGTGAACATCAAGAAGGGCGATGAGGTGACGGTGATCGCGGGCAAGGATCTGGGCGCCCGCGGCCGCGTATTGCAGGTGCTTCCCAAGAAGCGACGGATCATCGTGGAGGGCATCAACCGGGTCACTCGCCACGAGAAGATCCGGTTGAATCGCCGCGGCAGCCAGGAGGGCGGCATCACCCACAAGGAGATAGCGATCGACCTGTCGAACGTTGCGCTGGTCTGCCCCAACGACGGCGCGGCCCGCTTGGGCTACCGAGTGGACGATGGCAGCGGCGCCAAGGTTCGGATCTGCAAGAAGTGCGGCACGGAGCTATAGGAGCGACTCGATGGCGACAGCGACATACACACCGCGTTTGAAAGAGCGCTACAAGGCGGAGATCACCCCGCAGCTTCAGCGCGAGCTTGGTTTGGGAAACGTGATGCAGGTTCCCAGACCCGTGAAGGTGTCGGTGAACATGGGTGTTGGAGAGGCCTCGCGCGACGCCAAGCTCCTGGATGGGGCCGTAGCCGACCTCACGAAGATCACCGCCCAGAAGCCCGCGCTTCGGAGAGCCCGTAAGTCGATAGCCACCTTCAAGATCCGCCAGGGCATGCCGATCGGAGCTTCGGTGACGATGCGCGGAGACCGGATGTGGGACTTCCTGGATCGGCTTCTGTCGATCGTGCTCCCGAGGATCCGCGACTTCCGGGGGCTCGACCCCCGAGCGTTCGATGGGCACGGCAACTACAGCTTTGGCCTCACTGAGCAGCTGGTGTTCCCGGAGATCGACTACGACGACGTGGACAACACCCGGGGCATGGACGTGACGATCGTGACGACGGCGAAGAACGATGACGAAGGAAGGGCCCTGCTCCTTGCTTTGGGCTTTCCCTTGCAGCGAACAGAGAGGGAGATGAGCAGCTAGATATGGCAAAGACCGCACTGCGCAACAAAGCCGAAAGGAAGCCCAAGTTCAAGGTCCGGGGATACACGCGCTGCAGGCGTTGTGGCCGTCCACGCGCCGTTTACAAGCGGTTCGGCCTGTGCCGGCTGTGTTTCCGGGAGATGGCGCATACCGGGGAGATCCCCGGTATCACGAAGGCATCTTGGTAAGGGGGCTGTTTCGATGACGATGACGGATCCGATCGCGGACATGCTGGCGCGCGTCCGAAACGCTTCGTCCGCGATGCACCCGGAGGTAGCGATCCCCGCCTCGAAGATCAAGGAGAACATCGCCAGGATCTTGATGGACGAGGGCTACATCGACGGCGTCGAGATGGACGAGGCCGCGGGGCATCCAATCATCAAGCTGAAGCTTCGCTACTCGGACGAGCGCGAGCGCGCCATCGCGGGGATCCGGCGGATCTCCAAGCCAGGCCGCCGCGTCTACCGGGGCGCAACCGAGTTGCCCAGAGTGTTGGGCGGGCTGGGTGTTGCGATCATCTCGACGTCTCAGGGCCTCATGACCGACAGGCAGGCCCGCCAGGCGAAGGTAGGGGGCGAGGTTCTCGCCTATGTCTGGTAAGAGGAGAAGAAGATGTCACGTGTAGGTGAAGCACCCATACCGATCCCATCCGGCGTCGATATCGCCGTGCAGGGCCGCGAGGTTCGCGTCAAGGGGCCACGGGGCGAGCTCGAGCGCTCGATCCCGGAGGACATCGCGCTCGAGCAGACCGAGAGCGAGCTGCTTGTGAGCCGAGAGAAAGAGACCCGCGAAGCGCGCGCCCTTCATGGTCTGACCCGAAGCCTGCTTGCGAACATGGTGCAAGGGGTAACCGAGGGTTACGAGAAGCGACTCGAGATCCACGGCGTCGGATATCGCGCCGTAAAACAGGGGAACGACCTGGAGATCGCGGTCGGTTTCTCCCATACGGTGCGCAAGCCCGCCCCTGCCGGTATCGAATTCGACGTGCCGGCTCCCACTCGCATCAGCGTGCGGGGGATAGACAAGGAGCTGGTGGGACAGACCGCCGCCGAGATCCGGGCGATCCGCAAGCCCGAACCCTACAAGGCGAAGGGGATCCGCTACGAAGGCGAGCACATCCAGCGCAAGGGCGGAAAAGCCGCCAAGGGAGCCGGCTGATGGGCGACGTGGTGCAGCTCAGGCGCAGGCGTCATCGCCGCGTGCGCAAGCGGGTTGTCGGCACGCCTGACCGGCCGCGCCTCGCCGTGTTCAGGTCGAACCGGCACGTCTACGCGCAGGTGATAGACGATGTCGCCGGTCGCACCCTGGCGGCGGCGTCGACCCTGAAGGATGGCGAAGGCGACGATCCCAAGGCGCGCGCGAAGGCAGTTGGCGTCGCGCTCGCGGCACGAGCCAAGGACGCGGGTATCACCCGCGTTGCTTTTGACCGAGGCGGATTTCTGTATCACGGCCGCATCGAAGCTGTGGCCGACGGAGCCCGCGAGGGCGGCCTTGACCTCTAGAGGCCGGTCGACGATGAGAGAGGAAAACTGATGGGACGAGGACGAGGCGGCGGTTCATTTCGCGGGGGCCGCGGTGGCGACGACGACCGCGCCCAATATGAGGAGCGCGTGGTCTCTATCAACCGCGTCGCCAAGGTCGTCAAAGGTGGCCGCCGGTTCTCGTTCACGGCGTTGACAGTCGTAGGGGACGGGGCGGGGCAGGTTGGAGTTGGATACGGCAAGGCGCGCGAGGTTCCCTCGGCGATCCAGAAGGGCATCGAAGAGGCCAAGACCGGTTTCTTCCGGGTATCTCTAGTGGGTCATACGATCCCCCACGAGATCATCGGCGAGGACTCCGGCGCCGTGGTGCTCCTGAAACCTGCCTCTCCCGGAACCGGGGTCATCGCAGGGGGGCCGGTGCGAGCGGTCGTCGAGTGCGCCGGTATCCGCGACATCCTCTCGAAGTCGCTCGGCTCGGATAACCCCATCAACATCGTGCACGCGACGGTAAAGGCGCTGCAGAACCTGCAGACCGCCGAAAAGGTCGCTAAGCGACGGGGGAAGCGACCGGAAGAGGTTGCTCCCTCTTATCTGCTGCGCGGCCCCGCCGCCACAACCGCTGTGGGGAGGGGTTAAACGTGGCCACGCTTAAGGTGACTCAGGTGCGGTCGTGCTCCGACAAGGGAAGCAAGCACAGGGGAACGATCCGGGCCCTCGGCCTCAAGCGCCTGGGGGATTCGGTAACGCATGAAGACAAGCCCGAGATCCTCGGGATGCTGCGAGCCGTCGAGCACCTGGTGACGGTGGAGGAGATGGACTAGATGAAGCCTCACGACCTGAAACCGGCGCCGGGCGCCACGACCGCGCGCACGCGCGTGGGCCGCGGCATCGGATCCGGCAAAGGCGGGACCACCGGACGGGGCACGAAGGGTACGAGAGCGCGCGGCGGCGTCAAAGCTTTCTTCGAGGGTGGCCAGATGCCTCTGGCTCGCCGGATACCGCAGCTCAAGGGCTTCAAGCCTCCCCGGCCGCACCTCTTCGAGCCCGTCAGCCTCGCGGCGATCGCGACGGTCGAAGGCTCCGAGGTGGGTCCGGACGAGATGAGGGCCGCGGGTGCGATCCGCCGCAAGGGAAAGAAGCCGATAAAAGTCCTCGCCGACGGCGAGTTGGATCGTGCCGTGACGGTGCGCGCCCACGCGTTCAGCGCATCGGCACGCTCGAAGATCGAAGCTGCCGGGGGAACCGCTGAAGTTCTGCCGACGGGACCCGCGAAGTGAATCTGCTTCAGGCGTTCGTAAACGCCTTCCGTGTTCCCGACCTCCGCAAGAAGATCCTGTTCACGGTCCTGATCATCGGTATCTACCGGCTGGGCGCACACATCCCCACACCGGGGATCGACGTTCAAAAGGCCCAGCAGTTCTCACAAGGGATCCAGAACAGCGCGCTCTCGTTCATCAACCTGTTCTCCGGCGGAGCGCTTACCCAACTGGCGATCTTCGCCCTTGGCATCATGCCGTACATCACTTCTTCGATCATCATGCAGTTGCTTACCGTCGTTATCCCCAAACTCGAAGCCTGGTCGAAGGAAGGGGAGAGCGGCTACAAGAAGATCACCCAGTGGACGCGCTATCTGACGGTCGCTCTTGCGATCATGCAATCGGCCGGGTTGGCCTTCCTGTTCCACAGCGGGAACATCACCACGACGAACGGCACCTCGGTCGACCTCATTCCGCACTTCGGACCGGCCCGAGTGGGACTGATCATCGTGTCTCTTACCGCCGGGACCGCGCTGATCATGTGGCTGGGAGAGCTGATCACGACGCGAGGGGTGGGCAACGGCATGTCCATCCTGATCTTCACGTCCATCGTTTCCCGGCTCCCGCAATCGGGCCACGCGATCCTGGCGCAGAAGGGCTGGGGAACGTTCAGTTTCATCCTGGTGATGGGTCTGGCCGTCATCGTTGCCATCGTCATCATGGAGCAGGGGCAGCGGCGCATCCCCGTTCAATACGCCAAGCGGATGGTGGGACGCCGCATGTATGGCGGTAGCTCGACCTACATCCCCTTGAAGGTTAACCAGGCTGGTGTGATCCCGATCATCTTCGCGTCGAGCGTGTTGTACATCCCGACGCTTCTTCAGAACGTCATCCACAACACCGCCATACAGAACTTCATCACGAACACCCTCGTGAATTCGGCGAGCCCGGTGTACATGGTTCTTTACGGCTTGATGGTGGTCTTCTTCGCGTACTTCTATACCGCGATCACCTTCAACCCCGTCGAGGTTGCCGACAACATGAAGCAGTACGGCGGATTCATACCCGGCATACGACCCGGACGGCAGACCGCGGAGTACCTCGACCGGATCCTGACTCGGATCACGCTTCCCGGCGCCATCTTCATCGCCGCGATCGCGTTGTTGCCGTCGATCTTCTTTGCCACCCAGAACATCCGCCAGCTGCCGTTCGGTGGCACGTCGATCCTCATCACCGTCGGCGTCACCCTGGAGACGATGAAGCAGATCGAGTCGCAGCTATTGATGCGGCACTACGAAGGTTTCCTCAAGTGAGGATCTCGGCGCGGAGACGCGCATGAGGCTGGTGCTGTTCGGCCCCCAGGGAGCCGGAAAGGGGACCCAGGCCCTGAACATCTCCCAGAAGTATTCGATCCCGGCGATCTCCACCGGCGACATCTTCCGGTGGGCGATCAAGGGCGGCACATCGCTGGGCCGGCAGGTACAGGAGTACGTGGACGAGGGCGAGCTCGTCCCCGACGCCCTGACCATAGAGGTGATCACCGAGCGGCTCGACGCCGCCGATGTCCAGGGTGGCTTCCTCCTCGATGGGTTTCCACGCACCATGGAGCAGGCGAAGGCTTTGGACGGCGTCCTGAGCGAGCGCGGGACCGAGCTCGACGGCGCGCTGGTGATAGAGGTCCCCGAAGACGTCTCCTTGCGGCGGCTGCTCGGCAGGCTCTCCTGCTCGCAGTGCGGCCGCAACTACCACGTCGATCTGCCCCCAACTGTCGATTGGACCTGTGACACGTGCGGGGGGCAGGTGGTCAAGCGGGTCGACGACGTCCAGGAAGGGAAGATCCGCCACCGGCTCGAGCTCTATCACCTGCAAACCGAGCCGCTGAAGGCCTACTACAAGGAGCGGGGCCTGCTCCGAGAGGTCGAGGGCCAGGGCACGCCGGAAGAGGTCTTCGACCGCGTCCGCGCGGCACTGTGAAGTCCGGGTGGGAGCAGGTAGTGGTTCTGCTGCAGAGGCTTCCTTCCGGAGGCGCTGCCTCCTCGCCATGGGCTGGTGGCCCGTGGTGAGTCCCAGGGAGGGAGCAGGGCTTGATCTATAAGAAATCTCCCGAGGAGATCGCTCTGATGCGAGAGGGCGGCAGGATCCTCACGTCGGCCCTCGACCGCGTCCAGGCCGCGATCGCGCCCGGCGTGACCACCGCCGAGCTCGATCGGGTGTTCGCCGACGCGATCGCCGAACGCGGGGCCAAGGCCTCCTTCTTGGGCTACCGCGGGTTCCCGGCGTCGATCTGCGCGTCCCTGAACGACGTCATCGTCCACGGTATCCCCGACGACACCAGGCTGGCCGACGGCGACGTCATCTCCCTCGACTTCGGGGTCCTCTACGAGGGGTTCCACACCGATTCGGCGTGGACCTTCCCCGTGGGCGAGATCGATCCCGCCGCCGCCGAGCTATTGAAGGTGGGCGAGGCCTCGCTCGACGCGGCGATCGCGCAATGCCACCCCGGAAGGAGGTTGGGCGACGTGGGCCACGCGGTCGAGGAGGTGGCTCAGGGGGCCGGGTTCTCGGTGGTCCGCGAATACGCCGGCCACGGTGTGGGCAGGGCCCTCCACGAGGACCCCTGGATCCCCAATTACGGGCCCCCGGGGCGGCGCGAGGTCCTCAGCCCCGGGATGACGCTGGCGATCGAGCCGATGGTCAACGCCGGCGGTGAGGCCACGAAAGTGCTCGGCGACGGGTGGGCGGTGGTGACCGCCGACGGGAGCCTGTCGGCTCATTTCGAGCACACGGTTGCGATCACGCCCGACGGCCACGAGGTGCTTACCGCCAGGCGGCCCATCTGACCTGTGCCCTAGCGGGGCGGATCCCTATGGCCGAACCTGCCCCTCTGCGGTATCCTTCCTGGTCGGCTCGGTCCCAAGTAGCGCGCGCCCTCGGGCGCCCGGTGCAGGACCGTCGAGTGCTTCGATCTCCCCGGTGGGTGCAGCTTGGCGGGGATATGGGGCAGCAGAGCAACTAGGGCTAGGACGAACGCGCATGCCACGGAATAAAGAGCAGCAGATCCCGAAGGAAGAGGGGATCCAGGTAGAGGGAACGGTCATCGAGCCGTTGCCGAACGCCATGTTCCGGGTGGAGCTCGAGAACGGGCACAAGGTCCTCGCGCACATCTCCGGGAAGATGCGGATGCACTACATAAGGATCCTGCCCGGTGACAAGGTGCTCGTGGAGCTGTCCCCGTACGACCTCACTCGGGGCCGCGTGGTCTATCGGTATCGGTAGGCGCAGATGAAGGTGAGACCAAGCGTCAAGAAGATGTGTGACAAGTGCAAGGTGATCCGTCGCAGGGGGCGAGTCATGGTGATCTGTTCGAACCCCCGTCACAAGCAAAGGCAGGGATAGAAGCGTGGCACGAATCGCTGGAGTAGACCTTCCCCGTGACAAGCGTCTCGACGTTGCTCTGACGTACATCTACGGGATCGGGCGGACCAAAGCGATGGGTACGTGCGTGGGATCGCGCGTCAGCCCGGCGACCAGGGTACGCGACCTAACCGACGAAGAGGTCGTGCGGATCCGTGACTGGATCGGCGGGCAGTACCGCGTCGAGGGTGACCTCCGGCGTGAGGTCAATCAGAACATCAAGCGCAAGGTGGACATCGGTTCGTATCAAGGTCTTCGCCACCGGCGCGGGTTGCCGGTGCACGGCCAGCGTACGCACACGAACGCTCGCACCCGAAAGGGACCGAAGAAGACGGTCGCAGGCAAGAAGAAGGTCAAGGGGAAGAAGTAGTGGCGGCTCCCAAGAAAGCTAAGAAGACCAGGCGGCGCGAGAAGAAGAACATCGTGCACGGCGTCGCACATATCAAGTCGACGTTCAACAACACGATCATCGCGATCAGCGATCTGGAAGGAAACGTGCTGTCGTGGGCTTCGGCAGGCAACGTCGGGTTCAAGGGCTCTCGCAAGTCCACCCCATTCGCCGCGCAGCTGGCCGCGGAGACCGCGTCCCGCCGCGCGCAGGAGCACGGCGTCCGGCGTGTTGACGTCGAGGTGAAGGGCCCCGGCTCGGGACGCGAGACTGCGATCCGGTCGCTTCAAGCCTCGGGTCTGGAAGTGATCGCCATCAAGGACGTCACGCCCGTGCCGCACAACGGGTGCAGGCCCCGCAAGAGAAGGAGAGTGTGAGCGATTGCGTTATTCGGGACCGGTTTGCAGGCTGTGTAGACGGGAGCGGATGAAGCTCTTCCTCAAGGGCACTCGCTGCGAGTCACCGAAGTGCCCCATCGAGAAGGGAAGGCCCCCTCCCGGCGAGCACGGCCGCGGACGTGTACGCGAGTCCGAGTTCCTTCTCCAGCTGCGAGAGAAGCAGAAGGCGAAGCGCTTCTACGGCATCGGCGAGAAGCAATTCCGTGGCTACTACACCGAGGCCGCCCGGGCAAAGGGCGTCACCGGCGAAGAGTTGATGAGGATCTGCGAATCCCGCTTGGACAATGTGGTGTACCGCTCGGGGCTGGCGATGAACCGCCCCATGGCGCGCCAGTTCGTCTCGCACGGGCATTTCGTGGTCAACGGGAAGAAGG
>DATAPE010000257.1:0-13056 GCA_036265345.1 Actinomycetota bacterium
CACCATGAGAGCTCCGAGACTGTCGATGCCGACAAGATGACTGATATGAAGCCCGAGCCACTTCACTATCAAGAAGGTCGGAATCATCGTGACCTGGAATGGGACCATCAGAGTCGCGATCAATGCGATGAAGATTGCCTCGCGGCCGAAGAAACGGATCCTAGCGAATGCATATCCGGCCAGGCTGCAGAAGACGAGATTCGCAATGACGACGGCGACCGACACGATGGCGCTATTGAGCAAGAAGTGCACGAAGGGGGCGGCCTTCAGCGCGTTCGGATAGTTCTGCCAATGGATGCCCTGAGGGATCAGGATCGGCGGGAAGTGACGGGCTTCGGAGGGAAGCTCGATCGAAGTGATCAGCATCCAGAGGAGCGGAAACAGCATGATGGCCGCGAGAGGCACCAGGAACAGGTGCCATGGGTCGAAGGGAAGCCGACCTGCCAAGGTCTTCATGCCGGCTCGCTTGGGCCCACTCTGGGCGCGAACGCTCATGAGCTGTAGTGGACCAGTCTTTTGCCCAACCAGAACTGGATCACCGTGACCACCAAGATCGCCAGGAACAGCACGTAGGCAGCTGCCGCTGCCAGACCGGCCCTGAAGAAGTTGAACGCCTGATCGAACAGGTAGTACACGATGACCGTGGTCGAATACAAAGGCCCCCCGCGGGTTGTGAGATAGACCTCGTCGAAGAGTTGCAAGGCGTTGATCGTGAGCCACACGACGAGAAACAGCGTGGCTGGGCTGAGCAGCGGCCAAGTGATACGCCTGAAGATGCTCCACTGGCTTGCCGAATCGATGGAGGCAGCCTCGAGCAGCTCGCCGGGGATGCCCTGTAGAGCGGCGAGATAGATGATCACAACGAACCCCAGCCATCCCCATACCGTCATCGCCACGATCACGAGCAACGCTTCGTTGGGATCCTCAAGAAAGCCTTGCAGCGGGATGCCAACTGCATGCAGGGCGGAATTGATGATCCCGTAGGTCGGATCAGTCAGCCACAGAAACATGATTGCGGTAGAGATAGTCGAGATCGCCAGAGTGATGAAGACCGCCATCCGGTAGAAGGACATAAACCGCACCTGCCGGTTCATAGCGACCGCGACCAGCACCCCGATTGCGATCGACAGCGGGACGAAGAGGCTCGTATAGATCAGGGTGTGAGTGATCGCCTTAACGAAAACAGGATCTGAGGCCAGTTGCTTGTAGTTGGCCCACCCCACCCAGCGCGCGTTCGGCGTTAGTAGGTCGTTGTGCTGGAAGGACAGGACCACGGACCAAATGATTGGAAAGATCGAGAACAGTCCGATCAGCGCGATCGCAGGGGCCGTGAACGCCCATCCAGCAAGGTGATCCGAGCCGCGGACACGCCTCGCGAGGGAGAGCGAACTGCTTTGCGGTGCACTCACCGCGGGTCTAGCCCTGGCCCGCCAGGATCGCGTTGGCCTGTTGCGCTGCCTGGCTGAGGGCCGTTCTGGCATCGCTCTTTCCCAATAAGACCGACACGATCGCCTGCCCCAGAGCCTCGGAGATCTTCGGGTAGGCCACGACCGCGGGCCGCGCTTGCTTCACGTTGGCCAGGTTGTTCACGAAGGTGCTTATCCCCGAGAACTTCTTCGGAAACTGGGCGTACCCCGGAAGCCTCTTTACCGACGCCCGCAATGGAAGGTGGCCGGTGGCGAGCGAATCCTTCAGCTCCTGTTTGGGTGCGGTGAGCCATGAGACGAACTCGAACGCGGCCTTCTGGCGTTCGGCTCCATTGTTAAATATCACCCAGTTGTCCGGCCCGGCGATCGACTGGTGGTTAAGCCCCCCGAATGAAGGCATGATCTGCGTGCCGTAGTCGACGTTGGGATAAGAAGGCAACGCCCACGGGCCGGTAACCACCATCCCGATCTTGCCGGAGTTGAACAACTGGTCGATCTTGGTGTTCGTCGTGTCCAGATAGATCGAATGATCCTGAGCCATGTCTTGCAGCATGGTCAGAGCCTTGATACCGGCGGGCGAATCGAAGGCTGCTCTGCTGTTGTCCGGCGTGAGGATGGCGCCGCCGGCCTCCCACAGCATGGCCTCCCAATGCCAGACCGTGTCCTCGGTGCTGTCGGCTGGGTAAGCCCAGCCGAACTGCTGTTTGGAGGCGTCGGTCAGCGCGCTTGCGGCCGCACGAAAATCATCCCAGGTCCAGTCCGGCGTGGGATAGGAGATACCTGCGTCCTTGAACAGCTTCTTGTTGTAGACGATGGCGAGGTTGTCGACCAGGGCCGGCACACCCACGATCTTGCCGTTCACCGTGGCGGCGGCCCTTTCGCCGGGGAAGAAATCATTCCAATTCATGGACGATTCCTTGACGAACTGGTTGAGCGGCACGGTTATCGGGCTGTGTTGGATGTTGGCTGACCACGAGCCGTATAGGTAGGAGATGTCGGGGTAAACGCCTCCGACGACCGCGGTTAACACTTTCTGAAGGGCATGATCGTTGACGGCATTGAACTCTGCTTGAACGTGTATATCGGGATGAGTCTTGTTGAATTCGGCGACCAGGGCGTCAAGGGATCTTTTCTCCTGGCCCTCGTAACCGTGCCATAGCAGCACCTTGACGGGCCCCCCCGACGAGCCCTGCGAATTGCTCGTGCATGCTCCTGCCAGCATCGCCGCCGCGATCAGAATCGCCACTCTCGCTCTCACGCCGCCTCCTTCAAGACCTCAGCCCGAGAGTCATCGGAGCATTTTGCCCTGGATCCGGCTCGGCCATAATCGCTCCATGCGAGAGGGCCATGGGTTGGCCGATCTGCCCTTGCGAGATTTCGCGCCGCGCTCCTGTTTGCGGGCTCTCAGCCACATGGTTCCAAAGGCCTCTTTTCCCGCCATCGACGCCCACAATCACCTGGGGAAGTGGCTCACCGATGGCCAGTGGGCGGTACCCGATGTCGGCTTGCTGCTCGAGCTGATGGACCGGTGCAACGTGCGGGCTGTCGTCAATCTGGACGGCATGTGGGGGCAAACCCTCGAGGACAATCTGCAGCGCTACGACCACGCTCATGAGGGCAGGTTCGTGACGTTCTGTCAGCTCGATTGGCGTGCCACGCAGGGGGCCGGATTCGGCGACCTACTGTGCGCCGGCCTGCGGCGTTCGGCCGAGCAAGGCGCCCGCGGTCTCAAGGTATGGAAAGACCTCGGGCTGCACGTCCGGGATCGGGCTGGTGTCCTGATCATGCCCGACGACCCGCGCCTGTCGGACGTGTGGGAGACCGCAGCCGAGTTGGGGATCCCCGTGTTGATCCACACAGCCGATCCCGTGGCCTTCTTCTCGCCCGTCGATCGCTACAACGAGAGACTCGAGGAGCTGTTGGAGAACCCGGAGTGGTCCTTCTGCGACGAACGCTTCCCGCCTTTCGCGGCGCTGATCCAGTCGTTCGAGGCGCTGGTTGCCGGCCATCCGCGCACCACCTTCATCGGGGCTCACGTTGGCGGCTACGCGGAGGATCTCGAGTGGGTGGAGCGCATGCTGGATCGCTATCCGAACTTCCACATCGATATCGCGGCCCGGCTTGCGGAGCTAGGACGTCAGCCTCGAGCCACGCGCCGGCTCTTCCTCAAACATCCGGATCGAGTCCTCTTTGGCTCCGACATGTTTCCTCCGACCGCCGAGGACTATGCGATCCACTTCCGCTTCTTGGAGACGGCGGACGAATACTTCGACTACTCGACCGATGAGATCCCTCCGCAGGGCCGCTGGAGGATCTCTGGTTTGGAGCTTCCGCCGGAGGTCCTTCGGAGCGTCTACTCCGGCAACGCTTCCAGGTTGCTCTCCCCAGACCGTTCTTAGCGGCAGGGCGTGTAGGGCTTGTCGAAGAGATCGAAGTCCTTCAAGATCGCGTTCCGGTTAGCTGCGTTTGCTTTGGTGCAGAACTTCGCCAACGAGAGCTTGTATTCGACCTGAAAAACTGCCTTTCCCGCGGCTGTGAAGTCGGTGTCGTAGTTACCGCATTCGTTGTATTGCTGACATTGCTCGTTCACTGCGTAATCGAAGTAGGACGCCAAGGTCGGCACCTGTTCCACATCATTCTTAAGCGCCGCTGTAAGCCCGTTCTCATGAGCAAGATTGGCGAGGGCCTCGTCGTAGATCAGTTGATCTTGAGTGGTCAGTGGGAAGCCCGTGTGGTTGGAGTAGCCATCGACGTTATCGAACTCGATGCCGTCGAATCCGGCCTCGCGGCATTTCTGGACACGGGCCTCCATGATCGGAAGCAGGACCGAGGTCTTGCGGATATCGAGCCAGCGTTCGCCGGGCCAGCCGTTCTTGGCACCCTGCACGCTGGCAGGGAATTGATTGGCATCGGCGCGCCACTTCTCCCATGTCCCGGCACTGATGTAGCAGATAGCTCCGGCCCCCCGGGCGTGCACGGCATTTACGGCTGCGGTATTAAGGGTCGTGTTGTTGCCCGCTACGGACTCATCGGTGTAGAGGTCGAAGTCGAAGACCTTCGGGCTCACCGCCGCGCCGCCGGCATACGGGACCGCTGAGATCGTGGTGTTGATCCCTCCCGTCGAGGCGAATCCCGAGACGCCCTGAAGTTGATACTGCCAGCGCGAATCCACTGCAGGATGCCAACAGGCCCCCTGGGTGGTGTTGCACGACACCGGAGCTGGCGTAGCGCCGCGCCCTGAGGTCGCCGGGGACGGGGCGATGGCCACGAAAAGCGCCAGGATGGCCATGAAGGGGAGGGGGATCATCCGCTTACCTCCGTTCCCGAGCCCAATGCTCTAAGGGCTCCACCTGCCGACCCATCTTGAAGGCTTCCGCACCCGGCGTCAAAGCTGCCGTTCTTACCTACAGAACTAGTGTTTCGCATAGAGACTCGAGACTCTCGACGTTGTGGCCGGGCATGAAGCGATCTACATGAGGCAGCGCGGCCATCATCCCGCGTTGAAGGGGTTCGTAGGCGGGGGCCCCTTTCAGGGGGTTGACCCAGATAAGTCGATGTGCGACCCGGTGCAGTCTCTCCATCTGGGCAGCAAGAAGTGCAGGGTCTCCACGCTCGAGCCCATCCGAGCAGATCAGAACGACTGCTCCTTTGAGAGCGGCGGCCTGCGAATAGTCGTCGAGTAAACGTTTGAGGCAATCCCCGATGCGGGTGCCCCCTTCCCAGTCGTGCACGCGCCCAGCCGCCTCAGCCAAAGCACGATCGGGATCGCGTGACCGAAGTGCGCGGGTGACACGCGTCAATCGAGTGCCGAAGCAAAACACCTCCACGCGCCCTCCAGAGGCGGCCGCTGTGTAGCCGAATTGCATCAGTGCCCGCGCGTAGGGACCCATCGATCCGGACACGTCGAGCAGCAACACGAGGGGCCGGTGCCTGTCCCGCCTCGTGAGCCATGCGCGTTCAAGGGGCTCTCCCTGGGTCCTCAGCGAAGAGCGCAACGTGCGCCTGAGGTCGAAGCGTTCCCCGCGTATGGCCGCACGTAGCCGGCGCGAGTGTCTGAGGGGTAGGAACGGAACCAAATTGCGAATGAGCCGATCGGTGTGGATGCGTTCCTCGTCGCTCAGATCCTCAAACGACTTGGCTTTCAGGACCTCAAGGGCACTAGCAGTTAGGCGTATGCCTTCAGTTTCGGTTCCGTTTGTATCCTGGCCACTTCCGGGCCCATCCTGGAACGTCATGGCGATCTCGGTCTTGAGCTCAGCAGAGCTGGGGGGGTTCAGCCCCCGTAACGTCGAGCGCAGCGTCTCCTCCATGCGCGAGCGGCCGAAGTAACGCACAAACGCTTCGTCGTAGACCGCCGTGTGGTCGGGATGAGCCACGAGCGTCGCTCGTCCGGTCCAGTACAGGGTGTCCCTGTCCAGAGGCGCCAACGCCCCGGCCGCGCGGCAGAAGGTCAGGATCCGGTTGGTCCCGACGGGAAGCCCCCGCTCCCGGAGCAGCCGCCCGAATCCGACCAACAAGCTTACGAACCCTGAGCTCAACCTTGTCCTAGGACCTGTGCCATGTGAGCGGCAACGACCTGTTGGTCATCGTGGTCCTTTACGACGGCCCCGAGTGTTGCCGTAGCAGTCTCGCCGTCTATGCCATCGGCCCCCAGAAAGCCGAGCGCGAGCGCCCAATCTATGCTTTCTGCCACCCCGGGACGCTTGGCCAGGTCGAGCAAGCGCAGGCGTTCGACCGCCCCCGCCACGGCTCGCGCCAGGGCCTCGGGAACCTGCGGCGCTCGCACTCTGATGATCTCGACCTCGCGTTCAAAGTTCGGATGATCGATCCAGTGATAGAGGCACCTGCGTTTGAGGGCGTCATGGAGCTCGCGGGTGCGGTTGGATGTGATGACTACGGCGGGAGGGCTGCTCGCAACGATCTGTCCGATCTCCGGGATGGTCACCGTGAAGTCTGAAAGCACCTCTAGCAGGAAGGCCTCGAACTCATCGTCCGCGCGGTCGAGCTCATCGATGAGCAGCACGGCATCCTTCCCCGCGTTGATGGCCTCGAGTAAGGGCCGCTGGACGAGAAAGGTGTCTCCGAAGAGGTCGTCGATCGTTCTGCCTTCGGCTTGGGCGGCGCGGATCGCAACCAGCTGGCGCGAGTAGTCCCAGTCGTAGAGCGCCTGGCTGGCATCTATGCCTTCGTAGCACTGCAGTCGAATAAGCCGAGCCCCCAGTATCTCGGCAAGGACCTTGGCCACTTCGGTCTTGCCGACCCCGGCCTCGCCCTCGAGCAGCAGCGGTTTATCGAGCGAGATGCCGAGATATATGGACACTGCGAGACCGCGATCTGGTAGGTACGCGTGCCGACGCAGCGCATCTTCGAGCTCTTCGACAGACCCAAAGGGAAGGGTGCTCATTCCGTACCCTCCCCTTTAGGCGAGGTCTTGCTATCCAGCCAGTGCCTCCTCCAGCGCGCGGCGCGTCAGTGTGACGGCCAGGGCGCGCCGGTAATCCGCGCTGCCGAACGGATCGCTCGGTGGGCTTGTCCCCTGCGCCGCCTCCCGAGCGGCAGTTGTGGCGTCCGAGCCGGACGATAGCGCTTGTTCCACAGCCTCCGCGCGGAGTGGAGTCTCCCCCATGTTTGTAAGCGCGACGTGGGCACCGCCATTGCTTGCCACCGCGGCGACACCGACGATCGCCCAGTCCTGGGCGCGGTGATGAAACTTCTGATAGGACCAGCCGCCCGAGAGCTTGGGAACACGGATCTCTGTCAGCATCTCCGTCGGGCCAAGATCGGTCTCAAACAGACCCTTGAAGAAGTCCTTGGCGGCGACCGTCCTGTCGCCGGAACCCGAGCGCACGACGAACTCGGCGTCGAGCGCGAGCAAGACCGTAGGCAGATCCGACGCCGGGTCTCCGTGCGCGACCGAACCTCCGATCGTCCCCAGGTAGCGCACCTGTCTATCGCCCACCTCCCCCGCGGTGTGGGCCAGGATGGGGCAGTGCTGCGCGAGCACTGGTGAGTGCTCGATGTCGTCATGAGGCGTGAGGGCTCCGATGGAAACATGGTCCCCATCGGGGCGCACATACTTAAGGTCGTTCAGCCGACCTATGTCCACAAGCGTCGACGGAGTAGCCAGGCGGAGTTTCATCATGGGGATCAGGGAATGCCCGCCCGCGAGCAGCTTGGCTTCGTCTCCGCGGCGCCCCAGAAGCTCGATGGCGTGGTCGATCGATTCTGCACGCTCGTACTCAAACGCTGCCGGAATCATGCCTCACCTCCCGGAGTCTCCGCGGAGCCCAGCCCGCTGCCTGCCGCGGTGGTCTCAGTTCCGGTGCCGGACACCGACCGGCCACGCGCGCTCTGGACCGCCTCCCAGACATGTTCGGGGGTAGCCGGCATGTCCATATGCGAAATGCCCAAGGGCAACAGCGCATCTATTACCGCATTCATCACGGCGGCAGGCGCCGCGATGGTTCCCGCTTCACCGATCCCTTTCACGCCCAATGGATTCGTCGTGGACGGCGTCACGGTCCTGTCGGTAACGAACGACGGGAGCTCGGCTGCGCTTGGGACGCGGTAGTTAGCCATCGACGACGTCATCAGCACGGCGTTCTCGTCGTAGACGGCTTCCTCATACAACGCCTCGGCGATGCCCTGCGCGATACCTCCATGTATCTGGCCATCGACGATCATCGGATTGATCACGTTTCCACAGTCATCGACTGCAACGTACTTGCGGATGTGGGTCATCCCTGTCTCTGTATCAATCTCAACCACACAGATGTGCGCGCCTGCCGGAAAGGTGAAGTTCGGTGGATCGAACACAGATGTCTCTTCGAGGCCTGGTTCCGTACCGGCCGGCAGGTTGTGAGCCGTCCATGCAGAGAACGCGATCTCGGGGATCGTCTTGGCCTTGTCGGGGGCGCCCTTCACCGAGAACGTGCCCGCCTCATAGGTGAGGTCGTCCTCGGATACCTCCAACTCGTGAGCCGCGATGGTCTTGGCCTTGGCGATGATCTTTTGGGCCGCCAAGTGAAGAGCGGTGCCTCCGACCGACACGCTTCGGCTCCCGTAGGTGTCCATCCCAAGCGGCGCGATCGCCGTGTCCCCGTGTAGCACCTCGACGTCGTCAAAATCGACCCCCAGTTCGTCCGCAACGATCTGAGACCACGACGTCGCATGGCCTTGGCCATGGGGGGAGGTTCCTGTCACGACGGTGACCTTTCCCGTGGCATGGCAGCGGATCGTCGCCGCATCCCAGCCGCCGGCCACATATCGCAGCGCGGACAAAACCTGGCTCGGAGCCAGACCGCACATCTCGATGTAGGTGGAAAGGCCGATGCCGAGCTGCGTGGGATCGCCGCTATTGCGGCGATCCTGCTGCTCTTTGCGCAGACCCTCGTAGTCGACAAGATCTATCGCCTTGTCCAGTGTGGCTTCGTAGTTTCCGGAATCGAACGAAAGCCCGGACGCTACCGGCGTCGCCTCGTTGAACGGCGGAATGAAATTGAGCCTCCGGATCTCCGTCGGATCCTTGCCCACCTTGCGGGCAAGGGCATCCGTGATCCGCTCCACCGCGTAGGTGGCCTCCGGCCGGCCTGCCCCTCGATAGGCATCGGTCGGCGTCTTATTCGTAAAGACTCCCGTGCACTCAAATGAGTAGGCCTTGACGTCATACGGCCCGTGGTACAGGAACGCTCCCAGGATGGGGATGCCGGGGCCCACGAGCTGCAGGTACGCACCCATGTTGGCGAATAGTTTGGCGCGCACACCCAGCATCCGGCCCTCTTCGGTCGCTGCGACCTCCATGTGTTGGATGACGTCGCGCCCATGAATGGTCGCGAGGTAAGCCTCGGAGCGCTCCTCGATCCACTTCAGAGGCAGGCCCAGCCGTCGCGCGAGGGCGACGCAGATGGCCTCCTCCGCGTACACATTGAGCTTGGAACCGAAGCCCCCACCGACCGCTGGAGCGATGACGCGGAGCTTGCCCTCGTTCATACCGAGCGTCAGGGCAAGGGTGACCTTGAGGATGTGAGGGATCTGTGTGGCGGAGTACAGCGTGTACTCGCCCTGCGCTTGATTGGGCTGCACGACCACCCCGCGCGGTTCGATCGCGTTGGGAATCAGTCGGGGGTGGTAATAGCGTTCGCTAACCACCACGGCGGCATCCGAGAAGATCTGGTCGATGTCCTCGCCTGTCGTCAGCGTCCAGGTGTAGCTGTCGTTCGAATCGAACTCATCGTGCACGAGGGGAGAATCCTTCTCGAGCGCTTTCTCCATGTCGAAGACGACGTCGAGCGGTTCGTAGTCGACGTCTACCGCTTCGATCGCGTCCGCGGCCTGGGCGCGCGTCTCGGCCACCACGACGGCCACGGGATCTCCCGCAAATCGAGCTTTGTCCTTTGCGATGGGCCAGTGCTTCGGAAGCTTGATGTCCTCCGTGACGGGCCACGCGCACGGAAGGCCGTCGGCCCACTCGTCTGCCATGTCTGCACCGCTGAATGCCGCAACCACACCGGGCATCTCCTTGGCCCGAGAGGTATCGACCGAATTGATGCGCGCGTGCGCAAATGGGCTGCGCACGATACCCACCCACTGCATGCCGGGCAGTGTCATGTCGTCGATAAACCGAGCCTGTCCACTAACGAGCTCCGGATCTTCTTTCCGCAGAACTCCCCCGCCCATGTAGCGCTCTGCGCGTTCGGCTACTTGTGCCATACCCGCCTCCTCAAGCGCTAACGGTCGGCCGCATCTCCGACGCGGCCTCCTGGATCGCCTTCACGATGTTCTGGTAACCGGTACAGCGGCAAAGGTTGCCCTCGAGCCCGGATCGAATGGCCTCTTCGGTGAGCTCTCCATTGGACTGGATGAGGTCCAAGCTGGCCATGATCATCCCGGGAGTGCAATACCCGCATTGCAAGGCGTGGGTGTTGTGGAACGCTTTCTGCAATGGGTGCATCTCGCCATCGGTGGCCAGGCCCTCGATAGTGGTTATCTCGGCGCCGTCGGCCTGCACCGCAAGCACAGTGCACGATTTGACGGCCTTACCGTCAAGCATCACGGTGCACGATCCGCATGTCGAAGTGTCACATCCGACGTTGGTTCCGGTGAGTCCCACCTGCTCCCTGAGGAAGTACACGAGCAGTTGCCGTGGCTCGACCTCAGCTTCGTGCTTCATGTTGTTAACCGTGAGCGAGATTCGCGTCAAGGCCCACCTCCCTCTCGAGGGTCATCGGAAGACAGGGCGGCACCCGCGACCTTCCACGGAAAACAGGCTGCCGGTTGTCTGCGTGAGCCCCTCCGATAACAAATGTCACCGGCGTAATGGCCGACCGTAGCACTTGGACGTTGGGTTTGCTTTGCCTGGGTCGGGACGACAAGGATTTTCTCATCTCCGGCAGTTTTCTTTTGAGACCTGGATTTGAGATGATGGATCCACGTTATGAATCTGAGTGAAACGGCTGAGGTTCTAGAAGCGATCTCACGCCTCAAATCGGAGGATCGAGCGCTTGCGCTGGCGACCATCGTCTCGGTGCGTGGCTCGACCTATCGGAGGCCCGGCGCTCGCCTACTGGTACCCGAGGAGGGGCCGGCGATAGGCAACCTTTCCGGAGGATGCCTCGAGGGCGACGTGGAAGAGGTCGCCAGGGAGGTAATGGCGTCGGGAGAAACGCGGCTGAAGACCTACGACCTGACCGCGGAGGACGAGGCGGTGTGGGGGTGGGGGCTGGGATGCAACGGCACTATCGAGGTCTTCATCGAGCCGGCCGGACGGGCGGCCGAAACAGCGGATGTCCTGCGCATGGCTCTGAGCGAATCACGCTCGATCGCCGTAGCAACAGTCATCGAGTCCGATTCCCAGCGGATCCGCCCCGGAGCGCGCCTTGTGCTTTACCCATCGGGAAAGAGCGAGGGATCCCTGGGGGAGAGCTCCTTGAACGAAGCAGCGATCTCGGCCTGCGAGAACAGTCTCGGCGAAGGCGTCACCGATGTTTTCGAAGTGGACTTTTCGGGCGGCCGGGCCCGTTTGTTCGTCGAAGCATTGAAACCTCCGCTTCGTCTGCTGCTATGCGGAGCCGGCCACGACGCCATCCCGCTGGTGGCGCAAGCCTCCAACTTGGGCTGGCGGGTCGAGGTCATCGACGACCGGGCCGCGTTCCTCGACTCGCAGCGCTTTCCAGGCGCAGAGCGTTTCGTGAACACGAAGCCGGGCGAGGCAGCCGGGCGCACTCGCCCCGACGGCTCGAGTTATGTCGTCGTCATGAGCCACAACTATCTTCGCGATCGCGACTATCTGAGATCGTTCTTGGGCACCGAGGCCGCCTACATCGGCATGCTGGGACCGCGTGCGCGCCTGGCGCGGCTGCTCGACGATCTCGCTACGGAGGGGATAAGAGCGACCGACGATCAGGTGGAACGCGTCTATGGTCCCGCCGGGCTCGATCTCGGAGGCGAGGGTCCGGAGGAGATAGCCGCCGCGATAGTGGCTGAGATCCTGGCCGTGAGCCGGGGCAGGCCGGCAGGCCCTCTGCGCCGCCGGGAGGGTCCCATCCACGAGCGCCCGGAGCCGGTGGGGATCTAACCCGCGGCACCAGCCGAGGGAAAGGAGAGCAGCAGATGGAGATCGCGAACTCGTTCGAGGTCCCCGCTCCGGTGGAGCAGGTGTGGTCTTTCCTGCTGGACGTCGAGCGCGTCGCGCCCTGCATGCCCGGCGCCGAGCTCACCGAGACGATCGACGACTCCAACTGGAAGGGCAAGGTGAAGATCAAGTTAGGTCCCGTGTCACTCAACTTTTCAGGCAAGGTCACCATGGTCGAACGCGACGACGGTGCTCACCGTGTAGTGCTCAAGGCGTCCGGAATGGAGCAGAGAGGAAAGGGAGCGGCCTCTGCAACGGTCACGTCCACTTTGGAACGCATCGATGGCGGCACCCGCGTAAACGTGCTTCAAGATCTAACGGTCCAGGGTCAAGCGGCCCAGTTCAGTCGGGGAATGATGCAAGACGTCACCGCCAAGCTCACGCAGCAGTTCGCCGACAACCTCAAGCAAAACATCGGGGCGACCCCGGAGACCACAGCAACAGCGACTTCCAGTGAGGCCCCCAGGCCCGTGGTCGTGGCCAAGCCGGTAAGCGGGATCCGACTCGGCCTGAGCGCTCTGGGATCGGCACTAGCCAGATTCTTCAAGCGTCTCATGGGACGTCGCTCGAGCAAGTGATCGCCGCCGTCGTTCTCGCGGCGGGCACCTCCTCCCGGCTTGGCCGGCCCAAGCAGTTACTGGAACTCGACGGCAAGCCGCTTCTGCAGCACGTGATTGATCTGGCGGCAGCGTCGTTCGACGAGGTGGTTGTCGTGCTGGGATTCGAGGCCGACGCCATCGAGGCGGCGCTCGCTCTACCCTTGAACTCTCGGGTAGCTCGCAATCCCGACTATCGCCAGGGGATGTCGACTTCTCTACGAGTGGGGATCGGTGATCTGGGCGACAGGATCCAAGCGGCCGCCATCTTCCTCGGCGATCAACCACGTATGCCTGCTGAGCTGGTTTCAGCGGTTCTGTCGACATGGCGCTCTGCAGGTTCTCGAGTAGCGCGACCCCGCTTCGGCGCCACTCCGGGTCATCCGGTGATCGTGCATCGAGA
>DATAPE010000258.1:0-6713 GCA_036265345.1 Actinomycetota bacterium
GCACCACGGTCGGCGATGTCTGCGACACGCTGGGCGTTGGCAAGGGCGTCTTCTACTGGTACTTCGAATCGAAGGAAGCTCTGTTCGCCGAGTTGTTACAGGATTCTCTGTTGAAGCTGCGGCGCGCCCAGAGTTCTGCGATCGGCAAGGCAGCAGATCCCGTGATCCGGATCGAACAGGGCATCCGCGCCACGATCGAGTTCTTCCGCGCGAGTCCGGGGCTGCTCGAGGTGATCCGCATCGCGCAGCGCTATGACGAATTCTCGGGACTCGTAAACAGAGGGCAAGAGATCGTCGTTGCCGATACCGCCATCCATATCAAAGAAGGGATGGCTGCCGGGAAACTCCGTCACGGCGACCCGGAGCTGATGGCGCACGCGATCACCGGCGCGATCTTTCATTTCGTGGAGACCTACTTCGGCACCGCTGGCGAAGCGGTGGATCAGCGCCCCCAACTCGCCGATGAAGCGGTCGCGTTCTGCCTGCGCGGGGTGCTCGCCAGGTAACTCCGCCGCGCCGGGTGGCGAGCTAGTCGTTCGGGTCGTCGAGGTCGGTGGTGTCGCCATCCCATCGCCGAAGATCTGTCAGAACGAGTCGCTCGCCGTCGAGTGACGCTTCGAGCGACACGATGCCCCCGTTGGCGACGCCCCGGATACGCGCCGATTCGAAGTCGTCGTATCCGAGCACTTCGGCGCTGAGCCAGCGGATCGTTCCGCCGTGACTCACCACTGCGACGGAACCCTCGCGATGCTCTGCCACGATCCTCGTTAATGCCGCCAGGGCTCGCCTGCGCACGTCCGCGGGAGCCTCTCCCCCGGGCCGAGCGCTGTGATGCCTCGCCTCTCCCCACTGCCCCGGCCACCGGCGTGCGATCTCATCGACGTGCAGCCCCGTCCATTCGCCCTGGTCGACTTCCCGCAGGTCGGCGTCGGGTATGACCTCGAGCCCGTGCGGCTCTGCGATCGCGCGGGCGGTGGCCATGGACCGTCCGAGATCGCTGGAATAAACGGCCACGATGTCTTCGGACGCCAACCTCCGGGCGGTGGCAAGCGCTTGCTCGCGCCCCTCGTCGTTGAGATCGACGTCGGCGTGGCCTTGCGCTCTCTTGGCCCGGTTCCACTCCGTGGCGCCGTGTCTGATCAGGAAGATGTGGGTGATGAGTGGCCTCGCGTTAGCGCCGGCTCGCCTGGGCAGATTCCGCGCGGGCGAACTTCATCCTGGCAACCTACCGGCTGTGCTCGTGCCCGGATCTAGCAACGGCGCCACCTTCTCCGCCAGGGTCTCGTAATCGCCCGGCGATCCGGCGTCGGGGAATCCGATCACGAAATGGCGCGCTCCTGCATCGACGAACCGCTGGAGCTTCGCGGCAACGGTCTCGGGTGCGCCCGCGATGAACTGCTTCGGGTTGCGACTTCCCAGTCTGTCGGCGGCGGCGCGGTCGGTGTCGCCGAAGATCACCTGCCCGCCCCACGAGAACTCGATCGGGCGGCCGCCTGCATAATCCAGAACCAACTGCGCGTCCGCAGCGAAGTTCTCGGGAGTTCCGCCCCACCCGTTCCATCCGTCCGCGTCGGCCCCCGCCACCTCGAGCACTTGCTCGGAGCGCCCACCCCCCCCGATGTGAGGAGGCGGGACCGGGCGAGGGCTGGCCGGCGCGGCTTCGATGTGGACGAAATCCTCGTTAAGGGTGACGGACGGATCGTTGAGGTAATGCCGCATCACCTTCACCGTCGATACCAGCTGATCGATGCGCTCGTCCGCGGCGTAGTAAGGGATGCCGAACGCCTCGTTCTCGGCGCGGCTCGCCTCGTCGCCGCTGCCGATACCGACCGTCACTCTGCCGGGAGCGATGGCGCCGACGGTCGCGGCCATCTTGGCCAGAACGAGCGGATGACGAAGAGATGACCGCGTCACCAACGTTCCGATGTGCATGTGTTCGGTGGTCGCCGCCATCCACGCGAGCGTGCTCCAACATTCGAGTATCGGGCGATCCTTGCGTCCGAGCGGCCACAGATGATCGAAGAGCCACACCGAGTCGAGCCCGGAGGCTTCCGCCCTCTTCACCCCGTCGAACAGCTTCTGCGGGTCCTCGGTGAACTGGGGCAGGCTCACCCCCACCATGATCTCTTTCACTTTGCGTTCACCATCAGGTATCTGACCAGAAACTCGGCCACGCCTGCCGTGAGAAGAGCCACGTAGTAGAGACCGGTGGCCGATTGGATCGACCTGATCTGGATGCAGCGGCGAGCCCCTACCACGACCGCGCCGGTGAAGACCATGAGGACTGCCCACACCACGAAGAACCCAATCCCGAACGATGCGCCGAAGCCGGGGAGACCGAGGGCAGCTCCGGTGGTGGAAGCCCCGGCCAGCAAGCGCACGGCCGCCACTCCCCCGAGGGCGGCAGCAGCAGTAGCCAGCAGCGAGAGATCGGTAAGGCGCGCCAGGGCCCACGGCTTCAATCCGGGCTGATTGAGGTACCAGTGTCCGAGCATCATCCCGTTCGTCACGGCGCCCAGGAAAGCTGCTCCCACGATCAACTCAACCGCGGCCAACACCTGGTTCCACCCCGCGATCGAACCCGCGGCCACGACTAACGTTGCGGCCCCCGCGACCGCGGTCACCGCACCGATAACGGCGCCGGCAGCATTGGTGCCCAGGTATTCGATGAGGAGATAGATGACGGATGCGATCGCGAAGGCGGTAACCAGGCCTTCGGCGACGCCCGAGGTGGATGCTGCTCGCAGAGCGAGCGCTCCCAGGACTGCGATCGCCAGAGTTCCCGCCGCGGTGATCCGAAAGTGTCCCCTGCTGATCACGTTCCACGACTGGCTCCACGCGGCCGCACCGATCCAACCCGCCGACCACTCGATCAGGACGAGCGCCACGACCGATCCGGCCCCCGTCATGAGCAGAGTCGCAATGGGGGCCGCGGCCGTCGCAGTGGGGGCCGTGGCCTCAAGAGGAGGTGGTCGAACCGAGTCTGCCCTTGAGCCACTTCGGCATGAACGCAGTCGAGATGTCGAGGATCTCGCGCAGCAGTTGCAGCAAGTCCTCATCTCCATCCCAGTGCTCGCGCACGATGTGATCGGGGATGCGATTGAGGATCTGGTCGAGGGCGAAGGCTGCGATCACCACATCATCCAGTTGACCCAATCCAGGGATGAAGTCGGGGATCAGATCCACCGGTGATACGACGTAGGCACCGAGCACCATGAGGATCGCCTTGCTTCGTGGCGGTACACGTGGATCGCGGGTGAGCCGCCAGATGAGTTTGGCGAGCCGTGGGAGAAGGAACAGGTACTCCTTGAGCTCGGTCTGGGCCGACGCTGGATCGGGAACGGCTGCCAGCTCGCGGCCGGGATCCTCCGTCATTGCCCCGCCAGGTCGAAAGCGAGCGCCGCGGCCCCCAGGATGCCGGCGTCGTGGCCCAGCGCGGTGACATCGAGCCGCTTGGGCCGGCGGTGCTGCTCGGTGGTCATCCTGAACAGCTGGTCGCGGGCCGGGCCCAGATAGGGCTCGCCGACCTGAACGAGTCCGCCGCCGAGCACTATGACCTCGGGATCGAAGAGGTTGACGACGTTCGAGAGCCCGATGCCGAGCGACCGGCCGGCCCGCTGCAATACCGCCCGGGCGGTCTCGTCGTTCTGAGTTGCAGCTTCGGATACGTGCTCACTGCGGATCGCGGCGACCGAGCCCGCCAGGGCAAGGATGACGCTGTCGGGTTCCGTGTCCATCGCTTCTTTCGCCATGCGAGCGATGGCGGTCCCTGAAGCAAGCTGCTCGAGACACCCGCGCAGACCGCACCCGCACTGGGGGCCGTGCGGGTCGACGATCGTGTGCCCCAGCTCGGCCCCCGCTCCGGTCGCGCCGCGGAGCAAGTGGCCGCCAACGACGAAGCCGCTGCCGATGCCGGTGCCCAGAGTGACAAGGGAAACGTCATCGCTGCCCTTGGCGCATCCGAAGGTGCGCTCGCCCCAAGCGGCGGCATTGGCATCGTTGTCCACGATCACCGGCACGCCAACGCGTGTCCTGAGAGCCTCCGCGATGTGAGGGTCGTCGTAAGTCAGATTCGGCGAGAAGGTGACGGATCCGCTCGCCGCATCGATGAACCCTGCTGCGCCGATGCCGATGGCTGCTATCTCCGCTTCAAAATCCTTGGCGCGCGACAACAGATCCTCGGCGACAGCGATGATGGTCTTCGTCCCGGCATGAACGTCGGTGGGGCGCTCGGCGCGCGCCACCACCTTCCCGTCGGGCGCCACCACCGCAGCCTTTGTGCTGGTGCCTCCGACATCGATCCCGATGACTGTTGATTCAGTCATCGCCACGCACCACGGTCGTTTCACTCACCGCCGGCCACTGTCTATCCAGGAATTTCATGGGGGCAGCGTACTAGCGGACGCCACTACCTTCGCGTCTTCGATGCAAGAACGCGCGGTGGTCGCGCGGGATCGCTAGGCGTGAGAGAGGATGCATCCATGGACATATACGTGCACGGCGGCGTGGCAGCCGTGGCCAAGCCGGAAACCCATGCTCTGGGATTCGCGGTGGTGCAGGGGCTGCAAACATCGGATGCGCTGGATGCGGTCGAGGCCGCGGTGTGTGCGCTAGAGGATGACCAGGAGCTGAACGCCGGCTACGGCTCGGTGCTCAGCCGCGAGGGCACGTTGGAGCTGGACGCGGGGATCGCGGACGGGCAAGGGCGGTTCGGAGGTGTCATCGGAGTGAGTGTCGCGCACCCCATCTCGCTAGCACGCCGGGTGATGGAGAGGACGCCACATGTATTGATGACAGGGCCCGGCGCCATGACTCTCGGAGCCGACATGGAAATGCTCAAGGGCACAAGCGACAAGCAGCTTCTCCGCTGGCAGCAAGCCACCGCGGAGGGTGGATTCGGCGAGCCATTTGGATCCAGCGACGAGATCGACACCGTCGGAGCCGTCGCCGTCGATGATCGGGGAGGCCTGGCCGCGGGTTCATCGACCGGCGGTGTCTTTGGCAAGCTGTCCGGACGCATAGGAGATGCGCCCATCTTCGGCGCCGGCGTCTACGCGTCGGCAACCGCCGCGGTCGTTGGTACGGGCATAGGAGAGGTGTTCCTCACCAACCTGGCGTCGGCGCGGACAGGTTTTTTGATCGAGCGGGGCGTGCACCCTCAAGAGGCTTGCGCCGAGGTCGTCACGCTGTTGGGACGGCGCGAGCCCTTCCTTGCCGCGCTGCTTGCCATCGACGCGGACGGCCGGGTGGGAGCGGCGTTTCGAGGAGGCGACCTGGTGGTCGAGGGCCGCGACGGCCCCCTACAACCTGCAGCGCTTTCCTAGCTTGTTCTAAAGCGACGCGCGGCTCCCGCCGTTATTCGTAGCTGTGATCGGCGTCCGGATAGGAACCGTCGGCAACGTCACGAGCGAACTGGGTGACAGCGCGTTTGATCTCGTCATCCAGCGACGCGTAGCGCTTGACGAACTTCGGCACTCTGCCGGTGCTGATGCCGAGAAAGTCGTGCCACACGATGACCTGTCCGTCGCAGCCTGGTCCCGCCCCGATACCGATGGTCGGGACCTCGAGGATCGTCGTGACTTCCTGGGCAAGGCTGGCAGGCACGGCTTCTAACACCAGCGCGAACACGCCTGCTGCCTCGAGATCCTTGGCGTCCTGCATCATGCGGAAAGCTGCCTCTTGCTCGCGTCCCTGGACGCGGAATCCACCGAACTGATGCACGGACTGGGGCGTCAGACCGATGTGCCCCATCACCGGGATCCCCGCTTCGGTCATCTTTGAGACGAGCTCGACAACTCGCCCACCGCCCTCCAACTTGACCGCTTTTGCGCCGGCCTCCTTCAGGAAGCGCCCCGCGTTGCGCATGCCTTCCTCGACCGAAACCTGATAACTCATGAAAGGCATGTCACCGATAACCAAAGCATTCTTAGCGCCGCGCGCCACCGCTGCGGTGTGATGGAGCATGTCCTCCATCGTTACGGGCAAGGTCGTCTCGTAGCCGAGCACAACCATTCCGAGGGTGTCGCCAACGAGGATCAATGGGATCCCCGCCTCATCGACAAGACGCGCCGAAGGAGCGTCGTAAGCCGTGAGCATCGCGAAGCGTTCGCCTCGCTCCTTGAACGCGCGGACGTCGTTCACCGTTACAGACACTGTCGCCTCCTTGGGGGTAGCCGCAGTTGGTTCCAGCATAGGCGCGCCGGCCCACAGCGGGGGCTTGCTCGCCTCACGCCGAGGAGGGGACCTGCAGGCGGAGTGGCCCGACGTCATGCCCCGGGGTCGTGCAGGTCGTCGCCAGTGGTCGTCGCCCGAGTTTCGATACTTATCTCAGCGAGGAAGGTGGTGGTCCACGTGGTCCACGTGGGGCTCGATCTACAAGTCGAGCCCGGCTTCAAGCCGTGCCCAGCACACAATCTGGCGGCGGAAGCGTGTGGGTCCATGTGGTCCACGTCTTCAGATCGTGAAAAGCGGCCCTCGCTGAGCACAACCAGCTCACAGGTCGATCGCATCAAACGCAGGCATGTCATGGAGCAGGCCCCTAGACCCCGCATCGCCAGCACGCACCTCCTTAACCGCAGGCACCTGATCCGCCCGTGGACTGCGTGGACTGCGTGGACTGCGTGGACTGCGTGGACTGCGTGGACTGCGTGGACCGCGTGGACCGCATGGACCGCATGGACCGCATGGACCGCATGGACCGCATGGACCGCATG
>DATAPE010000259.1:0-1717 GCA_036265345.1 Actinomycetota bacterium
CGGTCTGGGGAGGTGGCACTGGTTGCGGGCGCGACGCGCGGGGCGGGCCGTGCGATCGCCGTCGAGCTCGCCCGCGCGGGCTACTTCGTCTACGCAACCGGCCGTAGCAGCCGTGCGTCCGGGCCCTCGGAGATTGGGGGCCCCGAAACGATCGAGGAGACCGGAGAGCTCATGGCGACCGCGGGGGGAGCCGGATCGGCGCTCGTGGTCGATCACGAAGACTTCGCTTCGGTTGCCGAGCTCGTCGCGGCGATCGAGCGCGACCACGGCCGGCTGGACGTACTCGTCAACGACATCTTCGGCGGCGACCGATACATGGAATGGGACAAGCCGCTCTGGGAGCACGACTGGGCGGGCGGGCTGCGGATGCTGCAGATGGGCGTGCACACGCATCTGATCACGTGTCGGGCAGCGATCCCCCCGATCTTGCGCACCGCTGGTACTGGCGGAACCCGTGGCCTCGTCGTCGAGATGACGGACGGCACCTCGGAGGCGAACGCCGAGTTTCGGCGCAACGTGGGCTTCTACTACGACCTCGTCAAGGCCAACGTCGAGCGGATCGTGAAGGGGCTCGCGGCCGAGCTGGAGAACGATCCGGTGGCGGTCGTTGGGGTGACCCCCGGCTGGCTGCGCTCGGAGCGGATGCTGAAGAACTTCGGTGTCACCGAGGGGAACTGGCGGGACGCCTGCCGAGACAGTCCGGGCTTCGCGATCTCCGAGTCGCCGACGTATGTCGCTCGAGGCGTTGCCGCGCTCGCCCGCGCCGGCGACGCCGAGCGCTGGACGGGCTCGATCGTCAGCGCGCGCCAGCTTGCCGACGCCTACGGCGTCACGGACACCGACGGCAGTCGGCCGGACTGCTGGGGCTACATCGCCGCCTACGGCTGGGAGCGGCAAGACGGCCACGGCGTTGACGAGTTCCGGTAAGTCAAGGGCGGTAGCCGCCCAACGACGTCTGACGCTCAGGGAACCTTCAGCAACACTGGTTCATCAGGCCATGGTCAGGCGAGAACCCGCCGCTTGAATCCGTCGATGCCGAGCCAGCCCAAGGCCGCAGCGAAGCCGATCAGAGCCAGATAGATAACAGCTGTCGGCATATGCGGGATCTGCGGTGTGAGCGCAGTGCGGAAGGCCTCGCTCATGTACACCAGGGGATTCACCAGGACCACCACCTTCAACCACGCGATCGGGGTCAGTGTCGCCCACGGGTAGTAGGTCGCGCCGAGGAACGTGATCGGTAGGACGATGATGCTAAACAGCAGGGGGACCTGCTGAGGTTTAACGCGTGTTCCGATGGCCAACCCCAAGGAAGCCCCCAAGATTGCGGACAGCGGAAGGAAAGTGATGAGCTCTGGCCACTTCACGCTGAGGTGGACGGTCGTTGTCGGTATCACGAGGGCAAGCGGAAAGACGATCACGCCGGCGACCACACCCTGCAACGCGCCGGCCGTTATCTTTTCGAGGGCCACGGCCCATACCGGTAGGGGAGCCATGACGCGGTCCTCGATCTCGCGCGTGTAGCTGAACTCCTGGACCAGAGGCAGTGCCACCGCTTGGATGCCCTGGAAGATGCATGCGATCGCAACCACTCCGGGAACGAGGAGGCTGGAAAATCGGGCGGCCCCACTCGAGCCGCCGATGCCCTGACCGATCTTCGGGAAGACGTAGGTGAAGACGAATACGAAGAGCAGCGGCTGCATGATCGTCCGGATGATGA
>DATAPE010000260.1:0-13711 GCA_036265345.1 Actinomycetota bacterium
GGTCAGTGGGTACTGAGGCGGGTCGGATCCAACGGGGTGATGTCGGTCGACAACCAGATGTTCTCTGTGGACAGGGTCTACAAGGGCCAGCTCGTCGATGCTTTCGTCGACGACACCACTATCCAGGTGTGGAGCCAGAACCATCTCGTCAAGACGGTGGCGAGGGTGAGAAGGGGACCTGTTCGGAAGGTGCGCGCCGATGGGTTACACGTAACACATCAGGCGGAGCCAAAACGACGCGCATCAGGCGGACCTTGACACGACCCACTCCCTATTTTCCCTGGTCAAAGGCACTTTCGTGGTGGTCGGCTGCTACATCCGAAAACACTTAGCGACACGATTTCGACACGCGCACGACCGATTTTCCTGCGAAGTCTCGGTACCTGTGTCCCCACATTGGCCTCGGTACCTGTGTCTCACTCTGCGACCCTGCCTCGGCTCCTGGGCGACAGTGGCCTCGGTACCTGTGTCTCACCAATTCCACCACTCCAGGGTCCATCCGCGTCATCACTTGTGCTCAGTCGAGCCAAGGAGGACGCCGTGCCACTGGTGGATCATCGACCTTCAATCGCAGCGCGCGTCTGCTCGCGTTCCCAGGCACGGTACTTGCGCAGCTCACGCTGCCAGCGCAGGACTCGCTTGATGAGCCATGTCGAGAGCCGGCCGTGTCCATCGACGAGCAGGGCGACGTTAGTGGTGACGCACCACTCGCAAATGCCAGCGTTCGCAAATGTCATTCGACGAGACTCAGAGGGACTTCACTGCGAACAGCCGCCACTCGCCCGGCACGCCTTTGAGCACGTGCTCGCCGCGATCGTCGAAATCGATGCCCGACCCGGCGACCAGGTCGGTGACCGTGCGGGACACAAGAACTTCCGAAGGTCTCGCCAGAGCAGCGACCCGGGCACCAATATGGACCGCGATACCTCCCACGTCGGCTCCCCGCAGCTCGCACTCCCCCGTGTGGAGTCCGACTCGGATCTCGACGCCCAATCCTCGCACTGCCTCGATGAGCGACCGGGCGCATCGGATGGCCCTGCCGGGTCCGTCGAACGTCGCCAAATGACCATCCCCGGTCGTGTTGATGAGCCGACCCCCGAACTTCTCGACTTCTCCTTGCGCGACGCGGTCGAGGCGATCGAGAAGCTCCTTCCATCGGTGATCGCCGAGATGCGCGGCGCGTTCGGTCGAACCGACGATGTCGGTGAACAGCACGGTCGCGAGGACGCGATTGGTCGACGGTGCGCGTCGATGACCTGTCAAGAATTCCTCGACATGGTCGAGAACCTCGTCGGCCGATTCTGTCAAACCAAGGCCCATGTCAGCGCTCGGAAACTCGATGAGGCGCGCGCCGGGGATGTGTTCTGCGAGGAAACGACCGTGGTCGATCGGAATGATCGCCGAGTGATTGTGCAGGATCAGTGTTGGAACCTGGATCAGCGGCAGACTGGAACGCGCGTCGAGCTCGTCCGTGTACCGATTCTGTGCAACCGCAACCCTCGGCGTAACGGACGCGCGGCTGAGTTTGGCAAGGAACTGAAGGCCTTCCTGATCCTCGGCTATGCTCGGATTCGTAACGGCGATGAACCCTTCAGTCCCCCAACCTTGCTCGATCATGCCGTAAAGCGATTCCTGCTGCTCGGTGGTGGCGCCCATCGGGTAGTCGTCCGCGACGAAGTAGCGGGCGAACGAGTTGATGAGCACGAGCGCCGATACACGCTCAGGATGGGAAGCGGCATAGAGCATGGCCATCGATCCCCCGTCGCTCCACGCGAGAATCGCGGTTCGCTTCGACTCGGTTGCGTCGAGGACTGCGGAGACGTCCTCGATCCAGTCCTCCCATGTCGGAAGGGCATCGAGGGAAACCGGGTCCGACGCGCCTGCCCCGCGGCGATCGAACGAGATGAATCGGCTGAAAGAAGATAAGCGCTCGAAGATATGCCGCAACGGTGGGTATTCCCACCTCATGTCGACGTGACTTACGAGACCGGTCATGACTAGAAGGTCTAACGGCCCGTCACCTAACACCTGATAAGCGACGTACGAATCGCCCACCTTCGTGTACTTGGTATCGGGCGGATTCATGCGCGCAGAATGCCCTCGACTCGGCGTATCGTCAACAGTCCAGCGGTAGGCAAAGTTGGGCGACTAGCGTGGCACCGGCCGGCCTTGCCAGCGATTCGCAATGTCATCCGAGGTTGGGAGCGCCAGGACGATTGGGGCTGTCTAATGGACACATGCAGAGGGGGCGCCTATCGGGCCGGGAGACCCCGTCGGATGCGGTCGACTCAGGGACTCCGGCAGGAAGGTCGAGGCCTTTGGTTGATAGCGAGCAACCAGCGCTTCATCTGGCTCGTGTCTGCGCGTGGGATCGACCGACTGCCGCGCGGCGGAATCTCGTGCGCGTGACGCGTCTCTCGCACATCCGAATGCACTCCAGGTCGTCGGGCACGTCGGTCGAGGCACAGAAACTTGCAGGTGATCGTCGGGTTCATCGTGAGTCTCCTAAGGCTGAATGCGACGTCACCCGTCAGGGCATCGGGCGAGCGAGCGGAAAGCCCCGAGCCGAAGGCCAGTGCACTTCAGGGCTTGAAGCGGTAGAGAAGTCGGCTGCCAGGGTGCTGCGTCGCATCAGCCCGGGAGACGAGCGAATGCGACGTCACCGGCATGGCGGCTGAGGCCGCGTGTCGTGCCGGCACGACCTCGCTCTCCTCGCATCATTTGACCCCCCCATGCCTGTGGGGTGCCCAAAACAACGACTCATCACGCAGCGACCGCTCGATACTCCTTGATGAGCCCGCATAAGAGGTCCCGGCGCCCGATCGCCGGGATTCCATAGACCGGGACGACCGTACATGACTTATCTGGGACCGCTAGCTCAAGTCCACGGTGAGGTCTCTCCGCGTTGTAGTGGGAAATGTGAGCACATATGGCAGCAGGAATTTTCAAACCGGGGTGTGCGAGGCGCCTTGTACGTGTCCGCAGCGGGTGCTCTTGCGAAGGCGGCTCACTGAGCCGCCCAGGAAGGCCTTAGCCAGTCCACGTCTCCCATCATCAATCGCCCAGCCCTAGGAAGAAGGGCCAGGGGAAAGCGGTGTCTGCCCGCTTGCTCTCACCTGGCCCTTTACCCACAAACCATCGAGCTTTCAATCAGGAAGGCATCCTTCCTGCGAGCCTTGACAAGCCTGTCGCCTGCACGGTCAGACGTCAGCAGAGCGGAGAGGGTGAATCGAATGTGCCTAGGTAGGTGTACTGCCCGTTGATGCCCGTGGACGGAACGTCGTGGGCGAACCACGACTTGAAAGCCTCGTCTTGGAGCGAGTAACCATTGACGTTGAAGGACACACCAACAAGCGGATCACCGCTCTCGAGGTACGAGGAGCACCCGTACTGGGGTGCCAACGGGGAGAACCAGGTCGGAGCCTTGTTGATCACGAACGGGTCGTTGTACCACTCGGAAATCTCATGGCTGAGCCCGTTTACGTTCACGATCGAAGACGCCGAGAAGATCGGCGTGCTGATCCACGAAGCCCAGGCATAGGTTTGGATTGGCTCGTTTCCGTTCCCGTGCCCTGCGCCGTTCGCCCCGTGAAATCCGAACACGCAGCAGTTCCCGGGCTGGCTGATGTACAGGAGGATGTCCTTGCTTAGAAAGATTGGCAGCGAGGTGGGCGAAAAACCCTCCTTGTTTAACGCGTCGGTGATACGTGCACCCCACCACGAGATGTTAATGATCCCGATCGTTGCTCCCGTTCTGGACGCAGTCGCGCTGAAGCCGGCGCCATTGGGAACATGTAGCGTCAGCGTCGGCAGGATCGTGGGCTGTCCCAGCAACACGTGATAGCTCCCGCTGCCGCCCACGTTCCAGAATTCGGCGCGCTGGATAGCGTCTCCGTACTGGGTGAACCCGGAGATGAACGAGGCGGGCTGGAAGATCGGCGACGCGACCGTCGCCGCCGCGATTGAACTCGCATCGAGAACGGTACCGTCCGCGAACACGACCTTGATCGGCTGAATCTCCGTCGGCACGGTTGTCGTTGCCCCCGTTCCCGGAGCGGTTCCTACCATCGTGTAGCCATAGGTCTTGCCGGCAAACGTGAACGTATCCCCGAAGTAAGGAATCGTCCGCGCTCCGGGACCGGGCTTGACGCCCCCTCCAACGATTGTGGATAACGGCTTCCCTACCTTTACCTTCGCGGCACTCGCAGGTGAGACCCCGGTGCTGAACACCAACAGCACGGCAACAAAGCCCGCGAACAGCGTGCGCTTCATATCGCTCCTCTCAGTTACAAGCCTGATCAACCCAGACCCTTCGGCGGGAGCCGATTATAGGCACCGCCTCCTCGATTCGTAACCACGGGGATCAACCCATCTCGGCTGCACTAACGGGTTAGCCAAATTGCGCACTTTACGTATGTCGGAGCCGAGGACGTGGAGTGCCTACTGATTACTAGTTAACTAGTGATAAGTCGCCATTTAGGAATGAGGGTCATTGAGAGAGCTGCCGAACTTCGGGGAGCCTGAGAGTAACGGCGAAGATCCCTCCTACGTGACTGACCAAGGTGTCGAAGTCTGGATGTATCGGAAGGGCCATAAGGTTCGGTTCTTCGATCGTTTTGCGAATCAGGTTGGCCCGGAACACGCCAACGTGCTTCCCGCAACCATGTGGGCACTCGCTAACGGTTGGTCGAACCCCAGCAATGCGCAATCGCTTAACACTGAGGCCGGCGGGGGGAAGAAGCCCCCGGATCCGGTTCACATCCTCTTCCTCCCATGAGCCCCTGAACACAGTCGCTCAGAACCCCGTAGGGCTGCGAACGCTACGTCTGGGGACGGATGGAAACAGTCCCCAGACACCGATAGCAGCTCCATGAGATACGAAGATGAGCTCTGGCCTGTGGGCGAAACGTATCCACGGGGGGTGATCCACCCTGCCGTGTTGCCTCACCCTGAGGGCATTGGCTGCGTCATTCAGTGAGGCGGACTCGGCGTGGACGTTCTCCTGCATCTCCGCTGAGGTCAGGGATCAGGACGTGGTACCGCTTGCTGGGAAGCCGACGCACGAGACGGCCGAGCACCGTCTGCCGTCGAGAACCGACCTGCGAACGCCTTCGTCGCCTAAATCAGAGCCTTCGCAGTCGGAGGATGTCCATCGGGTCGGCGTCGTGTTCGGGCAGGCTGGCCAGCAGTGCCGGCGAGTGTGGGTCCGACGTGTGTCCCTCGAGCTCGACCCTGGCGATCCCACGGCTGCCGAGCACGCGAAGTGAGGCGGCCACGGCTCCGCAGAGCAGATCATTGCCGCCCGGCTGGTCGGGTCGCACGGTCTCGCTCACGATGAAGGTCCGCCCGTCCCACACCTCCGGTGACACCAGGCTGAGAGCGACGATCGCATCTCCGCTCTCGGACTCGGTGATCAGCATCGAAGCGTCCTCGTCGAGCCCGGCGCGGTATTCGTTCCACCAGGCATCAAGCCCATCTGTTTGTACAGGGGCGAACGGAGCGTGCGCCCAGATGTAGAGCGTCCGCCACGCGGCTTCGACCGCGGCGGGGGGCAAGTCGCGCATCGGGACGGCGGAGTACCCGGCCGGGACTGGGTGATCGTCAACCCAACGCCGCCAGGCTGGCGCGGTCGGGTCGGCCCAGGGCTCGGGACAATGCACCACCAGCTCGCAGCCGATGGCCTCGGCGAACAACGTGCGCAGCGGCTGAGATCGCATGGCCCGCGTAAGCAGCGGGAACGAAGGCTCTGTCAGGGCGCAGACGGCGTGAAAGAGCGCAGTCCCGATGCCGTGGCGACGGTGCGCCGGACTGACCTCGACATCGCACCAGTACGCGTCATTCACCCGCGTGAGCACGGCGAAGCCAGATCCGACGACCCGTCCACCGCGTTCGGCGACAACGGTTCGGCGCCAAACAGGCTCGTCACAGTCCGGCCGCGGAGGAGGCAGGTCGTCGGCCATGACGTCGTCCGACTGCGCCGGGCGAACGTTCACGTCTGGAGGGAGTGTGGGCATGTCGGTATCGTTACCCACGAGATCGAGGCCGTTTCGTCACGGGCAGGACCTTACGGGGCCCCCGAGATACCCAAGTCATTCCGCCAGGCTGAGATGGTCATTACACCCTTAGTGGACTAAAGGAATCGCGGCACAATACCGACAACATCTGTATAGGGGTCCGGCGGATCTCCGAAACGCCTCCGGAGGGGCGAGATCAAGGTTTTCGTCCACACCCAAGCTTTATAGCCCAGTGCGGCTCAGGTGACCCAGGCGTTGACCCCCCTTATACGGGAGGTATGTCGGTGACCCTTCTCAAAACGCGGCTGGCAAGCGCCGTCGCCATCGCGATGTTGACCACCGCTCTGCCGGTGGTTCTGGCGCAAACGGCAACAGCGGCCTCATGTTCGGGAGTGCAGGTAAACCCCGGAAGCAACAGCCTCCAGGCCGCCATCGACAGTCACGGCAACAACACCACCTTCTGCCTCGATACCGGCACCTACGACATCTCGAGCACGATCAAGCCCAAGCCCGACGACGCCTTCATTGGAACCGGGGCGACGCGCGACGGCGCAACGATCAAGACCAGCAGTGCTCAGATCATCTTCGCCGCGGCCTCCAACAACGTCTTTCGGCGGGTGGCGATCACGGGCGCGGTCAATGCCTGCCCCGGGCACAATTGCGGCGCCACGGGCATGGGGATCAACGGGGGTTCGAATCTCACGCTAGACGACGTGCACCTCTACAACAATGGGCGTGCGGGGATCGGCGGGTCCGGCAACGGACTTCTCGTCACGAACTCGGAAGTCGACCACAACGGAGCCCAGACCGGCGATGGTGTGTCTTCGGGTATCAAATCCGTCCACACCCTGACTGTTACGAATTCCTACGTTCACGACAACAAGAACTCAGGGATCTGGTGCGACATCTCGTGTGGCTCCTACAACGTCACCGGCAACACCGTCACCCACCAAAGCGGCAGCGGAATCTTCATGGAGATCAGCCAGGGCCAAGCGGTACTCGCCAATAACCTGGTCAAGAACAACAACACCTCACGAGGCTGGGCGAGGGGTGGCATCCTGGTTACCAGCTCGATGAACGTGAAGATCTACGGAAACCGACTGAGCGGAAACCACAGCTTCGGCATCGGAGCTCGTTCCGACCATCGAGCGGGGGGCTGCGGGACCCCGGACGCAAGTTGCGGCTATGCACTGTCGAACATCTCGGTGCATAACAACAACCTGGGCGGCGACTCTCTGCGAGGGTGCACGCTGAACGGGGTGAAATGTACGACGGCCGGGTCGTCAACGGATACGACTCAGAACACGGGGAAACTCAATATCACGCGCCTACGCGCACGCGGAAGCCGCCACGGGACGGGCCACTTCAGAATCGAAACCAAGCACCGGTTTGGATGCCGGAAACTAAAACTCGCGAAGCCAAATCGCCTGAAGCTGCTGTTCGACGATCGGCGCGATGGGGACGCGGATCTCGTGGGAAGGTTTTTCTGCACCAAGGGAAACGATTCTCGCAACCACTGGTTCATGCGTCTGCACGGTCCCTCGACGGGAAGTCACTATGAGGCGCTGCACGCGACCAGGCCCAACCGGCACACTCTGAAGGTCACCGTCCCGCTCCAATTGAGGGAGTTCAAGGGCGCCCATATGGGCGTGTTCGCACGCAGTAAAGATGCCACAGCATCTGCCTGCATCCCCAAGGCTTGCCGAGATAGAGCTCCCCGCAAGGGCAGCCTGAAGGTTTATTGACCGCGCTCGACCCACTTCCATGGGTTAACGCATGTGAAGGTTTCGCTACCTTTGTCCCGAATCGGCCCCCCCGAACCCATCCCGGGGCACGGCTCCCTCGAGAGCTAAACGGGTTTACCTGGTTCCCCGAAAATGGGAAGGTTTCGAGCGGCTCGCATTGTTGGTAACGGCGGAGTGGTGAAACCGGGACGGAGTGGACCAGACTTGAGGGGGGACGAGATGGATTCGACGGCTGGCTTAAGGCGTTCGGGGCGCTCTCGCTTGTTCGGCAAGGCGGCCGTGGCTGTTCTACTCATCGGTCTCGTCGTGGCGCCGATCTCGGCGCTCGCCGGCTCGAGACCGAAGATCATCCCTCTGCCCACAGGGTGGCAGCCCGAGGGCATCGCGACCAGGCACGAGGGGAACACCTTCTACTCGGGATCTATCGCCGATGGGGCCATCTTCAGGGGCAATCTCAAGACTGGCGAGGGGAAGATCTTCATACCTGGCCAAAGCGGAAAGGTGGCAGCGGGGCTCAAGGTACGGCGAGGCATGCTCTTCGTCGCCGGCGGGCCAACGGGCCAGGCCTACGTCTTCGACGTCGACAGCGGAAGGGAGATCGCAACCCTCCAGCTGGCGACTCCCGGAACCTCCTTCATCAACGATGTCGCCACCACCCGTCATGCGGCATGGTTCACGGACTCCTTCCAACAGCAGCTCTACAAGGTTCCGATCAAAGACCACCATCGGGTCGGCACGCCGCAGACGCTGCCCCTTTCAGGCGACATCACCTATGTGCCGGGGCAGTTCAACGCGAACGGCATCGACCTAACTGCCAAATGGCTGGTGATCGTGCAGAGCATCACGGGCGAGCTGTTCAGAGTCAACCCGCACACCGGCAAGGCGGAGGTCATCGACCTCGGCGGCGAATCGGTTGTGAGCGGGGACGGCATCCTGCTCGATGAGCACCACCGCCTATGGGTCGGACAGAACGCCCCCGCACAGGTAACCCTGATCCGCCTGTCGCACGAACTTAGGTCCGGCAGAGTGATCAGCCGCACGAGCGACAAGTCCTTCGACGTCCCGACTACGATCGCCGAATCGGATGGCTATCTCGCGGTGATAAACGCTCGCTTCGGAATCCCCAACCCCGATACGGCGGAGTACTGGATCACTCAGATCCGCCAGCCGCACGCACATAAGTGACCACCCTCCCATCCGGCACTGTCACGTTCGTCTTCAGCGACATAGAGGCGTCGACGACGCTGCTGAAGCAGCTTGGCGAGCGTTACGGTGACCTGATCGCAGAACACCGCCGCACAGTTCGCGACACCTTCGGCGCTCACAACGGCGGCGAGATCGACACGCAGGGCGATGCGTTCTTCTTCGCATTCGCGCGCGCCCGCGACGCCGTCACAGCAGCCGTAGCAGTACAGCGAGCTCATGTGGACCAAGAATGGCCGGACGGCGTGAAGCCGAGGGTACGGATGGGCCTTCACACCGGCGAGCCCTCCCTCGGGGATGAGGGTTACCTCGGGCTCGACGTTGTCCGGGCCGCGCGGCTTTGCGGTGCGGCGAAAGGCGGTCAGATCCTGCTATCCGAGACGACGCGCGCGCTTGTGGGCTCCTCGCTGCCGGACCATGTGTCGGTTTTTCCGGTTGGCGAGCGCCAGCTCAAAGACATCGACGAGCCCGAGCGTGTCTACGAGCTCGCTATCGAAGGCATCGATCTGCCGGAAAGCGAATCTCCTGCGCCAACCAAGTCGGAGGAGGTCGATTTCGAGCGCCGGGCCGAAGAGATGACAAAGCGCATGACGGACCGGATCAACGAAAGTGTGTTGCGCTCGCTCGAAAACTCTCTGGGAAAGCTTGAGTAGCGCGTCAGACGCCACCATGTGTTGATCTTCCGGACAACGTGTTTGTTACGGAGCGGAATAAGGGAGGACCAACAAGATGAGGATCGCAGTGCTGGGCACGGGAATCGTCGGGCGAACACTCGCCGAGGGTCTTGCCGGCCAGGGCCATGAGGTAGTGATGGGCACACGCGATGTGTCCGAGACCCTCGCTCGCACCGAGCCCGACGCAATGGGGAACCCACCCTTCTCGCAATGGCAAACGGAGCACAGCGACATTCCCCTGATCACCTTCGCAGAAGCCGCGGTTCAAGCTGAGGTCGTGATAAACGCCACCGCCGGTATCGCCTCGCTCGCCGCTCTCGAAGCGGCTGGATCGGGTCTCGAAGACAAGGTCCTCATCGATGTCGCCAACCCGCTCGATTTCTCCAAGGGGTTCCCACCTACCTTGTCGGTTGCCAATACCGACAGCCTGGCGGAGCAGATCCAGCGGGCATTCCCGAGCAGCAAGGTCGTGAAGTCACTCAGCCACATGAACGCTCGCCTGATGATCGATCCCGGGCGCCTCCCCGAGGGGCACGAGGTGTTCCTCGCGGGCAACGACGACAGCGCGAAGGAAACTCTCCGCGGTTTGCTCAAGGAATTCGGTTGGCAGGACGAGCACATCATCGATCTTGGCAGTATCGAGGCTGCGCGTGGCATCGAGATGATGCTGCCGCTATGGCTGTCCCTTCTGGGCAAGCTCTCGAGCGCCGATTTCAGTCTCAAACTGGTCACGACCTGATCTCGTAGAGCGCCGGCTCGACCCACGGATCGCCGCTTGAGAGCTCGAGCAGTGAGGATCGGCTGGCTTTACCTCTGGGCGGTAGCCGTCGGTCCCGTCGCCGGCGGTGGATCCCCCCGGCTTCTCGCGGTGCCGGCTACCTCACGCGGGGCTCGTTACGCTACCCGGCCCTCATCCAGCTTGACAAGCATGATGTGAGAGATTACTTTCGAAAGATGTCTCTCACAAATCCCTTCGACGATTTCGAGGTCACCGACCCCCAGGCCATGCGAGCCCTTGCGCACCCGGTGAGGCTCGGCGCCCTCAGTTACCTGCAGCGTCACGGGCCCGCTACTGCGACCCAGCTGGCGGGGGTCGTAGGGGCATCGCCGTCTGTGACCAGCTGGCACCTTCGTCATCTGGCCGAGTTCGGCCTGGTGAAGGACTGGGACGGAGGGACCGACGGCCGCGAGCGTTGGTGGCAGGCGGTCGCGAGGGGGTTTCGCTTCGAGCTTCCCGCCGGGCCCGAAGGCGCCGCGGCGTTCCGGCAACTGTCGGGCCAGCTCTTCGATACGGCCCTCATGCAGGCCCGGCGCTGGATCACCGAAGTCGAGCCCGATCTCGAACCCGACTGGCTTGCCCACTCCGGGGTGTCCAACACGAGGCTCGTGGTCACCAAGGAGGAGCTGGCTCAGATCGAGAAAGGGATCGACGAACTGCTCGCTCCCTTCGTCACGCGCGCGGACGCCGAAACCGACCCCGAGGCCCGGAGCGTGAGGCTCTTACGTTTCTTTATGCCCGACGCCGATCTCGAGAGCGGCTCCGAGTGACAGCCGCAACCTCGCCACCATCGCTCTGGCGCGACTCCCGGTTCCGCTCCTATTGGGCCGGGCAGACGATCTCTCAATTCGGGGATCGCGTCACCGAGCTAGCTCTGCCGTTGATCGCGGTGGTGATCCTGAAGGCCTCTCCGGCTCAGGTGGGGCTGCTCACCGCTGCCGTGTGGCTCCCTTACCTCGCCTCGCTCCTGGTCGGAAGCTGGGTGGATCACCAGCGCCAGAAGCGCCGCCTTCTGGTCATCGCAGATCTTGCTCGTGCAGCCGTGCTGCTGAGCCTTCCCATCGCTTACGCGTTAGGGGTCGTGACATCGTTCCAACTCTTCGCCGTGGCGTTGCTGACGGGGTTGGGCGAGGTCTTCTTCAACACCTCCTATCCCACCGTCTTCGTCAATCTCGTTCCGCGCGAGGCATACATCGATGCAAACAGCAAGTTCAGCACCACCCGCTCGGTTTCGTTCATTGCCGGTCCCGCCGTGGGTGGGCTACTCATCCAGATCCTCACGGCGCCGGTGGCAGTCATCGTGGATGCGGTTTCGTTTCTTGCATCAGCCTTCCTGGTTGGGAGGATCCCAATGACGGAAAGAGAGCTCGACGTCGACGAGTCGGTTCCGTTGTGGCGCCGCGCCATCGAGGGCATGAGATTCCTCGTCCACCATCGCTACCTTCGAGTGACGCTGGCGTGTGCCACGACGGTGAACTTCTTCAGCTTCGTGGGCTCGGCCCTGTTGGTCCTGTTCGCCAGTCGCACGTTGGGGCTTTCGGCCGGTCTGATCGGATCGGCCTTCGGGATCGGTGCAACGGGAGGGCTTGTCGGCGCATTAGCCGCGCCAAGATTGGCACGGCGCTTCGGCATGGGAACGATCATCATCGCCGGCGCCATCATCTTTCCCGCCGCGCTCGCGGTACCGGTGTTGGCCGCGGGAACGACGTTAGCCAAGATGATCGTGTTGGCACTCGCGGAGTTCCTCAGCGGGGTGGGCGTGATGCTGTTCGATGTGAATCTCAACTCGCTCCAGACCAGCGTGACACCGGACGGTATGCGCAGCCGGGTTGCGGGGGCCTTCAGCACGATCAACTATGGCGTTCGACCCTTCGGTGCCGTGGTCGGCGGCCTCCTGGGGAGCACGATCGGGCTTCGCCCCACGCTGATCGTCGCAGCCATCGGTGGCGCGTTGAGCTGTCTGTGGTTGCTGCCGTCACCCATCCGGCAGGTCAGTGCCCTAGCGGACCTCGATGCCATCGACCCGTACACCGGTTTACAAACGGCGAGCTAGATCGACTGACGGTAGCCGAAGAACTCATGATCCTGGTTGTAACCGCCAAAGCCGCTTCCGATCTCCGAGTAGTGAGCGACGAAGTCGATGCCTCTGATCCACTTCACCTGCTTGAAACCTAGCTCGATCTCGTTGCGCAGCCGGAGTGGGGCACCATGACCGAAGGACAACGGTTCACCGTTCATGTCGTAGGCAAGCATCGTTAGCTGGTTGCCCATGTGCTCGATCGGATGCGCGTCGTAGTAGACACCCTCATCCGCTCCTTCGCCGAAGGAATAGAAGACGACCCATCTGGCTTCGGGGTGCGGAGAAACCAGGTCCATGATGGTTCGCATCGAGACGCCTCCCCATTTGGCAATGCCGGACCAGCCCTGGATGCAGAAATGTTGAGTGATCTGTTCGTGATACGGCAGCGCTCGCAGCTCACTCATATCGAGGTCGATTGGGCTATCGACCAAACCGTGGACGTGCAAACGGTAGCCCGCGAAGTGACTATCGAATAGCGCTTTGTACTCGTCGGACTCAGGGTATTTTCCGTTGTGCCAGAAGTAAGGCGAGATGTCCTTCTCGCTGTACTGGCCCGGCTTGGGGTCCACATGCTCGAACAGATGCTGAAGCGGGCCGATGATGGACTGGCCCGCTCGCTGCACCACCCTTGGGTGCTTGATCGTGAACGGTGTGGCGGCAACCCATCCGACGATCACGATCCCCATCGATAGGGCAAACAGCCAGAAGCCGATCCAACTGTGGTCCGTTCGCCCCGCATAGATGTGATTGAGGTTCACCAGCAACCCGGTCGTGAACACAAGGGTCACGTGGATCACAGTGAACGTGAGAAACCACACCAGCACGAAGAAGTGGAGCGAGCGCGCCGTCTGGATGCTGAGCAGCTTGCTGATCCGGCGAAAGCGCGTTGAAAGGGCCGGCGACATGCCGAGTCCGGTGAGCAGCGCAAGCGGGGCAGCCACGAACACGGTGATGAAGTAGGCGATCAGTTGCAGACCGTTATAGGCCGCCCAGCCATGTTCCGTCGGCCACCGCAGTGAGAAGTACTGGATCGATACCGACAACGCGTTCGGAAACACTGCCCACGTCGTTGGGACCAACCGATGCCACCGCCCCGAAGTAAACAACAGGACATAGAACAGTGCGCCGTTCAGCAACCAAAAGGCGGCGACCCCAAGGTGCCACCATCGGGCCAGACCGATCGAGTGCCTAAGCCCCGGAAGACCGATCTGGCCGGG
>DATAPE010000261.1:0-3595 GCA_036265345.1 Actinomycetota bacterium
CCGAGACCACCAGGATCGCCCCGTCCATCTGGGCCGCCCCGGTGATCATGTTCTTGATGTAGTCGGCATGCCCCGGCATGTCCACGTGGGCGTAGTGGCGGTTGGCCGTCTCGTACTCGATGTGAGCGATGGCGATAGTGATGCCACGCTCCTTCTCCTCGGGTGCCTTGTCGATCTGGTCGAACGGGGTGAACGACGTGTTGGGGTTGCTCTCTGACAGAACCTTCGTGATGGCTGCGGTCAGCGTGGTCTTCCCATGGTCGATGTGACCCATGGTTCCGATGTTTACGTGGGGCTTGTTCCGCTCGAACTTTGCCTTGCCCATCTGAGTTCTCTCCCTTCCCAGCTACTTGCTTACCGGTTCGCCGCGTACGGCTGCAACAACGTTTTCTGCGATCGACTGAGGCACTTCCTTGTATGAGTTGAATTGCATCGTGTGGGTGGCGCGGCCCTGCGTCCGGCTGCGCAGCTCGGTGGCGTAACCGAACATCTCCGCCAGCGGCACCTGCGCTTTCACGATGCGGTCGCCGCCGCGCTGGTCCATCGACTCGATCCGCCCACGTCTGCTGGACAGATCGCCGATGACATCGCCCATGTACTCCTCTGGAGTGACGACTTCGACGTCGAAGATGGGCTCGAGCAGCAGGGGCTTGGCCTTCTTGGCGGCGTCCTTGAACGCCATGGAACCGGCGATCTTGAACGCCATCTCCGAGGAGTCAACGTCGTGATAGGAGCCGTCGAAAAGAGTGATCCTGAGGTCGACGACGGGGTATCCCGCGAGCACACCCGACGCCATGGCCTCCTGGACCCCCTGGTCGACAGATGGGATGTACTCGGTAGGGATCTTGCCGCCGGAGATCTTGTTGACGAACTCGTAACCCCCGCCGGGCCCCGTCGGTTCTGCCTTGATGACGACGTGGGCGTACTGGCCCTTGCCGCCGGTCTGCTTCACGTAGCGCAGATCGCACTTCTCGACCGTGCGGCCGATCGTTTCGCGGTAAGCCACCTGGGGCTTGCCGACATTGGCGCCGACCTTGAACTCGCGGATGAGGCGGTCGACCAGCACCTCGAGGTGAAGCTCACCCATGCCCGAGATGATGGTCTGGCCGGTCTCGTAGTCACTGTGCACGCGGAAGGTTGGGTCCTCCTCGGACAGCCGCTGCAAGGCGTTGCCGAGCTTGTCGGAGTCGACCTTCGACTTGGGCTCGATAGCGACGTCGATAACGGGGGCCGGGAAGTTCATCTCTTCCAGCAGCACCGGGTCGCTCTGATCGCACAAGGTGTCGCCGGTAAGGGTTTGCTTCAGGCCCACGACGGCGACGATGTCTCCCGCAAAGACGGCTTCCTTGTCCTCGCGGTGATTGGCGTGCATCTGGAGGATGCGTCCGATCCGTTCCTTGCGCTCCCGCGTCGAGTTGTAGACGTGGTCGCCGCTGCGCAGGGTTCCTGAGTAGACCCGCAGGTACGTGAGCCGGCCGACGTAGGGGTCGCTCATGATCTTGAACGCAAGAGCTGAGAACGGCGCGCTGTCGTCGGGCTCGCGGGGCACGGTCTCGCCCGTGGTGGGCCGCTTGGCCTCCATCGGGGGCACGTCGAGCGGGCTTGGCAGATACCAGCACACCGCGTCGAGCAGCGGCTGCACCGCCTTGTTCTTGAATGCGCTCCCGCAGAGGACCGGTGTGATCTCGCCCGAGATTGTTCCGCGCCGCATCGCCTTGCGCAGCTGTTCGACGTCGGGCTCCTGCTCGGAGACGTAGAGCTCCATGAGCTGGTCGTCATGATCGGCAAGGACTTCCAGCAGATCGTGCCGGTAGGAGTCGGCTTGCTCTTTCATGTCGTCAGGGATCGCACGGTCTTCCCACTGCTCGCCCATGCCCTCGGAGGGCCAGTAATGGGCGGTCATCGTGATGAGGTCCACGACGCCGTGGAAGTCCTGCTCCTTGCCGATCGGGAGCTGAGCCACGACGGGTAATCCGTTCAAGCGGTCGTGGATCATCTGCACCGTGCGGAAGAAGTCGGCCCCGATGCGGTCCATCTTGTTGATGAAGCAGATGCGGGGGACGTTGTAGCGGTCCGCCTGGCGCCACACAGTCTCGGACTGGGGCTCGACACCCGCCACTGCGTCGAACACGGCGACCGCACCGTCGAGCACGCGCAGGCTGCGCTCCACCTCCACGGTGAAGTCGACGTGGCCCGGGGTGTCGATGATGTTGATCCAGTAGCCCTTCCAGTGGGCCGTGGTGGCCGCAGACGTGATCGTGATGCCGCGCTCTTGCTCCTGGATCATCCAATCCATCACCGCGGCGCCTTCGTGCACTTCGCCGATCTTGTAGGTCTTGCCCGTGTAGTAGAGGATCCGCTCGGTGGTCGTGGTTTTGCCCGCGTCGATATGCGCCATGATCCCGATGTTGCGGGTATGGCTCAGCGGGTACTCCCGCACCAGCAACCCGCTGCCGCCCTTTACCTCGCGCAGCTGCGGTCGCTGTGGTCCTTGTTGTTTCTCTGCTGCTTCAGCCATCAGCTACCACCTGTAATGGGCGAACGCTCTGTTCGCCTCGGCCATCTTGTGCATGTCTTCACGGCGCTTCACTGCGGCCCCCGCCCCGCCCGATGCATCCAGCACCTCACCCGCCAGGCGGTCCGCCATGCTCTTCTCGCGTCGCCTACGGGAGAAAGTGACGAGGTAGCGGATCGCCAAGGTCGTGCCGCGGCGCGGCGTTACCTCAACGGGGACCTGATAGGTAGCACCCCCCACCCGCCGGGGGCGAACCTCGACGAGCGGCTTGATGTTGTCGATCGCCTTCTTCAGGATCGTCAGCGGCTCCTTGCCGGTGCGCTCACCGACCTTCAGGAGGGCGTCGTAAACGATCCCTTCGGCAAGACTGCGCTTGCCTCGCATCAGGATCCGGTTCTGTATCTGGGTGACGAGCACCGAGTTATAGATCGGGTCGGGCGGGATATCGCGCCGCTGGGCAGGGCCCTTTCTAGGCATGGCTTAGCCCCCGCCCTTTTTGGCGCCGTACTTGCTGCGCGACTTGACCCGGTCGCGCACCCCCGCGGTATCCAGAGCGGCGCGGATCACCTTGTAGCGCACGCCGGGGAGGTCCTTAACCCGGCCCCCGCGAACGAGGACTATCGAGTGCTCCTGCAGGTTGTGACCGATGCCCGGGATATAGGCGGTGATCTCCACGCCAGAGGTGAGGCGGACACGGGCTACCTTGCGTAGCGCCGAGTTGGGCTTCTTGGGAGTCGTCGTGAACACACGGGTGCACACGCCGCGCCGTTGCGGCGAGCCTCCGAGGGCGGGCGACTTCGATTTCTCCCGCTTCGATTCCCGGCCCTGGCGAACCAGTTGCTGGATGGTCGGCACTGCTTCTCCTTCTCTCACGCCGCACGGCGCGCGCCGCACGGCTGATGCCTCACCTCTATGGGTCCTTCGCACGTGGCACAAGCAGCCAGCGCGACGAAAGACCTTTTCTAGCGTCTTGACGAGAGATAGGGGGCCGAAGGCATAGCTCCGGCGTTCCTCTCGACGACTCTGCGTTCGGCGATCGCCCCAACCTCGACGGTTCCCGGGGCAACCGGGCCTGCCGAA
>DATAPE010000262.1:0-6896 GCA_036265345.1 Actinomycetota bacterium
GCGAGTTCACTGCGCTGTTCGAGGATCTGGCGCGGCGGGGGTATGCGCGGGCTCGTGTCGACGGAGAAGTGAAGGACCTCAGCGAGAAGATGCGGCTGGATCGTTACTTCCAGCACGACATAGACGTCATCGTCGATCGCCTGGTGATCAAGTCCGGCATCGAGAGCCGGCTGACGGACTCGGTCGAGACCGCGCTCAAGCTGGCGGACGGAGTGGCGGCGATCGATCTGGTGGACGACGACGCCGAGGACATCCTGTTCTCGGAGAAGTTCGCGTGCACGTTCTGCGGGATCTCGTTCGACGAGCTTGCCCCCAGGAACTTCTCGTTCAACTCGCCTTACGGGGCGTGCGAGCGCTGTGATGGTCTCGGCACGCACCTCGAGGTCGACCTCGATCTCGTGATCCCCGATCCCTCACTGACACTGGCAGAAGGGGCTATCGCCCCGTGGTCCGGTCGCACACTCGAATACTTCGACCGCCTGATCGAATCGGCTGCTCAGACCTTCAAGTTCAAGACGAACGTCCCGTTCAAGAAGTTGTCGCGCAAGGCTCAGGACATCATCCTGTATGGGTCCGAGGGTTCCGAGATCCACGTGCGGTACAAGAATCGGTTCAATCGGATCCGCTCCTACTGGACGCAGTTCGAAGGCGTTATCGCGTGGCTCGAGCGGCGTCACTCCGAGACCGATTCGGACTATGCGCGGGAACGATACGAGCAGTACTTCCGCGAGGTTCCATGTCCGGCTTGCAAGGGAGCACGGCTTCGCCCCGAATCACTCGGCGTGCGCCTAGGAGACAAGAACATTCACGAGGTGACCGATCTTTGCATCGGGGACGCCGACAAATTCCTGCGCGAGCTAGAGCTCAACGATCGCGAGACCACGATCGCGGAGCGAGTGCTGAAGGAGATCCACGCACGGCTGGGCTTCCTGCTTGATGTCGGGCTCGACTACCTCACGCTGGGCCGGGGATCGGCGACCCTTGCGGGGGGAGAAGCACAACGGATCCGCCTGGCCACCCAGATCGGCTCAGGGTTGGTCGGAGTCTTGTACGTCCTCGACGAACCGTCGATCGGGCTGCACCAACGAGACAACCGCCGTCTGATCGACACTTTGGTCAGGCTGCGCGACCTCGGGAACACGTTGATCGTGGTGGAGCACGACGAGGACACGATCCGTTCGGCCGATTACATCGTCGACATCGGGCCGGGGGCGGGGGAGCGCGGCGGCGAGATCGTCTTCGCCGGGGCTCTGCAACGGTTGCTCCAGCAATCAGACTCGCTCACCGCCGATTACCTCTCGGGCCGGCGCAGCATTCCAGTCCCCAAGAAGCGTCGTTCGGCCGCGCACGGACATCTAGTCGTGCGGGGAGCCCGGCAGCACAACCTCAAGGACATCGACGTCGCGATCCCGCTGGGTTGCTTTGTGACGGTGACCGGAGTGTCGGGATCGGGGAAATCGACCCTTGTGAACGAGGTCCTGTATCGGTCAGTGCATCAACGCCTCAACCGCAACGCTCGTCTGGTGGCGGGCAAGCACCGAACGATCGAGGGATTGGACAAGGTCGACAAGGTCATCGATATCGACCAGTCACCGATCGGACGGACTCCTCGTTCCAACCCCGCGACCTACACCGGCGTCTTCGACCACATTCGCAAGCTCTTCGCCAAGACACCGGATGCGAGGCGTCGGGGCTATCAACCCGGCCGCTTCTCGTTCAACGTGCGCGGGGGCCGCTGCGAGGCATGTTCCGGAGACGGAACCATCAAGATCGAGATGCATTTCCTGCCCGATGTCTATGTGCCCTGCGAGGTCTGCAAGGGTCGGCGGTACAACCGCGAGACGCTCGACGTTCGCTACAAGGGCAAGAACATCTCCGAAGTGCTGAGCATGAGCGTGACCGAGGCATGCGAGTTCTTCGCCGCGATCCCTCCGATCGCCCGGCACATGAATACCTTGCGCGATGTTGGTCTCGGTTACATCAAGCTGGGACAACCCGCGCCGACGCTGTCTGGTGGCGAGGCGCAGCGCGTGAAGCTCTCGACCGAACTATCCAAGAGGTCGACGGGACAGACGCTCTACATCCTCGATGAACCAACCACCGGGCTTCACTTCGATGATGTCGCCAAGCTTCTCGGAGTTCTGCACCGGTTGGTCGATGCCGGGAACACCGTCGTTGTGATCGAGCACAACCTGGACGTCATCAAGACGGCCGACCACATCATCGATCTCGGCCCGGAAGGCGGCGCCGGCGGGGGCGAAGTTGTCGCAGCCGGATCGCCCGAGGAGGTTGCCGCAACACCAGGCTCCTATACAGGTGAGTTCCTGGCTTCGATACTGAAGGTCGGCAGACCGCGCAGCCGCCAGGTGGCAGCGGCGATCCCGCGCCGGGAAGTGACGAGCACGGCGCGCCGAAGGGCGGCAAGCTAGGACGCTCTCTGGCCCCTGTGATATCTAGACTGTGAGTCCGGGCGGTTAGCTCAGCGGGAGAGCGCTTCGTTCACACCGAAGAGGTCACTGGTTCGATCCCAGTACCGCCCACCACAAAGCCCGCGTCAGAAACTATGCCGGCCTCAGGTGCCCGGACCGAGAACGGGCCGCGCGACAGAACAGCGCGCGACATTGCGAGCTGGGCGATCCCAGTCCGGCACCGGCCCCCTACTCGCTGGTCGGGAGAGTCGGGTGGTCGGTAGGGTAGATGCCGACCGCGAAGCCATACACGGTTCTGCCGGCCCGCGGAAGCTGGTCGAACTCTGCCACCAGCTCCGCCATCCGCTCCCAGAACTCCGACGCCTGCGCCTCGGTGATGCGTGCGTGCCGGATGAAGCCCCACAGCTTCCCGTCCCGGTACGCAGCGTCCGACTCCCGAGCGGCGACCTCGAAGTCGTTGAAGTCGCGGGGCATGTCATCGCCGTCCGGACTCAGCGGGACCCCGACGTAGAACATCCGTGCCGTCCGGCCGTAGAACCGTTCTTCAATCGCTCGCACCCGCCGGGTCCGAACCACCTGCACCAGTCCCGCCTCGCCGAGCACCTTGACGTGGTGAGCGACGGTGCTCTTTGGCCGCTCGACCGCGATCGCCAGCTCGCTCACCGATGCCGCGCGCTCGTGGAGCAGGCCCAAGATCGTGGTGCGGAGGGGATGGCTGATCGCCTTCACCTGCGCGGGCCGGGTGAGGGCGATCCGGTCGGCGAGTTCGTAATCAGGTGGAGGCGGGTTGCCAGTCATGCCTGAATAGACTAACATTGCCGAATGTTCCAATATTGTGGACCAATCGCTGAGAGGAGCGCAGATGACCGAGGTTGTGCTGTATCACCACGTTCAGGGGCTGACCGAGGGGGTGGAATCGTTCGCCGGCGAGTTGCGGCAGGCGGGACACACGGTGCACACACCCGACCTGTTCGACGGACGCACCTTCGACACGATCGAGGAGGGCCTCGCCTTCGCGCGCGAAGCGGGATTCAGCACGCTGGTCGAGCGGGGCGTCGCCGCCGCTAAGGGCATCGGCCCCGAAGCCGTCTACGCCGGCTTCTCCTTTGGGGTGATGGTCGCCCAGCAGCTCGCCCAGACCCGACCCGGCGCCCGCGGCGCGCTGCTCATCTACTCGTGCCTCCCGGTCTCGGAGTTCGGAGAAGCCTGGCCCGACGGCGTCCCGGTCCAGATCCATGGCAAAGACAAAGACCCGTTCTTCCTCGAAGACCTCGAAGCCGCGCAGGCGCTAGTCGCTTCGACCGACCAAGCCGAGCTGTTCCTCTATCCGGGCGAGGAGCACCTGTTCGCCGACTCCTCACTCCCTGCCTACGATGCCGCAGCCGCCGAGCTTCTCACCGAGCGCGTGCTCGCCTTCCTCAAGGCAGTCGACGCCGACAACACGCCAACCAAGGCCTGAACTGAGCAGGAGACGCAACGCGGCTCGTCCGGCCACCGGAACGGCGAGTCGCGTCCCGGGGGCCAGTGTTGAGTTCGGGGAGTGTCCTTAAGGGCGTGAGGCCGGGGCCGATGAGTTTCGGTGGTAATCGAGTCTCTATCGCATAGAGAGCGGTAAGCGCCTAGAGCATTCTCGCCTGCAGTAACGACTCCGGGAGGCAGCATGAAGTTTCTTCTCACTTCCTCTGGCATAAGTAACCCGAGCATCGACGACGCGCTCGTCGGCCTACTGGGAAAACCGGTCGCGGAGTCCAGCGCCCTCATGATTCCGACCGCGATCTATCCCTTCCCAGGTGGCGGGGGCATGGCGTGGCAAGCGATCTGCGGTAAGGCTCAGAGTCCTTTGTGCGGATTGGGCTGGAAGTCGTTAGGGGTGTTGGAGCTCACGGCGTTGCCCAGCATCAAAGAGGAGAGTTGGGTCCCAACGGTCCGAGAGACCGACGCCTTGTTGGTGTGGGGGGGCGATGTCCTGTACCTCTGTTATTGGATGCGGCGGTCAGGACTGGCAGACCTCTTGCCATCGCTGAGCAACTCGGTCTACGTGGGGGTGAGCGCCGGGAGCATCGTGGTAACCCCGTACAACTGCGACGCGGAATTCGACCTTGAGTATGTGCCCGCAGGCAGCGATCAGGTGCTGGAGGGCGATAGAGCGTTGGGGTTGGTCGATTTCACGTTGAAGCCACATCTGGATCGCGAGGAATTCCCGGACGCCTCCTTGGCCAACATTGAAAGATGGGCCTCCGGAATACCAGTCCCGACGTACGCGATCGACGACGAGACCGCTATACGAGTGACCGACGGAGGCGTCGAAGTCGTCTCCGAGGGGCACTGGAAACTGTTTACGCCCAGCGCGTAACTCCTCTGCTGTCGTGATCGGAGATCTAGGAACCGAGTGAACCTAACTCCGTGGGCGGGCGTCCACTCGACTGATGCCGTGGCCCACAAGGAGACGCCGGTGTTAGCCTGCCCGCCCCCCCGAGCCAAGGAGCTCCCGACGGATTATGTGATCAAGCCTCTGGACGCGACGACCTGGGAGGCATTCGCACGGCTCGTCGAGCGGCACAACGGTGTGTTCGGTGGCTGCTGGTGCACCTGGTTCCACACGGTTCATGCCGAGAAGACTTTCACCGCCGAGGGCAACCGCGCCCTCAAGAAGCGATTGGTCGCCCAGGGCCGCGCACACGCTGCGCTGGTGTTCGAGGGTGATGAGGCAGTCGCCTGGTGCCAGTACGGCCCGCCGGATGAACTGCCGAACATCCACCACCGCAAGGAGTACGAAGCCGCTCTGGACCGGCCGCCCGATTACCGGATCACCTGCATCTTCGTGGACAAGAAGCACCGGCGCAAAGGCGTGACGGCGGCTGCGCTTCGTGGTGCCGTGGATCTGATCGGGCAGGCCGGCGGCGGGGTCGTGGAAGGGTACCCGCACGACACGGGCGGTCAAAAGGTGTCCGTCCTGTACAACGGCACACGGTCGCTGTATGAGCGGGCCGGCTTCAGCTACGTCCGTTCCAAAGGACAGAGGAATTGCGTAATGCGGAGGGTTGTGCCGTAAGACCTGCACCCTCGGGTGCGCCCGTCGAGAGGCCCTCTCTTATCAGCCGGGCTTGCGGGCGAGGATCACTTCGGTATCGCCGGGCCAGTCCCAGAAAATGCCCTCGGGAGACCGTGACGCCAACAGTTCCCGCACCTCGCTGGCGAAGTCCTCGACACGATCACCGAACAGGTGCGGCGCCGAGAAGGACATGGAGAAGTAGCCGGACAACACGCTTTCACTGTCCCGCAATAGGTCAGGGATGCCGGGGGCGAAGATCGCCCGTGGCGCACCGAACCGCGTGCGAACAAGGACGTCTTCGAAGCGATGGGTTCGAACGGGCGCGCTCCCATGGCCGGCGCGCGTGGTTGATCCGAGATACCTCTGCACCAGCTCCTTGATCTCTTCGTGCGGGATCGGAGGTGGCCCGGGGCTCGGCGGTGCAGGTCGCCCTTCGACCGTGTGGACGATCAGGGCTAAGGCGCCGCCTGGCTCCAACATGTCGTAGACGGCCTCGGCCACACTTGCTTCGTCCGTCCAGTGGAAGGACTGACCGAACGTAACCACTCGGTACGGTCCCGGTGCTGCTCCGGGAAGGTCCTCGGCGAGGGCTTGAACCCAGCGGATGTTCGTGATGCCCCGTTCTTGAGCGACACGGCGACCTTCGGCGAGCATGGCTTGGTCGGGGTCGAGGCCGACCGCCTGCTCGAACAGGTAGGCGATCCGGACGGTGAGGACGCCGGGTCCGTAGCCAGCGTCCAGGAGCCTCCCGATCCCATCCAGCTCTAGTTCCTCGGTGAGAACAGCCTCGAGTTGCGGCGAGTAGGCCGGTCTCCCGTACCGGTAGTGGGCCGCGGCGCCCTGGTAGATCGTGGGGTCGTACGACACCACTAGAGGATGCCCGCGGCGGCCTTGTGCCGATCCATCAGAGATGGCTGGTTAGTGCTTCTCGAAAAAGGCGCTGTGGCGGGGTGCCTTCAACGCCAGATACAACGCGATGAACCAAACGATGCCGGTCGCCCCCAGGAAGATGTTGAGGATGCCCACCAGGAAGATGTTGTTGGTCTGCCGGTATACGGCTATCAAGAGAGGAAGAAGGAAGATAAGGAACCCAAGGATCAAGAACCAGGATCCGTCGAAGCCGATCAAGGTGGCTCCTTTCTAGCCTGTTACGTCTCTCTAGAGTGGTGGCGCCTTACCCGCCCCCTTCAACCTTCATAACCGACGCGAGACGCTTCAACACCAAAGCGATTCTCAATCAGCCGTGGCCCCGTCTATCGCTTCTCGCATCAGATCGGCGTGGCCGTTGTGGCGAGCGTATTCCTGGATCATGTGCACCATGATCCAGCGCATCGAGAACTCCTTGCCGGAGCGTTGGCGCTTTTCTTTGCCGATCTCGTCCAGCCCCACCCCTTCCAAGATCTTGCGGGCCCGGT
>DATAPE010000263.1:0-6530 GCA_036265345.1 Actinomycetota bacterium
GCTGCGCGGTGGGGTTGGTTCGGCGCTTCCGGCGCTCCACAGGCCAGGAGCGGTTGCAGATGAAATGGTTCACGGCGACCGCAGCCTTGCTCGCGGTCTCCTACCTCATCTTGATGGCGCTGAACCTGCCCTTCCTCCTGATCCACCGCCCAACCCCTCACTGGATCGACGTGGTTGGAAACATCGGCACCTATCCGTTCATCTTGATCCCGATCACTGTAGGCATCGCAATCCTCAAGTACCGCCTCTACGACATCGACGTCGTCATCAACAAGACCGTGGTGTTCGGATCGCTCGCCGCGTTCATCACCGCCGTCTACGTGGCCATCGTGGTTGGCATCGGAGCGCTGATCGGCTCTGGCGGGAAGCCGAACCTCGGGCTCTCCATCGTCGCCACCGCCATCGTGGCGGTCGCCTTCCAACCGGTAAGAGAGCGGGTGCAGCACTTCGCCAACCACCTGGTTTACGGCCAGAGGGCTACGCCTTACGAGGTGCTGGCGGAGTTCTCGGGCAACGTCGCCGAGACCTACGCCACCGAGGACGTGCTTCCCAAGATGGCGCGCACGGTGGCGGAAGGAACCGGGGCCGCACACGCAGAGGTGTGGCTGCGATCGGGCACCGAGCTGCGGCCCGCGGGATCGTGGCCGGAGGATGCGCGCCCCGAGGCCAGACCGCGAGCCGCGGCCGACGGCCAGCTCCCCGACTTCGACGGTGTCGACCACGCGGTTGCGGTGCGCCATCAGGGAGAGCTCCTCGGCGCCCTGACGGTCACCAAGCCCCCCGGCGAGCCGCTCACTCCGGCCGAAGCAGGGCTGCTGAACGACCTCGCCTCGCAGGCAGGTCTGGTGCTAAGGAACGTGGGACTCACCTCGGAGCTCCTGCAGCGGCTCGATGAGCTCGGGGCGTCGCGCCAGCGACTCGTTGCCGCGCAGGATGAGACCAGACGACGGTTGGAACGCGATCTCCATGACGGCGCCCAGCGCCAACTGGTGGCGCTAAAGACGCGTCTTGCCGTCGCCAAGACGCTGGTGCGACGAGACCCTCTGGAGACCAAGCAGCTCCTGGCGACGGTGAAGGCAGAAGCCGGGGAAGCCCTCGAAGCGCTTAGAGATCTGGCGCGCGGGATCTACCCGCCTCTGCTGGCAGACCAGGGATTGGTCACGGCCCTCGAGGCCCAGGCGCGCAAGGTGCCGGTCCCGGTCGAGGTCCGGGGCGACGGCGTCGCCCGCTATCCCCAGGAGATCGAAGCGGCGGTCTATTTCTGTTGCCTGGAGGCACTCCAGAACGTGGTCAAACACGCCGGGGCAGGCGAGGTCACGATCGCACTGTCCGCCGGCGATGGCGCGCTCGCGTTCTCGGTCACAGACGATGGCGCAGGCTTCGATCCCAGCGTGATCCCTCAAGGTTCAGGTCTCCAGAACATGGCCGATCGCGTCGAGGCCCTGGACGGATCGCTGCGCGTGACATCAACTCCGGGTGCCGGAACGATCGTGTCGGGGACCATGCCGGTCACGGTGCTGGAGCCGGTGGCATGAGAGAGCGCACCAACTCCGGTACGCGGTTAGCGACCGCGATCGCAGGCACGACCTTCGCGCTAACGGCCGTGGCGCTATTGGTTTCCATCCTTGATGCAGCGAAGCTCCCAGCAGATACCGGATGGGGATCCGGAGGATTGCTCGGCGCCTTCCTCTATCCGGTACCGCTCCTCGCTTTTCCGATAGTTGGATGGCTGATCGCCACCCGCCGGCCGGGCAACTCCATCGGGTGGATCTGCCTCGCGATCGGTTTCATCTGGGAGCTCTCCGGGACGGCGAGCGCAGTCGTTGAGTGGGGACTTGATCAGAAGACGCTGTCGGTCCCCATCGCTGAGTGGATCGAAGTCGTTGGGGCCTTGTGGCCGATCGCACTCGGCCTGATTGGGACACATCTGCCCATGCGTTTGCCCGATGGTCGCCTGCCGTCATCCGGATGGCGCTGGTATTCACGGTATTGCTCTGTGGTGATCGCCTTGACCACGTTGCACGTGCTGCTTCAGCAGGGCCGGATAGGCAACAGGCCGGGTACCGCCAATCCCCTGGGCGTCGCCGCAAACGCTCGCCTGGGTTGGTTGTTTGTCTTCTTCGCAACGAGCTTTGTCGGAGGAATCGCTGCTCTGGTCCTGCGTTATCGTCGTTCGGGCCAGGAAGAGCGCCATCAGATCAAGTGGATCGCTTTTGGCGGGCTGATATTTCTAATCACCTTCTTAGCCGCGATGATCACACTGCTCGGCCATCCTCAAAGCGCAAACATCACCAACACCGCCGGTAAGATCAGCACCAATCTGACCCTTGTGGCTTACGCGGCGATTCCCATCTCCATCGGAATCGCGATCCTCAAGTACCGCCTCTACGGTATCGATGTTGTGCTTCATAAGGCCGGCGTCCTCGGTACTCTCGCCGTATTTATCACGACGGTATATGTCGCCATCGTCGTGGGCATCGGGTCGGTGTTTGGATCAACCGGCAAACCGAACCTGGCCCTTTCCATCATCGCGACCGCGGTGGTCGCGATCGCCTTCCAGCCGGTGAGAGAACGGGTGCAGCGGTTCGCCAACCGGCTCATCTATGGCAACAGGGCGACCCCGTATGAGATCCTGTCGCAGTTCTCTGACCGGGTGGCGGAGAACTACGCTACCGAAGACGTCCTTCCCAAGATGGCGCGCACGGTCGCCGAGGGCACCGGCGCCGCGCATGCGGAGGTGTGGCTGCGAGCCCAGGGCACGCTCCGGTCCGCCGCCACGTGGCCTGAAGGAGCGGCCCGCGACCCCGGTGCCCTGGCGATCAGCGATGGCCACCTGCCGGCGTTCGAGGGGATCGACAAGGCCATCCCGGTGCGTCACCAAGGAGAGCTGCTGGGCGCGCTCACCGTCACCAAGCCCCCGGGCGAGCCGCTGACCCCAGCAGAGGAGGGACTGCTGGCCGACCTCGCCTCCCAGGCAGGTCTGGTCCTGAGGAACGTTGGGCTCACGACCGAGCTGCTGGGCCGCCTCGACGAGCTCAAGGCCTCGCGGCAGCGGCTGGTCGCGACCCAGGACCAGGAGCGCAGACGCCTCGAGCGCGACCTTCACGACGGGGCCCAACAGCATCTGGTCGCCCTAAGGACTCGGCTCGCGCTGGCGGAACGACTGACCGAGCGCGATCCCGGCAAGGCCGAAGAGATGATCTCCAACCTCGAGCAACAAGCGGGTGAAGCACTGGACACCCTGAGGGATCTGGCCCGGGGGATCTACCCGCCGCTGCTCGCCGAGCAGGGCCTGAAGGCTGCGCTCGAAGGCCAAGCAAGCACCGCGCCGGTCGCGGTGGCGGTCCACGGCGAGGACCTCGGGCGCTATCCCCAGGAGATCGAGGCCGCGGTCTATTTCTGTTGTCTCGAGGCGCTCCAGAACGTGGGCAAGTATGCGGCCGCAACCGAGGCCACGATCGAACTGTCCACCACCGAGGACGCGCTCCAGTTCGTGGTTCGAGACGATGGAGTGGGGTTCGATCCCAGCGTGACCGCTAAAGGCTCGGGGACCCAGAACATGGCCGATCGCGTTGCGGCCATGGGGGGATCGCTGACGGTGGAGTCAACTCCCGGCGCGGGAACCGCGGTGTCGGGCAGGTTGCCGATCAGAAGCCTGGAGTCGGTGGCATGACGGAACGGTCGCGGCGACGTCTCGTTTGGGCAGTGCTCGGCTCCACCGTCCTGCTGGTAGTGGTTGCTGAGGCCCTCTCGGCCCATTTCGGCCCCGGCGCTGATTGGTTCTTGGTCTTAATCCTTCTGTTCCCCATCGTGGGAGCAGTGATCGCCACGCGCCAGCCGGAGCACACGATGGGATGGCTGATGCTTGGGATCGGTGGAGGCGCAGCTCTCACCGCCATTCTCGAGATCTACGCGGTCACGGCCCTGCGTGTCTACCCAGGGTCCCTGCCGTTTCCAGGGATCGCCCTCGCGTTGGCCGCGGGATTGTGGGTGCCGTTCATCGGGATGGTGGGCACATTCTTTATCTTGTTGTTTCCCGACGGCCATCTGCCAACTCCTCGATGGCGGCCATGGGCTTGGTTCTGCGCGACCTCGATGATTCTCGTTTACACCCTGCTGACTCTCATCCCGTCACACTTCAAAGATCTAGGCTATTCGGACCCTGACATGTCACCGGGGGCACCCGGCGTGAAAAACCCATTGGGGATCGAAGCGTTTCGGCCTATCGCGGGTGTGCTGACCAGCTCGGTCTTCCTGATCCCTATCGCTATCGTGGGCTGTGCCGTAGCCGTGATCCGCCGGTACCGAAGATCCCAGGGCCAGGAGCGACTCCAGATGAAATGGTTCGCGGCCAGCGCCGGCCTGCTTGCAGCCGGCTACCTATTTGCGATGTTGTCGAGCATCCCCTTCACGCTGCTCGACAAGCCAACGCCCGACTGGATCAATACGATCAGCAGCCTCGCGATCCTTCCCTTTGTCTTGATCCCGATAGTGGTCGGCATCGCCATCCTGAAGTACCGCCTCTACGACATCGATGTCGTCATCAGGAAGACCGTGGTGTTCGGTGCTCTCGCTGTATTCATCACGCTCGTTTACGTCGCCATCGTGGTCGGTATCGGAGCGCTCATCGGTTCGGGTGGAAAGCCGAACCTCGGTCTCTCGATCCTTGCCACTGCGGTGGTCGCGATCGCGTTCCAGCCGGTGAGAGAACGGGTGCAGCGGTTCGCCAACCGGCTCGTCTACGGCAACAGAGCGACCCCGTACGAGATCCTGTCGCAGTTCTCGGGCCGGGTAGCGGAGAACTACGCCACCGAGGATGTCCTTCCCAAGATGGCCCGCACGGTCGCCGAAGGTACCGGCGCCGCACATGCCGAGGTGTGGCTGCGCTCCCAGGGGAAGCTCCGCTGTGCCGCCACCTGGCCTGAAGCAGCGGTACGCGACCCCGCCGCGCTCGCGCTAAGCGATGGGCAGCTGCCGGCGTTCGAGGGGATCGACAAGGCGATCCCGGTGCGTCATCAAGGAGAGCTGCTGGGCGCGCTCACGGTGACCAAGCCCCCGGGCGAGCCGTTGACCCCGGCAGAAGAGGGCCTCTTGGTCGACCTCGCGTCGCAGGCGGGCCTGGTGCTGCGCAACGTCGGGCTCACCGCCGAGCTGCTGGCGCGTCTGGACGAGCTCAAAGCTTCGCGACAGCGACTGGTAGCGACCCAGGACCAGGAGCGCAGACGTCTCGAGCGCGACCTCCACGACGGCGCCCAACAGCACCTGGTCGCTTTGAAGACACGCCTCGCGCTGGCAGAACGACTGACCGAGCGCGATCCCGGCAAGGCGGAAGAGATGATCGCTAACCTCGAGCAGCAAGCGGGCGAGGCGTTGGACACCCTGAGAGATCTGGCGCGCGGGATCTATCCGCCGTTGCTCGCCGAGCAAGGCTTGGTGGCCGCGCTCGAAGCTCAGGCACGCACCGCGCCGGTCGCGGTGGAAGTCCACGGCGAGGACCTAGCTCGCTATCCCCAGGAGATCGAGGCCGCGGTCTATTTCTGCTGCCTCGAAGCGCTCCAGAACGTGGGTAAGTATGCGCACGCAACGAAAGCCACGATCGAACTGTCAGTAACCGATGACGCGCTCGAGTTCGTGGTTCGGGACGACGGCCAGGGGTTCGACCCCCGCGTGACCGTTAAAGGTTCGGGGACCCAGAACATGGCCGATCGCGTTGCGGCTATCGGGGGATCGCTGACGGTGGAGTCAACTCCCGGCGAGGGGACGGCAGCGGTGGGCACGTTGCCGATCCTGGTAAGGGCACTGGAGCCGATGCCGTGAGAGTGCAGACATCGACGCGTCTCGTATGGATCGGTTTGGGCGTCATCGTTGTCGTGGTCGTGGGATCTCAGGTTTATGGGGTCACGCGTGGCGACACGCTGGATATCTTCTCGCTCGGGATGCTCACGTTTCCCGTCGTGGGGGCACTGATCGTTTCCCGGCAGGTGGGTAACTCCGTCGGGAGAATCATGCTTGGGATCGGTGCCGGCGAGGCCTTCGCTGCCGCGATCGGGCTCTACGCCTCCTATGCCTTGGATATCCAGCCAGGGTCGCTGCCACGGCCCGACATCGCTCTCGCCCTGGGTGAGGGGACCTGGGTTCCCTTCATCGGCCTGGTAGGGACTTTCCTTCTACTGCTGTTCCCCGACGGGCACCTGCCTACACGTGGCTGGAAACCGTGGGCATGGTTCTCGGGCGGCGCGATGGTGCTCGCCTATCTGGTCATTACCGTCGCACCGTCACATTTTGGTGATCAGGGATACCCGGGCATCCGGAACCCGCTGGGGATCGAAGCGCTCCGGCCCTATATCGGGGCAGCATTCGCCCTCATCGCGCTGATCCCGATCGCGATCGTCGGCTGCGCGGTGGGGTTGGTTCGGCGCTTCCGGCGCTCCACAGGCCAGGAGCGGTTGCAGATGAAATGGTTCACGGCGACCGCAGCCTTGCTCGCGGTCTCCTACCTCATCTTGATGGCGCTGAACCTGCCCTTCCTC
>DATAPE010000264.1:0-4319 GCA_036265345.1 Actinomycetota bacterium
CCGGATCGTGGAAGCGACCCACAAAGTCCTGAGCACCTTCTAGAACGAGAGTCGCTCTTTGCTTAGCCCGAGGACGACCGCTACTCGATGGAAGCTCCTCGCGGGCACCGTGGTGGTGGTGGTCGCGCTCGTGCTCGGGGGGATCCTCCTGGCCCAGTCACACGAGCGCTGCCGGGAATGGCAAGGAATGGTCAGGAGGCAGGTCCGCCTCGCGGCAGCACCACCACCAGGATTTCTGCACGCTCTGTATGTGCGACGGCCTCTAGGCTGCGCCAACGTGCTGCATCGTCGTTACTGAGGTGCTCAGCAGCCACTTTGGATGCACCTGCTCTGCTGACCCGGTCGCGAAATGGTGGCGCACGTCGCAAAAGAGGAACATAGGTCGCACTATGGCTATGGGTCTGAGAAGAGATGTGTTTGTTCGCTGAACTCGGCCGGGCCTCAGTCCTCGCGGCCGATGATCCACCATAGAACCAGGCCGATCACGATCAACATCCCCGCCATGGCGACGAAGGCGATGCCGCCGTTGTTGGTCTCGGACTCGCCGCCCGCGTCTATCCCCGTGCCGCTGCACGCCGCGAGGAGAAGCACGACGCCTGCCAGGGCGAGGTAAAGGCGCGCAGGCCCCCGCCTAAACATCGGTCTGGCCCCCGTTGCCGGCCATCCTCGCCTTGCGCTCGACACGGTTCATCCCGAAGAGGTGCAGCGCGAACACGATGAAGAGTCCCAGAGTGATCTTGCGTGGGGGCCCCAGAGGATCGCCGGGGTTGTAATAGAAGAGCGCGACCGCCGATCTCGGCTTCCCGGTAGTGGCGCCGTAGGTGACAGCGCCGTATTGCTTGCTGCCTTGCAGCAGCAGTCGTGTTTTCGTTCCGTCAACGACCGCGAGCGAAGTGGTGGGGAAGCTCTTGACCTTGCCGCTGGTGATCCCTTGTTGTAGGGCTGCCGTGGCAACTCCCTGCATGGCCGATGCCAGTGCTACCTGCGCGGCATCGTTCTTGTCCGCTGCCTTCCACGGCCCATTGGGATACGACGACATCGGCCCGAAATTGATCTGGGACGGAGAGTCGGCGGCTGCCTGCGGCACCCACGCCGGCAGTTGGCCGACAGGACCCAACGGGTTGATCGACCAAACGACGCCGAGGATGACAAGGATCGCCAGCGTTACCGACGCTGTCACGAAGTAAGCGAGGCGGCCGCCAAGCACGAGGGAGAGCACCAGGAAGATGCTGCCGATGAAGACCACGATGCCCGCAATCGTGACCGCGACGCCCGTTACAAAGATGGTGCTCACGGTTACAGGGTCCGCTCGTACTGCATCACGGCGTTGATCTGATCGTCGGAAAGCGGATTGGGCGGCACCGGGATCCCCTGCGCGGGCGACTCGCCCCAAGGAGGCATGAACGCGAACCTTCGACCGTTGACGATGGTGAAGAAATGCTCACTTTCGGTGAGGTGCTGAACGTTCCCGTGCCACAGCGCCATGCCCTGGTACCAGACGGGTCCCTTCTGGAGGGGGATGCCAGGCACGCCGGTGCCCGGCAACGCCACCAGCGTGGAGTCCTGCTTGCCCTGGCCCTCGGGGCCGTGGCACACGGCGCAGCGCGCCATGAAGATGCCCTTTCCGCAGTCCAACACCTGCGGGGAGACCTTCGCCTGCTTCGGCTTGCCCTCGCCGAACGGCCCGGTGGAAGCGGCGGGCTTCGGCTTGTTGGCCTTCGCCGCCGCCCCTCCCCCGCCCGATGAGGATGGCGACGGCGACGGGGTCAGCGACGTCTTGGGGAGGTGGCTGCAGCTCGACGGGAGAGGTGGAGCGGCCCCCGGCTGGTTGCCCGGCAGCGAGTGGAGGTACGCGATGACGTCGTTGATCATCATCTCGGTCATCGGGCCCCCGTACAGCACACCCCAGGTGGGCATATCCGTACCCGGCCGCCCCTGCTCGATCGTGAACCTCACGGTGTCCTCGTCCCATCGTTGAAAGACGTTGTTGAGGGGTGGGACCTTATAAACGACCTTGCTCCCGGTCACCGGGTCGGTGAAGACGTTCTGGCCCCCGGCACCACCGGCGCCATGGCAGTTCGCGCAGCCCATCCCGAGCGACAGGCTCTTCTCGACCTTCTTGAACTGAAGGGGATCGGCGTTGGGTGGAAGCACTCCCGGCGGCTTGAAGATGATGCTTCCCCGCTCGACGGATGCCTCGTTCAACTTGTCCTGGTAAGCGGTTTGTCGCTGGGTCTCGGGGAGCCAGTACGCGGGGATGAAGATGGCCAGAGCGAGCGTGACGATGAAGCCCCACGTCAGGATCCGCTCGAGGCGCTTGCCTTCCAGGACCTCGTCCGGTTGCCCCGGTCGGAGCGCCCGAGGGATGCCGATCCTGGGGCGGGCAGGCTGCCCGGGCCGCCCACGACGAACGAGGAATATGGCCCACAGCAACGCCGTCGGCACCATCACGACGATAGCGACGAGGATGACGTCGTTGGTGCTCACTGGAACGCCTGCCCCATCAAGTCGGGATGCAGAAGGGACCGTTGGGCTGGTTGAACTGTGGCCATGATGCGGTACCTCGCGGCGGTCCCGTCTGCAGGTTGCCGGTGTCTACGACGACCTTGCCGCCCGCTACCGAGATGGGGAAGCGATCGAGGCCCCGCGGCGCGGGGCCCGCGAAGTATTCACCTGCGAGGGTGTACTTGGATCCGTGGCACGGGCATTCGAACAGCGTCGAGGTGCTGCACCACGGCGGTGAGCAACCGAGATGCACGCACTTGCGGTACAGAGCTTGCATCTTGTATTGCTTCGCTTTGGTGGCGAGGTAGACCGGGGCACTGCCGTCGCCTCCGTAGTAGACGAGGTAGAAGCGCCCCTCGGCGACGTACTGCGGAACGAAGTTCGCCCCCGGCCCTATCTGCGAAAGGATGTCGTTGTAGTTGCCGGCTGTGATCTTCGTCCCGAATCCGCCTGTCAACTTCGGCCACAGGAACGAAAGCGTCGACAAGCCGAAGAACCCGAGGAATCCAAGGAAGGACATAGTCCACGCGCGGTTCAGGAACTGACGCCGAGTGACTGCAAGTTGATCCGTGGTCAGGGGCTTCCGCCGCGCCTTGGGGACCGTTTCCACGGTCACCTGCGGAGGCTCTGATGGCGGCGGGGACGCCCCGGCCGCTTGCGGTTCGGCCCGTGCCTCGGCCGGCGCGGCAGTCGCGAGCGCGGCCTTGCGCTGGCGCCGGATGATCGTATTGGCCATGAACAGGCCCCACGCGGCAACGCTGAGAGCGATCACGATGAGGGCGATCGTTCCGGCGTTCACAGTGACCTGTTTCTGGGCGCGCGCGTACGCAAGGAGTCGTTGTCAGAGTTCAAAGAAGATCCCGCCTTTCCAGGGGAACACGAAGTTGAATCCCGGCCCCCGGAAGAACATCCCCAAGATGACGAGGATCGAGAAGCTGAGAACGAAGAACGAGAAGAGGACGATGGCCAGCTTGCGGTCGTCCGGGCGGGTCGACGGATTGCGGTCCACGAATGGTGCGGCTATCAAGCCGATGATGATGACCGTGGGGATCGTCACCCCGGCGACCTGTGGGTGGAAGTAGCGAAGCAGCTCCTGCAGGCCGAGGAAGTACCACGGCGCTTTAGAGGGGTTCGGGGTCTGGTTGAAGTTGGCGAGCTCCCGCAGGGGAGCGTCCACCGTCGCGGAGAAGATCGTCAGGAACAGCAGCACGACCATCAGTGAGATCAGTTCCGCCGCCATCAGGTGCGGCCACACGTTGACGCGATCCATCGGCTGGCGTTCGACCTTCTGGATCGATTCGGGTTTGACGACCGCGAGCAGTCGTTGGACCCGGTCGGGCACCGCGGGTTGCCCGTTGCCCACGGCCTTCTTCGCAGGAGCGGGGGGACGGGTGGCGGTCGCGGCAGCTGCAGGACGGGCAGGCGCCGAAGCGGCCGCGGCGGGGGCGGCTACGGCTGCGGGCTGAGCCTCCTCGGCCGGCGGGGTTGCCGCCGCCGCGGGAGCTTCGGCTGCCGGCCGGGCCGCGGTGGCGGGGTCGGGCTTGTTCGGGGTCGTCGAGCCGCGCTGGGCGCGAACGCGGGCCGCCTTCGCCCGCGCTTGGGCCACTGCTGGAGAAGAGCCCTTGCCGGTCTCCTCGGCCAGTACCTGCTCGTAGACCTCGTCTGGTGTGGGCATCGTTGTTATCTCCTCGGCCTACATCGGGCCCGAGATTCCTCCATCCTTCCTCACTCGCCAGAAGTGCACCGAGATGAATATGACGAGGATGAACGGTAAGAACAAGACATGGAGGGTGTACCACCGGAGAAGAGTCTCC
>DATAPE010000265.1:0-5881 GCA_036265345.1 Actinomycetota bacterium
CCCCAGGTCGCCTGCTCCACGTAGCAGGTGATGCCGATCAGTGGTTTTCTCGCAGACCCTTCTCGAGCCATCAGATCAAGTCTCCAACAGGCCGGACCACTGGCGGAATGCAACCCGGGCCGCATCCTGTTGCTCCGGAAGCTTCGAGCGCGCCTCGGCCAGCACCTCTTCGCCCGAGCGCCCCCAGTAATGCAAGAGGCGCTCGGATGGAGTGGCTTCGATCCACGCGGCGATATCGCTCTCGGTCACCTCGAAGTGGAACTGCGTTCCATAACAATTGGCGCCCCACCTGAAGGCTTGATCGAAACCACCCCCCGAGAGGAGAAGTGTGACTGCCGGCGGCAGAACGAAGGTGTCCTCGTGCCACTGGAACACTGCGACGTCGTTTGCAAATCCACCCAGCACGGGGTCGCTCTTACCCTCGATGGTCGCATCCAGCAACTTGAAGCCGATCTCGACCCGCGGCGATCGCGTGACCGAGCCACCAAGAACGATCGCCAGGATCTGCGCGCCGAGGCAGATACCGAAGACCGGGGCGCCCTTCGCCACCACCGCAGCGGTGAACGCTTGTACGTCTTTGAGGAAGGGAAACGCGTCCACCTCGTACGCATTCATCTCGCCGCCGAGCACGACCAGGCCCGCGATGGCGTCGGGGGCCGGCCAGTCGGTCTCTTCCCACGCCCGCATCATCCGGAAGGGGACGCCGGCCTCATCGAACACCTCGGCCGCGATGCCCGGGGATACCGAGGCTTCGTGGCTAACGCACAAGACCGGCTTCAAGCTGCTACACGCGTTCGAAGTAACGCAGCAATTCCCAATCCGTGACGGTGGTGTTATCGAACGTGATCTGCTCCTGCCGGGCCGTGTTCAAGAGATGCTCGAACACGAAATCGCCGAATGCCTCACGCGCCACCTCGCTCTTCTCGAACTCGGCGATGGCCTCGTGCAGCGACGTCGGCACACGGGGGATGTCGGTGGCTTCGTAGGCGTTGCCCTGGAAGATCTCTGGAGGCTCGATCTTGTTATCCAGGCCGTGCAGGCCCCCCGCGATAGTTGCTGCGAACGCAAGGTACGGATTGGCGTCGGCTCCGGGGATCCGAGACTCGATGCGGAAGGACTCCTCCTCACCTACCAAGCGGAATCCGCACGTTCTGTTGTCTTTGCCAAGCGCGATCGCCGTGGGAGCCCACGACGCCGCTTGGTAACGCTTATAGGAGTTGACACCGGGCGCGAACATCCATGCCATCTCGCGCGCGGTGTCCATCAAGCCGCCGACGTATCCGCGAAACGTCTCTGACAGGTGATCGGAGGCATCGGGATCCCACATCAGCGATTTCTTGCCATCCTCGTCCCACAGACTCGAGTGTAGATGGCACGAGGAGCCGGCTTCGTCCATCGACCACTTGGCCATGAACGTGGCAGACACATTGTTTAGCGCACAGATCTCTTTGACACCGTTCTTGTAGATGCTGTGCCGGTCGGCAGTCTCGACAGGATCTGCATAGACGACGTTGATCTCGTGCTGCCCGCGGCCGAATTCGCCTTTGGAGAACTCGATGGGGATCCGGGCGGCATTCATCCCGTTGCGGATCTGACGGATGATCCACTCGTCTTTGGTGGTTTGGAGGATGTGGTAATCCTGGATGTATTCGGAATGCGGCCTGATGTCGCGGTACCCGCGGATGCGCGACTCGTCGAACGGATCCTTGAACAGGTAGAACTCGATCTCCGAGGCGGCTTTCAGCGTGTAGCCCTTCTGCCTGGCTCGCTCGACCTGAGCTTTTAGGATCTGACGGGGCGCGACCTCAACAGGATCATCGCCATGCTCGGCGTAGATGTCACAGATAACGAGGGCGGTCTTCTCCAACCAGGGGATGATTCGGAGCGTCGGGAGATCCGGAACCATCCTGAAATCCCCGTAACCCGTGTCCCAGTTGGCGTAGCTGTAGCCGGGAACGGGCTCCATCTCCATATCCACCGCAAGCAGGTAGAGGCATGCGTGGAGACCTTCCCGGCCCAGAACGTCGTCGAGGAAGTAGTCGCCGGTTACCCGCTTGCCCATGAAGCGACCCTGCAGATCCGGAAAGACGCACAGAACGGTGTCGATCTCTCCGTCCCTGATCATCCTCTCCAGCGCCGCAACGTCAACGTCTGACGGCAACTCCACCACCCCCCCGCTTCCGCCGTGGACTGACCACGAGCGGCCTACGCCGAGTGTCCGGACCGATCGACGGTTACGTTACATTGCGCGTTTCCACCCGCGCCATCGTCGTGAAGGAGCCCGTTGCTAGTACTGAATCCTGCGACCGAAGAAGCCATCGTCGAGCTGCCGTCCCCAGAGGTTGCTGATATGGACCGGGCAATCGAAGCCGCCCGGCGCGCATTCCCGGCGTGGGCGAAGGTGTCCGTATCCGACAGGGCACGGCTTCTGCGGCGACTCGCGGCGCAGATCGAGGAGCGGGCAGAGGAGTTGGCCGATCTCGAGACCCGCAACGTCGGCAAGCCGATCTCTGACTCCAGGGGTGAAGTGGCGATGGTCGCCGAGGTTTTCCACTTCTACGCGGGCGCGGTCGACAAACACTATGGGGAATCGATACCGGTGGCCGGAGGCATCGACCTCACCTTTCGAGAGCCCCTCGGGGTGGTGGGCCTGATCACGCCGTGGAACTTCCCGTTGAACATCGCCAGCTGGAAGGTCGCGCCTGCACTGGCGTGCGGCAACACGGTGGTGCTCAAGCCTGCGGAGCTCACGCCCCTGACCTCGTTACGCCTGGCCGAGCTTGCACTGGAGGCGGGCATCCCCGCAGGCGTCGTCAACGTCGTCGCGGGCAAGGGAAGTGTCGTCGGTCAGCGGCTGCTGGAGCACCCGGATGTGGCCAAGATCGCGTTCACCGGGTCGACCGAGGTGGGCCGGCGGGTCATGGAGACCGCGGCAGGAACGATCAAGCGGGTCACCCTCGAGCTCGGTGGCAAGTCGGCAAACGTGATCTTCGACGACGCCGACCTGGAGCTGGCTGCGGCCGCGGCCCCCTACGCGGTGTTCGGCAATGCGGGGCAGGACTGCTGCGCTCGAAGCCGGATCCTGGTGCAGCAAAAAGTCTTCGATGAGTTCCTCGAGCTTCTCATCGCCACGACGCGGCAGCTTGTCGTGGGTGACCCGGCTGATCCAGACACCGAGATGGGACCCCTGATCTCTGCCGACCAGAGGGAGAAGGTCGCCTCCTTCGTCGATGGCGACGTCGCCTACCAGGGAGCCGCCCCCACGGGAGCGGGCTTCTGGTTTCCCCCCACCGTCCTTGCCCCCGTATCGAACGATTCCCGCCCCGCCCGCGAGGAGATCTTCGGGCCGGTGGCCGCCGTCATCCCCTTCGTCGATGAAGAAGATGCGATCCGGATCGCCAACGACACTCCCTACGGTCTGTCTGGTTCCATCTGGACGCGAGATGCGGCGCGGGCGATGCGTGCGGCTCGAGGCATCGACGCCGGGGTGCTGTCTATCAACTCGAACACATCTGTGCGCGTCCAAACCCCGTTCGGGGGCTTCAAGCAATCAGGATTCGGCAGGGAACTCGGGATGCACGCGCTGTCCTCTTACAGCGAGATCAAGAACGTCTTTTTGGCAACGGACGCATAGATGGGCCGGCTCGACGGGAAGGTTTGCGTCATCACCGGGGCCGGGGGCGGCATCGGACGTGAGGCCGCGCTGCTCTTCTCGGAGGAGGGGGCCAGGATCTGCATCGCAGACGTTGACGAGAAGGCGGGCCGAGAAGCCGCCGATGCTTGTGCTGACGCCTTCTTCTTCCGGGTCGATGTCACCGACGGATCCAGCGTTCAAGACATGTATCGCTCGACGGCGGAGCGTTTCGGCGGGATCGATGTGCTCTATAACAACGCAGGGATCATGCCTGCCGACGACTCCTCGATCCTAGAGACCGAGGTCGACGCATGGCAGCGAGTACAAGACGTCAATACGAAGGGCGTTTTCTTGTGCTGCAAGTTCGGGATGCCGCATCTGCTCGACCGAGGTGGCGGTTCGATAATCAACGTCGCATCTTTCGTGGCGCTCGTGGGCGCGGCCACTTCCCAGGTCTCCTATACGGCCTCGAAGGGGGCCGTGCTGTCGATGACGCGCGAGCTTGCGGTGGAGTTCGCCCGTCGCGGCATCCGGGTCAACGCGTTGTGTCCCGGCCCGGTGGAAACCCCGCTGCTCATGCGGCTGTTCGAGTCTTCCCCGGGGGCCATGGAGCGCAGGCTCGTGCACCTGCCGATGGGCCGGTTCGCCGAGGCCCGGGAGATCGCCCAGGGAGCCCTGTTCCTCGCCAGCGACGACTCCTCTTACGTTACCGGCTCGACGTTCCTGGTCGACGGCGGACTGACTGCGGCCTACGTAACTCCGGAGACGTCTTAACCCTTAGTTAGTCAGATTTTCTACCCAGCCCCTTGCAGGACCGCGCGGAGCATCGCACAATGGCCGCCGAGGTTGGCATGTCCCATGTGGAGCGCGGCGGCGAGTGTCGCGCGAGACGTTCACCGGGGAGGGTGGGTCGATGTCGGCTACAGGCGAGGGCTCGACCGTTTCACGCACCACCGACACGGAACGGCTGCACGAGCTTGGTTACGCGCAAGAGCTCCTGCGCCAGATGGGGGGCTTCTCCAACTTCGCAGTCTCCTTCACAATCATCTCGATCCTCTCGGGTTGCTTGACGCTCTACCTCTTCGGCATGAACACCGGAGGGCCGGTCGATATGACTCTCGGGTGGCCCCTCGTGGGCATCATGGTCACGTTCGTCGGGCTGGCGATGGCGGAGGTGTGCTCCAGCTACCCCACCGCCGGTGGTCTGTACTACTGGTCGGCGAAGCTCGCCCGCAACAACGCGCCCGCGTGGAGCTGGTTCACGGGATGGTTCAACCTGATGGGACAGGTGGCGGTTACTGCCGGAATCGACTTTGGTCTGGCGTTCTTCCTGACCGCGTTCCTGAATCTCTTGTTCAACTACCCCACGGGCCCAGGTTGGGTGATCTTCATCTATGCGATCGTCCTGTTCGTCCATGGATTGCTGAACACGTTCGGCGTGCGGCTGGTGGCATTGCTCAACGATGTAAGCGTGTGGTGGCACATCATCGGCGTCCTCTTCATCGTCGGCGTGTTGTGGATCGTGCCCGACCATCATCAGTCGCTCTCGTTCGTCTTCACGAAGTTCGTGAACAACACGGGGTGGAGCTCGAAGATCTATGTCTTCCTTCTCGGTCTGTTGCTGGCCCAATACACGTTTACGGGCTACGACGCCTCCGCCCATATGACCGAGGAGACGCGGGACGCCGCGGTGACCGGGCCGTGGGGCATCGTCATGTCCATCGTCGTTTCACTGATCGCAGGGTGGATCCTGCTCATCGGAGTCACCTGGGCGATCCAGAACTACGCGGCTGAGCTGGCTTCTTCCACCGGCGTTCCCCCGGCGCAGATCTTCATCGACGCCGCGGGGCGGCATCTAGGCGAGTTCCTGCTGTTCATCGTCGTGGTCGCGCAGTTCTACTGCGGGATGTCTTCCGTCACCGCCAACTCGCGCATGATCTACGCGTTCTCTCGCGATGGCGCCCTACCGGGGTCGGCGTTCTTCCATCGGATAAACAAGCGGACCCGGACGCCGACGAACTCGATCTGGCTGGCTACGGTGGGAGCTTTCATCCTAGGGGTCCCCTACCTGTGGAGCCCCGTGGCGTACTTCGCTGTGACATCCATCGCGGTCATCGGCCTCTACATCGCCTACGCGATACCGATCCTGCTGCGGCTGATCAACGATGAGAACTTCGTTCCCGGCCCGTGGAATCTCGGACGGTGGAGCAAGCCGATCGGGTGGATCGCAGTGATCTGGGTGGTCTT
>DATAPE010000266.1:0-15449 GCA_036265345.1 Actinomycetota bacterium
CCCGGCGACTCGCGCCACTCCGAGCGCATCGCCCTTTGCGAGGCCACCCGCAAGGATCAGGTCCCTGGTCGACAGGGACATCCGCACGAGTCCTGTCGCGACCGCTTCTCGGTGCGTGACGTCCTTACCCGTAACGTCGACCATGCGGGCACGCGCCTCGGGATGATCCGCCGTCACTCTTCGGCCCCCATGTGGTTCGCTATCACTCTTCGGCCCCCGGAAGCCTCCACACCTCGACTTCCACCTCGGTTCCCGCGTCCAAACGGTCGAGCTCGCGCGCGAACCGTGCGACCCCGTGACATCCGACGAGGCTCGACTGGATGTGCGAGCCCTGGGGGCCGGTCGGAGTCGCCGTCCACTCCCCTTCGGAAATCGCTAGACGAACGCGCACGAAGTGCAGACGGCCCGGGATCTTCTCAATCGTTTTCTCAAGGCGCGCACGGATCACTGGGCGAAGCAGAGACGCGCACCCCCTCATCTTGCGGATCGCAGGTCTGACGAACTGCTCAAATCCCACATGGATCGAGACGGGGTTGCCGGGAAGCCCGAGGAACGGAGTGTCTTTGATCTGTCCCAACACAACGGGCTTCCCCGGCTGCATCGCCACCCGCCAGAGAGAGATGGCGCCCAGCTCCTCGACGACATCCTTCACGAAGTCGTAGCGTCCAACCGCGACACCTCCGGACGAAACAACGAGATCGGCGAGCGCGGCCGCGCGCTCGAACGCGTCTCGCACCGAGTCGCGCTTATCCTCGATCCGTCCCAATGGGATGAGATCGGCGCCGGCCTCCCGGATCAGCGCGCTTAGGGCAACCGAGTTCGAATCCCGGATCTGCCCGGGGGCCGGCTGCGCCTCGGGATCGACGAGCTCGTCGCCGGTAACAAGCAACGCGACCTTGGGCCCGCGCCGCACGGCAAGTGGAGAAAGCCCCATCGATGCCAGCACCGCCAGCTCTCCCGGCCCCAGTTCCGTTCCCGCACGAACGACGACCTGTCCTGCAGTGATGTCATCGCCGGCGGGGCGGACGTGCATGCCGCGTGGCATCGCGGCGCCGGCCAGCACGTAACCCTCCAGCTCGACCGTGTCCTCCACGCGAACTATCGCATCGGCGCCGGCGGGAACGGGCGCCCCGGTCATTATCCGGGAGGCCGTCCCCGGGAGCACCTTCAGTTCGCCCGGATCCCCCGCCCGCACTTCTCCGATGACTTTCAGCTTCGACGGATGATCGGGCGAAGCGCCGGCAACGTCGTCAGCTCGCACGGCATAGCCGTCCATCGCCGAGTTGTCGAAACGAGGGAGGTCGTGTGGGGCGATCGCGTCTGCGGCCACGACCAGGCCCAGCGCATCCCGAAGCAGCACCTCAGTCGTGCCGACGGGAGCCACCGAATCCAAGACGCGTGCGCGCGCCTCATCGACGGTCAAAAGGTCGTCGGGCACACTAGTCCTGTCTGCTGGTGATCTCTTCGAGGAACTCTCGCAGCGGCTTCGCCAGGTCATCGCGGCCCAGCGCCAACTCGATCGTCGCCCGCAGGTAATCGAGCTTGTTGCCCACGTCGAAGATGGGTCCCCGATACACGTACGCGTACGCACCCTTGTCCTGCGCGAGAAGCCTGATCCCGTCGGTCAGCTGGAGCTCGCCGCCCAGTCCGGCGTTCGTTGACCTGATCGCATCGAAGATGTCGGCTGTGAACAGATAACGGCCCACCGAGATCAGGTTCGACGGCGCGTCTTCCTGCTGCGGTTTCTCCACCATGTCCAGGATGCGAATGGCATCGCCGGAAGCCGGTCCCGGCGAGATGACTCCATAGGAGGAAACGTTCTCCGGAGCTGTCTCCTGCACCGCGACTACGCTGCACCCCGTTTCTTCGAAGATGCGCATCATGCCGTCGATCAGATCGGTCTCGCCATGGACGGCTTCGGGAACGATCTGGTCGCCGACCATCCCGACGAAGGGGGCATCGCCAACATGTTTGTCCGCCATCAACATCGCGTCCCCAAAGCCAGCGGGCTCCTTCTGTCGAACGAAGCAGATGTCGGCGAGTTCCCCGATGGCGCGCACTTCCTCCAGCTCCTCGCTCTTGCCAACGCGTTCGAGGTGATGCTCGAGGTCGAGCGAGCGGTCGAAGTGGTCCTCGAGCGTCGTCTTGCCGCGGCTGGTGATGATCAGCAGGTCATCGAGCCCGGCTCGGACCGCCTCCTCGACGACGTACTGGATCCCGGGTTTGTCGATGACCGGCAGCATCTCTTTCGGCTGTGACTTCGTCGCCGGGAGAAAGCGGGTGCCCAGGCCAGCAGCGGCGATCACTGCCTTACGAACCGACAACCGCGACCTCCGAACGATGGGGGATGTGCGCGGTGGAGTCTAGTTGGCCAGCTTCAGGTCGGGCGGCGACTTCTGCGCGGTGCACACGCGGTCGCGACCCTCTTGCTTGGCTCGGTAGAGCGCTTGGTCCGCGGCCTCTATAAGCGGTCGGAAGGCACGGCCATGCTCGGGATGGGAGGCGACTCCGATGGAGACCGTCAAACTGACCTGCTCCTCGCCCAGGCCCCCGAACTTCTTCATCTTGATCGCGTCCTGGATCTTGCCGGCGGTCGTCAGCGCGCCTTCCAGATCGGTCTCCGAAAGCAGACAGATGAACTCTTCGCCGCCGTAACGAGCGAAGGTGTCGACTTCTCGGAGCACCTTTTCCACGCGGCCCGCGAAGTCCACCAAGATCGTGTCGCCTCGCGGGTGTCCGTAAGTGTCGTTGACCGTCTTGAAGTGATCGAGGTCGAGCATCAGGATGCTGAAAGGCCGTTCGAACCGCTGCGCGGTCGCAAGCACTTGCCGGAATTGCATCTGGAAGTAGCGCCGGTTCCAGGCCCCCGTCAGTTGGTCCGTCAGGGAAAGCCGCTGCGCCTCTTCGTGCAACAAGACATTCTCGATCGCTGCTCCGCCCTGCTCGGCGAGGAACTCGACCGTTTCGAGGTCGCCTTGCGTGAAGCCGAAGCCGGGCTCATTGCGATAAGCAGAGAGCACTCCCATGATCCGATCCTGGCTGTAGATGGGAACTGCGATCGAGACGGGGAACGCGGGTTCGGCGTGGGCGGGGCGGGGCCCGTTGTCGCCACCATCCGTCATGATGTTCGTTGCTCGCTCCGCTACCAGACCGACGATCCCTTCGCCGACCTTGATGCGGGTCAAACCAGCGGGCGTTCCGCGTTGGGCCACGGGGTACAGCTCCTCGCGCGAGGGCGTGAACATCCACATCGTTGCCGCGTCCGCGCCGACAGCTTCGGCCGCAGTGTTCAGGATGCTTTCGAGCATCTGCTTCATGTCGTGGGTCGAGCGCAGCGTCTCTCCAACCCGGCGCACCGCTCGGTGCAACTGATCGCGTGACGCGTAGAGCTCGCCCACGGTGTCGCTGAGCCTGTCGCTCATCTCGTTGAAGGCAGCAGCCACCTGACCCACCTCGTCCTCATGCTCCACCGGGATGCGGTGGTCGAACCTGCCTTCTGCGATGGCGTTGGCGCCCTCGGACAGCTGCTCGAGGGGGCGCGTGATGACCCGGGCCAGCAGATAAGCCAGAGCCGAAGTCCCGAGGATCGCCAGCACGAGCAGAGCGAGAAGGGAGGTAAGCAAACTCCGGGAGGCCTGCTCCAGGGGGGCTAACGGTGTGGACGCCACCAGCCAGGTACCTCCTCCGAGATTCGCGGCCTCCGCGATACTCCGGCCCTCCAGTGTGGTGTTGAAGGTGGTGCCTGTGCGGGGAATGGTCATCAGTTGCGCCCTCTGGATGTCCAACGTGGAGGCGATAACCCGCCCCTTATCCCCGTTCCTCACCACTACCGACAGCCTCACGGGGGATGAGCCCGAAGAGGGAAAGAGCAGACCAGAGTCGACCCAGAAGCCAGCCTGCAGGTAACCCACCGGCGTGATGAGGCCGGGCGGTGTGATCGGGGTGGGGGCCGTGCGGTGAAAGCCGGGCCCCGTCTGGTCCGCGGAATTCACGATCTCTGACGAGGTTGGCTGGGGAACCGATTTCAAGAAGTCCGGCTTCTTGTTGTTCAGCGTGGCCGAGGCCACCGGTACGCCGGCGACATCGGTGACGATCAGAAAGTCCAGGTCACTGCTCTGGGCCACCAGTGTCGAGAGATACCGATCGAGCTGAGCCCGCTGCCCCTGCGCCACCAGTGTGGCTAACCGGGGGCTCCCCGCCAGGATGGTCACACGGCTGGAAACCGCTCCCGCTTTAGCGTTGTAGTACTGGGCAAAAGCCTCCAGAGAGGGCTTCAGGGGAAGCTCGGCACGCCTGGTGATGTCGCCGGAAAGGACATTTTGGACAAGGAAGCCCGCCATCAAAAGCGTCAGCAAGATGGGGGCCACGAAATACAGGGTTAGGCGGCGCTGAAGGCTCATATCCTCTTTCTTGGCGGGGTTCTCGTCTGTTAGAGAGTTTCACTTTACATAGCCACGGCGATGAGAGAATGGGCCAGATGCCGGTATATGAGTACGCTTGTACGACGTGTGGGGAGCGAACTGAGGCCCGCCAGACGTTCGATGATCCCCCTTTAGAGGAATGTCCCATTTGTGGAGGCCCCCTCCGCAAGCTGTACTCGCCGGTCGGGATCGTGTTCAAGGGGTCCGGCTTCTACTCCACCGAGTCCAAGAGAGATTCGAGAAGCCGCGATGGTCACGCGGCAGCCTCCTCCAACAGTGACAAAGCCGACAAAAGGAAAGAGAGCAAAGGGTCCGAGGCGGGCTCCGGCTCCGGTGACAGCTCGGCAGCGGCGGCTGGCTCGACCACGGGATCGGGCTCAGGGTCGGGTTCTAGCTCGGGATCTGGCGGAACGAGCACCTCGGACAAGTCCGGCTAGGCCGCATATCCCGATTTCGAGGTCGCAGAACCTGGCCAGGCTCGCAAAAATCAGCCTGGGATGCTCCAGCCCCGGACGCCGGCGATGATCAGGGCAAGGACGAAGACCGCCATCGCCACGCGATAGATCACGAAGGGGGCGAAGCTCCCCCGGCGGACGTAGCTGAGCACCAGCCAGATGATCAAGAAGCCCGTGACGGCGGACGCCACAACGCCCCAGAAGAACGGCCACGCGAACCCCGCCGGGAGGCCTCCCCCGCCGGCGAGCGAAGCGGCTTTCGAGGCTCCGGCCCCCGCGATGATCGGCAACGCCAATAGGAAGGAGAACCGAGCGGCCTCCGACCGCTCTATCCCCAGAGCGCGGGCCGCCGTGATCGTTACCCCCGACCGGGACACCCCGGGCTGGAGTGCTGCCGCCTGTGCAACTCCAACGAGGATCGCATCCCTGAAGTTCAGATCGTCCATCTCCCGGCGCTGGCTGAAACGCTTGTCCACGACGTAGAGGATGACTCCGAAGACGGCCAGCATGATCGCGATCAGTCCGGGTTCACCCAGCTTCTTCTCGATGACGGTTTCGAACGCCGCCCCCGCGATCGCACCCGGGATCGTCCCGACGACCAACAACCACGCGATCTTCTCGTCGGTGCCGCGTATCGCGCGATGGCCTATCGAACGGAACCAGGCCCCCAGATACCGCACCACGTCACGCCAGAAATAGACGATCGCACCGAGAAGCGTGCCCATATGCAACGCAACATCAAATGTCTTATTGAAGACGGGATGAACGAGTAGGTAGTGCCAGTTGAACAACCACGGCACCAAGATCAAGTGCCCTGAGCTCGACACCGGGGCGAACTCGGTGATCCCTTGAGTCATACCCAGAACGATGGCTTGAAGGACGCTCACGTGTCACTCTCCTGCAACGGTCATCTCCGAGATCAGCGTAGTGGCACCACCAAAGGAGCCGCCGAAGGGAAGCCATCGCAGGTCGTCGCCCACCGCGACCACGCCCTTGAGGATGTCGAGCATGGGAGCAGCGATGGTCACCTCTTTCACGGGCTGTGTGGGGGCACCGTCCTTCAGGAGGCGGCCCGTGGCGCCCACCGAGAAATCGCCGGAGATCGGGTTCGCTCCCGAGTGAACGCCGTGGAAGTCCTGAACCAATAAGGCGTCGCCCGCCTCGCGAAGCAGGTCGTCGCGCGTCTTACCGGTCGGTGCGAAGGTCATGTTCGTGGGAGCGGGGTGCGGTGGTGACTTGAAGCTGGCGCGCGCGCCGTTGCCGGTGGAGGCTCGCTTCTCCCGGCGCCCGCTGACCACGTCGTAAAGGAAGGAGGTAAGCACGCCGTTCTTGATGACCTCCGTCCTTTGGGCGGGCACTCCTTCCGCGTCCCACGGAGACGAGCCGGGAGCACCTGGGATCGCCCCGTCGTCGACGAGCGTCAGCTCGCCGGCAGCAACCGTCTCCCCCAACCGCCCTGCGAAGAGCGAGCGGCCCTTCTGTACGGCCTCGCCGGTGAGCGCGCTGCCGAGGACGCCAAGGAATTGACCCGCGGTGTAAGGGTCGAAGACGACGGGCATGCGGCGAGAGGGAATCTTGTGCGCGCCGAGCACATCAAGCGCGCGTGCGGCCGCCTTACGGGCTACATCTTCCACATCGAGGGCGGCCAATCCTCGCGCGAGCCCGAAGTCGAAACCGACCTCGGTGTCGCCATCGGCTTCTGCGATAGCTAGGGCGTAGCACCAGGCATCGGTACGGCGATAGATGCCCGAGACGCCGGCCGAGCTTGCGATGGCCACCTCCAGATCGGAGTCTGCGTACACCGCTTCTTCCACGGTCTGGATCCGCGGATCGGCCTCCCTGGTGGCCGCGTCCAGAGCCAGGGCCAGAGCGACCTTTTCGTCGGCCGGCACGCTCTGTTGCCGATCGTCCACGAGTGATCCGATCTCTGCATATGGCCCCTCTGGCGCGTCGGCCAAGCCTGCGGCGGCATCGTCCGTTGCATAGGTTGCGTTATCACGCGCCTGTGCGATCAGATCGTCAAGCCCTTGAGCGGTTAGGTCCGTCGTGTACGCGAACCCGACCCGTTGTTGCGCGACGACTCGCACTGAAGCTCCGCGAGGCTCAGAAGACGAGAGGTTTTCAACGTCCCCCGCGTAAGCCTTGACCTGGAAGTTGCGCTCGTGCGTCAAGAAAGCTTCCACTTCCTCATTGCCGGTGGCGCGTCCAGCGAGCTGCTCGGCTACGGCGAGAAGATCTTCGGTCATGCCTCGGTGCCTCCGACCGTCATCTTGCCCAACAGAACCGTGGGGACTCCATTGCCCACCGGGGCATGCTGTCCATCCTTGCCGCACACACCTTCCCAGTGGTGGAAGTCGGCCGCTACTGCGTCGATGACATTCAGCACCTGCGGCCCGTTCCCGATCAGGTTGGCCCCCCGCAATGGGTAGGCGATCTCGCCGTTCAAGATCATGTATGCCTCGGACATGCCGAACACGAAGTTGCCGGTGGCCGGATTGACCTCGCCCCCCGCGAATGCCGCTGCGTAGACCCCGCGCTCGACGGACCGGAAGATCTCGTCGCGGTCATCGGGTCCGGGCAATAGATAGGTGTTCGTCATACGCACGATGGGGAGGTGGGCATATGACTGTCTGCGTCCGTTGCCGGTTGGTGGATGCCCGATCTTTGCCGCGGACAGCCGATCACTCATGTGACCGGTGAGAACGCCCCGATCGAAGAGCACGTTGCGTTGGGCCGGCGTACCTTCATCGTCGACACCGAACGATCCCCAGGCCCCCGGCACCGACCCGTCGTCGACGATCGTGACGGCTTCGGAGCCAAATCGCTCACCGGCTCGATCGGCGTAGACGCTCGCATGCTTCACCAACGTGTCTGCCTCGAGCCCATGACCGCACGCTTCGTGGATCAAAACGCCACCGGCACCCGGAGCAAGGATCACCGGGAACTCGCCCGCAGGAGAGGGGCGCGCATCCAGCATCGTGATGGCCTTGCGCGCGGCATTGCCCGCGACCTCAGCAGGGGGCCGGGAATCGAGCAGCTCGAAGCCGCCGGAATGACCGGGGCCCTCGAAGCCGGTGGCGATCCGTCCCTCCTTGGAGGCGACGACCTGCGCCACGAAGCGCACACGGGTGCGGTCGTCCTCTGTGCGGCGTCCGTCTGAAGACGCGATCAAGACCTTCTGGCGCACGTCGGCGTAGGACACGACCACCTGGCGCACGTCCTCGCCCGCCGCACGAGCCGCGTCGTCGGCCACCCTCAAAGCCGCCACCTTGTCGCCGGCCCCCACAGCTTCAGGACGCTTCTCGACGCGATGAACGACGGAGGGTGGGACGGTACGAAGGTCTATCGGAGTCGCCGGCTTTCCTTCGCGCAAGCCCGCGCGCGCGGCGCGGGCTGCTTCCAGCAGGGCGTCGGCGGTGAGAAGGTTCGTGTAAGCATAGGAAGCACTGTCTCCCGACATGACGCGGATGCCGGCGCCAACGTCCTTGCCGGAAACGACGTCTTCTACCCGGGATTCCTCCATACGGAGCGCGGTGGAGGTTCTGTCCTCGACAAAGATCTCCGCCAGGTCTCCCCCTCGGCCCAGCGCTTCGGTGAGCACGCGTATGACCAGGGAGTCTTCGAGCATCAGCGGCAGGATACGGCCCGGGTGACTACTACCCCGCTAGTGCCCTTGTGCAAAAGGGACATGACTAGTACTGTGAGATACCGCAAAGCAGTCCAAGTAACTAGCCCATCTGCGACCCGCGACCGGAGGAAACCGCCCTGGACCGAAACCCATCTCATTACACGCCCGAGCAGGGTGAGCGACTCGCACTCATCCACGCGCGGTTGGTAGAGGCCCGGCGAGAGTTGGATGCACTGATCGGCGACGCTTATCTCCGGCCCAGGGCGTCCATCGTCCCGGTGCACTTCCTGGATCTGGCGGCCGCAGTCGAGAAGCTGCGATGGGCCGAGAAGGAATGGCGAGAGTTGGATAAGGAACTCGCTGAAGCTTCCGACCTCCGCATCATCGAGTACGACTCGGCCTCCACCTAGAACCCCCAAAGCCCCAAGGGGGCTTTTTTCTTGCCCCGCGCGCAAGGTCCAGGTCGCGTGTCGCCGCGGCTATGAGCAGCCGGGAAGCGGCTCCTCTAGCGGGGCGCCATGCGCAGGGCGCCGTCCAACCGGATGACTTCGCCGTTCAGCATCGGGTTTTCGATGACATGTTGCACGAGTGCCGCGAACTCCGTGGGCCGGCCAAGCCGGTGCGGGTGCGGTATCGCATCGGCCAGTTGACGACGCGAATCCTCGGGGAGCCCTGCGAGCATCGGGGTATCGAAGGTGCCGGGTGCGATGGCGACACATCGGATGAGCTTCGTCGCCAGGTCACGCGCCACGGGTAGCGTCAATCCAGCTACGCCGCCCTTCGATGCCGCGTAGGCAGCTTGGCCGATCTGACCGTCAAATGCGGCGATGCTGGCCGTGTTTACGATCACGCCGCGTTCGCCGTCCTCCGGTTCATTGCGCGCGATCGCGGCTGCGGCGAGACGAAGGACGTTGAACGTACCTATCAGGTTGATCTTCACGACTTGTTCGAAGCGATCGAGATCGCCCGGCTCCCCGTCCCGTGTCAGCACACGCCCCGGCCAGGCCACTCCCGCGCAATTGACCGCTATGTGAAGACCGCCGAAGTGCTCGCCTGCGGCATCGACCGCCGCCTGCACCTGGGCTCCGTCGGTCACGTCGGCGGCGCTGAAGCGGACGTCCTCGCCCAGCTCCTTGGTGACGACCTCGCCATCCGAGTCCGGTAGGTCGACGATGACCACGCGGCCCCCGGCTGACACCAAAGTCTTGGCGGTCGCGTGGCCAAGGCCCGACGCTCCCCCAGTGACCAGAGCTGTCTTGCCGGTGATGTTCATGACGCTTCGAGCTCTGGGATGACCTCGCCGGACGTCATCACAAGCCCGTCCTCGCATCTCGTTTCGACGGTGCCGTCCGAGAACTGCTCGTGATAGAGAGCCGCGTAGGCGCCGTCGCGAGCGAGTAGCTCTGCGTGCGAGCCACGCTCGATGATGCGCCCCTTGTCGAGATAGAGGATCGTGTCGGCGGCAAGGATCGTCGAGAGCCGGTGGGCGATCGCGATCGTCGTCCGGCTCGCCATCAAGGGGGTCAGAGCCTCTTGGACGAGACGCTCGGAGTGCGTGTCCAAGGCGCTGGTCGCCTCATCGAGGATCAAGACTCGAGGGTCTTTGAGGATCACCCTTGCGATCGCCAGCCGCTGCTTCTCTCCACCCGACATCCTGTAGCCACGCTCGCCAAGGACGGTGCCGAAACCCTCTGGCATCTCCATGACCCGCTCGTAGATATGAGCAGCCTTGGCGGCCGCTTCGATCTCGGCGTCTGTCGCATCGGGATTGCCGTATCGCAGGTTGTCCCGCACGCTCGTATTGAACAGGTAAGTCTCCTGGGTGACCATGCCGATGATCTCGCCGAGGGACTCCAAGCGGATGTCGCGTACGTCGATGCCGTCGATCTCGGCGCTGCCACGGTGGACGTCGTAGAGGCGGGGGATGATGTAGGTGAGCGTGGTCTTGCCCGCTCCCGAGGGTCCCACCAGAGCCACGAGCTGACCCGGCTCGGCAGTGAAGTCGACCCCGGCGATCGTCCACAACCGCTCCTCCTCGCCGGGCAAAGTGCGCTCGTAGCGGAACCAGACATCGCGCAGGCGGACCTCGCCGCGAACCTCGGAGGGTTGCAGGTCGAGAGCGCCATCCCGGTCCGTGATCTCGCGCTCGAGATCCAGATACTCGAAGATGCGATCGAACAACGCCAGCGAGGACTGGATCTCGATGTTGACGTTCAGCAGCTGACCCATAGGGAAGAACAGGCGGCTCTGTAGCGTCGTGAACGTGACGATCGTGCCCGCCAGGTTGGCAGGGCTGCCCGAATAGTGGCCCTTTAACAGCAGGTACCCACCCAACAGATAAACGAACGCCGGAGTGATCGAAAAGAAGATCTGCACCATCGAGAAAAAGCCACGTCCCACCATGGTTTGCTTGATCTCGAGCTGCGACAGCCTGCGGTTCTCCTTCTGGAAGCGTTCGATCTCGTAAGCCTGCCGGCCGAACGCTTTCGAGAGCAGGATCCCGGAAACCGACAATGTCTCCTGCATGATCGCCGTCAAGTCGGCGAGCGATTCCTGCGTCTGACCTGAAACCTGCCTGCGTACGCGGCCGACCTTGCGACTGAGCATGAGAAAGATGGGAAGGATCGCCAAGGACAGAACCGTGAGCTGCCAGCTAAGGATGGCCATCGCGACCACTGTTGACAACACGGTAGTGACATTCGCCAGGATCCCGGAAGCTGTGTCGGTCAGCACCGATTGCACGCCGCCGACATCATTCGAGAGCCGGGACTGGATCTCGCCCGTCCGCGTTGATGTGAAGAACCGAAGAGGCATGTGTTGCAGGTGCGTGTACAGGGCGTTGCGCAGGTCCCGCATAACGTTCTGACCGACGACGTTGTTCGTGTACGTCTGCCAGAGGCCGAGGGCACCATTGACGATGGGGCTCAGCACCATCGCCAGCACGATCAGGATGAGGAGATGGAGTCGCGCTGACGTCGTTCCGCTGCCGAGAATGACGTTCGTCGTGACGACTTTCAGCAGCAGTGGGTTTATAAGGCCGATCCCGGATGTGACCAGGATCAATATCGCGACAAAGATGACCTGTTTCCGGTAGGGCCGGAAGGTGCCGGCGATGCGTCGAAAGGTCCCGGGCCGCGCGGGCCTTTCGGGAACGTCTGGGCCGATCAGGCCGTGGGCGCGCCGAGCCAGTTGGGTGCCTCCTCCATGCGTGCTTCTCTATCTATAGGGTCGCAGAAAGTGCCAACCGGGCGGGGACTTCGGATAATCCCGCCGGTTAGGCGATCCGCAGCGCCACCACGACGCCATCCCGCAGCGGGACGATGAACGAGCGGAAATCGGGGTCGGCCGCGATCGCGTCGTTGGTCTGCTTGATGGCTTCGGTCCATTCGGGGCGTTCATCGGTGACATCTGGATCGTCGGTCACTCGGCCCGACCACAGCATGTTGTCGCAGATATAGAAGCCGCCGACTTTGACCTTCTCGCGGCCCTCTTTCCACGCCTGCGGATAGCCGTGCTTGTCGATATCGCAATAGACGATGTCAAAAGGCCCCTCGACCGCGGCGAAAGAGTCGAACGCATCTCCCACGTGGTACTCGATGGGGCCGTCCAAACCTGCTCGCTTCAGGAAGTCCAGCGCCTTGCGCTCGTTGTCCGGATCCATGTCGGTCAGATGGATCTCGCCGCCGGGACCGGTAGCCCGGGAGAACCAATACCCGGAGTAACCGAATCCCGAGCCCATCTCGAAGACGCGTTTGGCGCCTATCGAACGAGCGAGCACCTCCAGCACGCGTCCGCAGAGCCGGCCGATGATCGGAAACCCTTCTGCCTCCGCCAGAGCTTCCATCTCCAACAAGACGGGCTCGTCATCGCCGGAACTCAACTTCCGCAGGTACGACTCGATGGGCGGAGCGACTATGTCCATCTCAGGAGGCTACTAGAGAGGCCAGAACGGGATGCAGCTCGGGTCCGGCGGCAACGACGCCCGGAGACAGATCCAACGGAGGCGGCAGCTCCGATACCACGCCTCCCGCTTCTCGCACCAGCAACACGCCCGCGGCTCTGTCCCACCACTCCGTGGGAGCCTCGAAGAACCCATCGAGGCGGCCGCAAGCAACCGCGGCCAGATCCAGCGCGGCCGACCCGAAGCGACGTATGTCGCGCACTTTTGGAAGGAGGTCGAGGACGACCTTTCCCTGGATCGCGCGCGCCTGCGCATCGTAGGCAAACCCCGTGCCGATCAGCGCATGCGCCAGGTCGGTCCGCGCGCTTACGTGGATCGGTTTGCCGTTCAGGTGCGCGCCACCTCCTCGGGTGGCACTGAACATCTCGCCCCGGTTCGGGTCGAAGACGACGCCGGCTACGGCCCCCTTGGCATCCTCGACGGCGATGCTCACGCTCCAGCTGGGGATCCCGAACAGGAAGTTGACGGTGCCATCGAGTGGGTCGACGACCCACGTGAGACCCGAGCCGGCCTCGCCGCCGCCTTCTTCAGTGACGATGCCATCCAGGGGACGACGTTGGGCGATCCATCTCGATATCAAGGCCTCGGCGTCGCGGTCTGCATCGCTGACGGGATCTGTGGGCGTGGATTTCGAGCTCACTCCCGTAGCCGCCGAACCGAACCGCTCCATGAGCAAAGCTCCTGCCTCCCGGGCGGCCCCTTCGGCGATCTCCAACAATGCACTGGCTTCCACCGCGTCGCATCCTAGGGGGCAGGGACGTGGTCAACGTGCCTCGGCGTCGACCCTCCGGCGCCACGCGTCTATCCTCCAATGCCATGGGCGTACTTCCCGATGCCGTCGAAGAGCTACTCAACGTCGCCTTGGTCGCGGAGCTCACGGTCCTCGACCAGCGCGGCGAGCCGATCAGCTATCCGTTGATCCCCCTCTATGACGGGGCCAAGATATTCATGACGTCGAGCATCCTTTTCTCGAAAAAGCTGGAGCACATCAAGCGCAATCCCCACGTCTCAGTCAGCATCACGGATCCCGTCGCCGCCCCGGTCGAACCCTTCCGGCGTGCCACGATCCAGGGTGACGCGGTGATCGTGGAGGACGACCTACACGCCGGATGGGAACGGCTCCTGCCGCTGTGGACCAAGAAGGAACCGATAATCACCGGCCTGGTGAAGAAGCGATTCGCCATGCCCCTGTTCTGGGAGCGCTCGGTCATCGAGATCACGCCCCGGCGAGCCTTTCTCTGGGCTACCGGCGAGACCACATCTCAGCCCGAGGTCTTCACTCTGGAAACCGCCGCCTGATGGCCAGGTCAACGGTGCAACAATCGGATGTTCTCTCCGAGATCGGTCAGTTCTCACATGCGGTGCTCTCCTTCGTCGATACCGGCGGTTACCCGCTTAGTGTGGCAACTGGGTTCCGCGCCGATGCCAAACGAGGCACGATCGATCTCGATCGGCCGGGTTTGACCGAGAGCCCGCGGGAAGGCGACACCGTCGGCGTCGTTTTCTCCAGCGTGCGGCCTTATCCCGGTGTTGGTTACGACCAGCGGCGCTACATCAATGTCGTGGGAACGGTTACCGAGGTCGACGGATCGGTGCACATCCATCCCACCCGCGTCCACGGCTGGGATGAAGAGCGGATGTCGTTCTTCGAGTTGTGTGAGCGCAGCGTTCCCGCGGGCCAGCGCTACATGAAGAGATTGAGTGAAGAGCGCTCCGAGCCCGTCAGAGCGAAGTTATCGGCGGGATGGCTGTTCTTTCTCGCCACCAGAGTTCCGTTCCTAACTGCGACCTTCGTCCCCGTTCTGCTGGGAGTTTTTGTGGCGCGCGCGGACGGTTTCTCGGCGTGGTGGTACGCGCTGCTCGCACTGATCGGCGGGATGGCGATCCACTTGGGACTGAATGTCGCGAACGATGTATTCGACTCAACCAGCGGAGCGGACGTCGCGAACGTCAACCCAACGATGTACAGCGGCGGGTCTCGGATGATCCAGTACGGACTGGTGAGTCTCCGCGCCATGAAAGCAACCTCGATCGCCTGCTACACGGTCGGGATCGCCATCGGACTATTCCTGGTCGCAACGCGAGGCTGGGAGCTCCTATGGATCGGAGTGGCCGGCGTGTTCCTGTCGATCTTCTACACCGGCCCCCCGTTGCGGCTTGTGCACCGGGGACTGGGGGAGATCTGCGTTGCGCTTGGGTTCGGCCCAATCATGGTTCTGGGAAGCTACTTCGTTGTGGCGAAGCACCTCTCGTGGGAAGCGTTCTACGTGTCGCTGCCGGTGGGCCTGCTCATCATGCTGGTGCTCTACGTGAACCAGGTGCCCGATCGGCCGGCCGACGAGAAGGCAGGCAAACGGACGATCGTGGTTCGGCTAGGCAAGCAGGCCATCGTTAGGGGTTATGTCCTGTCGGTGGCCGCGGCCGCGCTGCTTATCATTATCGGCGCACTGACCGGCCTTACTACTCCATGGACCCTAATCTCGCTTCCCGCGTTCTGGTTTGCCTTCAAGGTCTACAAGAGTCTCGATTCCTATTACGAGAGCCCCTACGAGCTCATGGAGGGCATGGGCCAGAACATCCTGTTGCATCTCTCGGTGGGCGTACTGCTCATTTTGGGCTACGTCCTCGCGATCATCTTCTAGCGCCCGCTCGTCTTCAAACTAGCGGCACTGCCTTTCGCGCTGCGATCAGGACTGGATCCCACACCGGCGAGAACGGGGGCGCGTACGAAAGATCGAGGCTCACCATCTCTTCCACGCTCATCTCGTTCCACAAGGCCGTCGCGATCACGTCGATGCGTTTAGCCGCACCTTCTTGACCGATGATCTGGCCCCCGAGAAGCCGGCCCGATCCCCCCTCGAACACCAACTTGCTCTTGATGTCTCCAGCTCCCGGGTAGTAGCCGGCACGGGTGGACGAATCGATCGTCGTGCTGCGGTAATCAAAGCCGGCATCGGCGGCCTCGGATTCATTCAAGCCGGTCC
>DATAPE010000267.1:0-10917 GCA_036265345.1 Actinomycetota bacterium
CGGCTGCCGGGCCCAGGTTGGCATGATGGTGCCCGAGGCGCGCCCCACGTCGAGAGCGCCGTGGTCGGTGCTGGTGACGAGTCAGGAGATGGCGGCTCGCGCCGGGGAGTTGGGGACCGAGATCAGGGTGGCGCTGGGAGAAGCCGAGCGGCCGCCGGTATTCGTCGGCATCCTGAAAGGTTCCACGATCTTTCAGGCCGACCTCGTGCGCGCCATCGACATCGACCTGGCGGTCGACTTCATGTCCATCTCCTCGTACGCAGACGCTGCTACCGGTGGTGGGGTGGTGCGGATCATCAAAGACCTCGATCAGGACATCACGGGCCGCGACGTGGTGATAGTGGAGGACATCGTGGATACCGGTCTCACGCTCAACTACCTCCGTCGGCACATCCTTGACCGTGGCCCGTCCTCAGTACGCACCGTGGCACTGCTTGACAAGTCCGCGCGGCGCATCCTCCCGGTGCCGCTGGAACACCGCGGCTTCGTGATCCCCGATGTCTTTGTGGTGGGCTACGGACTCGACTATCAGGCGCGCTACCGCAATCTCCGAGACATCATCGCCGTGAACGACCTCGCGTCACTGGCGCGCGATCCCAAGATGCTCGTCGAGCCTCTCTATGCCGGATAAGGGTGCGGCGGTGTTAGCCTCAGCCCCATGATCGAGCTGTCGCTCGTTGGGGTCCGAGTGGAGCTTCCAACCAATCAACCCATCGTGTTGTTGAAGGAAGCCGACGGCCACCGCTATCTGCCGATATGGGTGGGCGCGGTCGAGGCGACGGCCATCGCCTTTGCGTTGCAAGGGATCCAGACGCCCCGTCCGATGACGCACGACCTGCTGCGAGACATCCTCGAGGAGACCGACGTCACGGTCGAACGGGTTCTGATAAACGAGCTCATCGACCAGACCTTCTTCGCGCTGATCCGTTTGAACACCGCGGGCAACTCGAAAGAGGTTTCGTCCCGCCCGAGCGATGCGATAGCCCTTGCGGTGCGTGTCAACGTTCCGATCTTTGCGGACGAAGACGTCCTCGAACAGGCTGGCATCGAGTTGCGCGACGAAGAGGAGTCGGAGGTCGAGAAGTTTCGCGAGTTCCTCGATCAGGTCACTCCCGAGGACTTCGCAGCCGAACAGTAAATCTCAACTTGAGGCCACGTCGTTGACTCCGGGCGCCCGAACGCCTAACCTTTCAAGTCCGTAACTACGAAGATGTGACTCCGGCGCCGAGCTCTGCGGGCGGTCGGGACGGGAGGATCGATGGACGAGGCCGGCTACCGCGGACCCCAGGCGTGCAAGATCGTCGGGATTACCTACAGACAGCTCGATTACTGGACCCGTACGGGACTGGTGACTCCCTCGAAGCAAGGAGCGCAGGGCTCCGGCACTCAACGGCTCTATTCGTTCAACGATCTTCTACAGCTGAAAGTCATCAAGAGCCTCACCGATGCCGGCGCAAGCCTGCAGAAGGTTCGGCAAGCTCTCGACTATGTCAAGACGGATCTCGATGCCGACTGGGCGACGGTCACGATCGTTACCGACGGCGCGGGGGTCTACGCGTGCACATCTGATGCCGAGGTCGTCGACCTGTTGCGTTCGGGGCAGGGAGTCCTGGGTGCGATCGTTGCAGTCGACAAGGTGCGCGATCAACTCGCCGGCGATCTGCGCGAATTGCGTCCGCTCGAAGGTGCGGTCGCGTATCCTGGCAAAGCAAACGGAGTACGAGTAGAGGAGGGGTAACTGACCCAAGGGAGCAGCACACAGGAAACATCGACGGCCCCCTCCCTTCCTCACCAGAGAGTCCGCTTCGCACATAACAGCGAACGTCAATTCGCGAAGCTGCTCGACTTCTACGAGATTGCCTGGGACTACGAGCCCACCACGTTCGAGATCGATTGGGACCGCCACGGCAATCCGACGCGGCGCTTCTCGCCCGACTTCTACCTGGGTGATTTCGACGTCTACATCGAGATCACGACGCTCAACCAGAAGCTCGTGACCAAGAAGAATCGCAAGGCGCGGCGCCTGATGGAGCTGTACCCGGGTGTGACCTGCAAGATCCTGTACCAGCGCGACTACCTGAACCTCCTGGTCAAGTACGGGCTCGAGGAACCCTCCCAGGGAGCGCTCCTCCAAACCGCCGAGGGCCCCGATGGTTCTTTTTCGATCGAGCAGGTGCTCTCGGCTCCCTCGTCCCGTGACTGAGTCTCGCCGGGCTACAGCTCTGCTCGACCTGCACCGAGAGCTCGGTGCCAAGTTGACTGAGTTCTCCGGGTGGGACATGCCTCTGCAATATGCGGGCGTGATATCCGAGCATCGCGCGGTGCGCGAGGCCGTGGGTGTCTTCGACGTCTCTCATCTCGGCAAGCTGCGAGTGCGCGGCGCCGACGGGGGACAGGCCCTGCAGCATGCTGTGACCGCGGACGTAGAGAAGCTGGAGGTGGGGCGAGCCACCTACGCGCTCGTGTGTAGGGACGATGGTGGCTGTGTCGACGACATCTTCGTGTACCGCCTGGCAGGCGACGAGTGGCTAGCGGTGCCGAACGCAGCGAATGTGGGCGCCGTTGCAGACTGCATCCGGGCGTCCGGGGGCCGGGCCGACGACGAGTGGGATCGCTGGACCATCCTGGCGCTGCAAGGGCCTTCTTCGTCGGAGGTTTTCGAGCGCGCCTGGCCCGGGAGTGAGGCGCCAGGTCTTGATCTTCATTCCTGGATGGTTCTGGACATGGACGGAGAGCAAGGGATCGTCGCTCGCACGGGCTACACGGGCGAACGGGGGTTCGAGCTCTACGTCCCCACCTCGGTAGCGGTCGAGGTCTTCAAGAAACTGCTCGATCTGGGAGTACCTCCGGTAGGTCTGGGGGCCCGCGACACCTTGAGGTTGGAGATGGGTTACGCGCTCTACGGCCACGAGCTGAGCCTTGAGATAACCCCTCTCGAGGCCAGGCTGGGGTGGGCCATCGCCTGGGACACGGATTTTCGAGGAAAGGCTGCGCTGGCGGCGCTCAAGGAACAAGGGCCGCCGAGGACGCTGGTAGGTGTGCGCTGCACCGAACGCGGCGTCCCTCGCCAGGGCTGTGAGGTTCTGCGCGACGACAACACGATCGGGACCGTCACGAGCGGGAATTTCTCACCGTCGCTGGATACCGGTATCGCGCTGGCACTCGTCGGTCGGGAAGGAGCACCCGCGGCCGGTGACCAGGTCGAGATTGCGGTGCGAGGCCGCACCGTCGCGGGCGATATCGTGAAGCCCCCGTTCATCAAGAGAGATCGCTAAGGGGACAAGTTGACAAATCACCTACAGGCAACCGCTTAAGGCGCGATGGACTTCCTTCCACACACTTCCGACGACGTCACCGAGATGCTGGAGGCCATCGGCCTGCCGGAGGTGGACGCGCTGTTCGATCCGATCCCGGGATCCGTGCGTCTTAAGCGGCGCCTGGACGTTCCCCCGTCCTTGAGCGAGCCGGAGCTGCTCAGCCACATGCGCGACCTTGCGTCGCGCTCGAAGGGGGCCGGTGAGCTGGCGTGCTTCGCCGGCGGGGGAGCGTACGACCACCACGTGCCCTCGGCGGTCCGGGCACTGGCGAGCCGCGCCGAGTTCGCCACCTCCTACACGCCGTATCAGCCGGAGCTCTCGCAAGGGGTCCTGCAGGCGGTGTTCGAGTTCCAAAGCTTGATCTGCGAGCTGTTCGGCATGGAGGTGGCCAACGCCTCGCTCTACGACGGAGCCAGCGCACTGGCCGAGGCGGTGAACCTTGCGGTGCGGGCCACCGGCCGCGAGCGCGTCGTGGTGGGCTCGACGGTGAACCCGGACTACGTGGCCGTCCTTCGCACCTATAGCTCAGGTTTAGGGTTGCAGATCGACATCGTCGGTCACGGCAGCGACGGCGCGGTGGCGTGGGACGAGATCGACCTCAGCGGAACCGCCGCCGTAGTCGTGGGTTCTCCCAACGTCTTCGGCCGGCTCGAGGAGGTCGCGGTAGCTGCAGACAGGGCCCACGCCGCGGGCGGCCTGTGCATCTGTGTGACCGATCCCACCGCTATGGGGGTACTGCGTTCGCCGGGGGAGGCCGGGGCCGATGTGGCGGTGGCCGAAGGCCACGCCCTGGGCAACCCGATGTCGTACGGGGGACCTTATGTGGGCTTGTTTGCAACGAAGCTGGACCTGGTGCGGCAGGTCCCCGGGCGGATCGCCGGCGAGACGCTCGACGCCGACGGCAGGCGCGCCTACGTGCTGACGCTGCAAGCGCGCGAGCAACACATCCGCAGGGCCAAGGCGACCTCGAACGTGTGCACGAACCAGACCCTGATGGCGATAGCTGCCGCCGTGCACCTCTCCTGGCTGGGCCCACAGGGCCTGGCGCGATTGGGTGAGGTCTGCATCCGGCACACCGCGCGGGCGGCCGCCCGTTTGAGCGAGATCCCCGGCTGCACGATTCGGTTCGAGGGCCCCCACTTCAAAGAGGTGGTGCTCGAGACTCCGGTGGACGCCGCCAAGCTCATCCGCGGTCTGGCGCGCCGGGGCTACCTGGCAGGCCCCCCACTGGGCCGGTGGTTCCCAGAGCTCTCCAACTGCATGCTGATAGCGGTTACGGAACGGCGCACCGAGGACGAGGTTGCCGGATTGGCCGAAGCGATCGAGAAGGAACTCGCGGAGCGATGAGCGCTCAGGTGGAAGCAGGCGTGCTCGAGCGATCGGCGGGAACTCGCGACCGAGCTTTCCCCTTGATCTTCGAGCTATCGAAAGAGGGCCGGCGCGCGTGGTCTCTTCCGGATGCAAGCGATGACGCCCCCGGCCTGGACGAGCTCATCCCACGGGAGCATCGCCGGGCGGCTCCGCCGCGGCTGCCGGAGGTTAGCGAGCGCGACCTCGTGAGGCATTTCACGCGGCTGTCGCAACGGAACTGGGCGATCGACGTGGGCGCGTATCCACTTGGTTCGTGCACGATGAAATACAACCCCAAGGTTGCAGAGGACGCTGCCGCCATGCCCGGGTTCTCGCTGCTGCATCCTCACTGCGACGACGAGCTCGCTCAGGGCGCGCTGGAGATGCTCGGCATCCTCGAACGTGCATTGTGTGAAGCCACCGGTATGGCGCGGATCACGTTCCAGCCTGCCGCGGGAGCGCAGGGTGAGATGACCGGCCTGCTGATCATGCGGGCCTTCCACAACGACAGGGGAGAGGAGCGCAAGCGGGTCATCATCCCGGACTCGGCCCACGGGACGAACCCCGCCAGCGTCGCGCTCGCAGGATTCCAGGCACAGGAAGTTCCCTCGACCACCGACGGCCTTGTCGATCTCGACGCTCTGGAGGAGGTTCTGGACACCGACGTCGCGGGACTGATGTTGACGAATCCGAACACCCTCGGACTGTTCGAACGCGACATAGAGAAGATCGCGACAGCTTTGCACCGGGTCGGAGCATTGCTCTATTACGACGGAGCGAACTTCAACTCGATCGTTGGAGTCGTGCGGCCGGGAGACATGGGCTTCGACATCGTGCACCTGAACCTTCATAAGACCTTCGCCACTCCCCACGGCGGAGGAGGGCCCGGGTCGGGCCCGTTGGCGGTGTCGCAACGACTGGAGCGCTTCCTGCCCTCTCCGGTGCTCGAGTTCGATCCGGGGGCGGAGACATGGGGCTGGAATCACGATCGGCCGGACTCCATCGGAAGGATCCATTCCTTCCACGGCAACTTCGGTATCAATGTGCGCGCGTACGCGTACCTGCGATCGCTCGGCCCGGAAGGACTTCGGCGAGTGGCCGAGCACGCGGTTCTGAACGCGAATTACCTGAGAGTGCTGATCCAAGACGCTTTTCCCACTGCCTATCCCGGAACCTGTATGCACGAGTTCGTTTCGAGCGCCAAGTCCCTGAAGAAGCACGGCGTGCGCGCGACGGACGTTGCGAAGCGGTTGATCGATCTCGGCTATCACCCGCCGACGGTCTATTTCCCGTTGGTCGTGGAAGAGGCCCTGATGGTGGAGCCGACCGAAACCGAATCCCCGGAGACCATCCGGGGACTTGCCGACGCCCTCGTACAGATCGCTCGTGAAGCCGAAAGCGACCCTGAGCTTCTCCATCAGGCGCCGCAGTCGACGCCCGTGCGCCGGCCCGATGAAGCGCGCGCCGCCCGGGATCTGAGGCTGCGCTGGACGCCGGAGTAGCGCGGCCCCCTGTAAGCACCAGACCGCGGCTCAGCCTGTTGCCGCACGCCGACCGCTGGCAACCGTGGAAACAGGCGTTGCAGATTCTCGTGGTCACACGGGTGGCGTTCTTTACCGTCGCCTATGCAGCGTCCTGGTTCTTGGCCGTAGGCACGGGCCCCCACGTGGAAGGTTTCTTTTCGCTCTGGGACCGGTGGGATGCGACTCTCTTCATCCGAGTCGCCACCTTCGGTTATACGGGGCCACAGACCGACCCCCACGCAACCGCTTTCTTCCCGCTGCTTCCGTTGTTGCTGCGCGGTGCCTCGCACCTCGGTATCGATCCGATCGGTGCCGGCTTGGCCATCTCGGCGATCGCGTCCCTGGTTGCGTTCGCGTATCTGTTCCGCCTCGCCGAAGAGGACATGGGGGAGGGGGCAGGCCGGCGCGCCGTCCTCTACCTCGCGTTGTTCCCCACCGCCGTCTTCCTTGTGGCCCCGTACAGCGAGGCTCTCTTTCTTGCGGGGGCCATCCCCGCCTTCTACTACGCGCGAAGGTCTCGCTGGAGCCTCGTGGCCCTTCCCGCGGCGGTGGCCATGGGGGCACGGTTCGCCGGCTGTTTCCTGTTGGCGGGTTTGCTCGTTGAGTTCCTCAGGCAGCGGAACTTCTCGGCCCGCAGAGTGAGGACCGGCGCGCTGGCGTTGGGGGCAGGGTTGCTGCCGCTGGTCGCGTACTCGTGGTTCCTCTACCGGGTCAAAGGCAACGCGCTGTACTACTTCGTCGACCAACGCCTCGGATGGGATCGCCGCCTGACGTCGCCCCTGCAGGCGTTCCGGGCTACTTGGGACACGTGGAACGCGGGTCAGCCGACCAACTGGATCTTCGCCTGGAGGATCGAGATCCTGGCGGCTGCACTTGGTGTCGGATTCGTGCTGTGGACCCTCGCCAAGCGGGAATGGGGCTACGCCACGTTTATGGGGGCCATGATGGCGAGCGTCATGGTGAGCAGCTGGTACTTCAGTATCCCGAGGATGCTCTTATCCTTATTTCCCATCCCACTGCTGCTGGCGGGTTTCAGCCGCCGAAGTGCCACCAGGCATGAGATTCTGGTGGTACTACTGGCATCGTTGGCGGTGCTGGGCGTGATCGTGTACACGCACGGAGCGTGGTTCTACTAGCGCCTGGTTGGCCACAGAAGGATGTAGATGAGAAAGAAAAGCTTGATAGTTGTAACGGCGGCCGTTCTTGCCGGGCTGGCCGGATCGGTGCCCACCTCCGCCCAGGTTGCGCCGGGGTCCAACCGCCCGCAGGTCTGCACGTCGCCGACCCGCTCTATCCGTCTGTTCGCCGAGAACATGAGCGATGGACGCGTCGGCTATGGCCGGACACCGTCGACTCCGACCATCCCGGGCCCGACCTTGACGATGTACGAAGGTCAGTGCTTGGCGGTCACGCTGCGGAACGACACGCACGCGGCCGTCAGCATGCACGCGCACGGCGTCGACTACACGGTGGCGAGCGATGGCACGCCGTTGAACAACGGCTGCATCCAGCCGGGGAACTCCAAGACCTACGTCTTCAATGCCCACGCTCCGTTCACGCGCCCAGACGGAACGATCTCTCCCGGCAATGCGGGGTACTGGCACTACCACGATCACTGCATGGGAAGTCCGCACGGGACAGGCGGTATCGACAGAGGTCTCTTCGGCGCACTCATCGTGCGTCGGCAAGGAGATCCATTGCCAGACGTCCCGACCTTCGTTGTGTTCATGGGCCCGGGCATGACGATCGACTTCAAGCAAGCGCCGCAGACGCCGATGTTCGTGGCGAACCAGGGCCAGCGCGTCGAGTTCGAGATCATCGACCACGGCGACAATTTCCATACTTTCCACCTTCACGGGCACCGGTGGGTCAATAACCGGACCGGGCTTCCAACCAGCCTGGACGATCCTTCTCAAGTGATCGACACCCGCACGATCGGTCCCGCCGAGTCGTTCGGCTTCCAGGTGGTGGCCGGCGAAGGCGTCGGGCCGGGGGCCTGGATGTACCACTGCCACGTGCAGAACCACTCCGACATGGGGATGACGGGGATCTTCCTGGTGCGCAGGCCCGACGGCACTGAAACCGCTCAGGAGCGAGCCGCGGTTGCGAAGTGGCGCAAGGAAGAGACCGAGCACCACGAGATGATGATCCCGTCGCTCCTGCAGATGGGTCTGAGAACAGACGGACGGCCCCGGACCGGCACGACGGCGATGTCTATGGACATGGGCGGCACCACCACCGGATCGTCGTATGGGTCCAAGGGGGAGTACAACTACGGCAAGAAGGGCTCCTACAACTACGGCGGGTCAACTCTCTATCTCGATCCCAGCCAAGGGCCCCCGGGGAAAACGCGGCAGAGCCACTACTAGGCGAGCGTCGCGTAACGTCAAGGTGATCCGAACCAAGTAGTCAGTGCCTCGCGCAATCCGGTATCGGTGCCGTCTCCTACCCAGGCGACGTATCCATCAGGTCTGATCAGCACAGCAGCGGGGGCTTCCACTTGGCCTAAGACCGGAAGCTCCCAATCGCCGTCATAGCTGGCGTCGATCGCCACCATTCGGTCTGCCCACGGGGAGATGTCGGAACCCAATGGCTTGCGCAGGTTCAGAAGAACGGGGTGGGCATCGTGGAGGAGGGTGAATACCCGCACGGTTCCACCGGGGGTGACCAGGTCGAGGTCGGGCATGCGGCGCCCGAGCAGCGGGTGTCCCTCGCCCAGGTCGTAATGGATGTCCAGGCCGGACAGCATCCCGGCGTACCGCTTGCGAGGCTCGTCCATGCTCAGCAGCTCGGACATGGTCTCGCGCAGCGCCTCGAGGCGCGCGTCGGCAGGGCGCATGAGCGCGGTCTGGGCCATCGTGTTTTGCAGGACGCGGGCGGCGACAGGGTGACGCTCGGAGTGATAGGTGTCGAGAAGGCCGTCTGGCGATGCCCCCTTGACCACCTGGGCCAGCTTCCATCCCAGGTTCACCGCATCTTGCACGCCGGTGTTGAGGCCTTGTCCGCCCGCCGGGTAATGCACGTGCGCGGCATCGCCGGCCACCAGCACCCGCCCGGCGCGGTAGGCCGATGCCTGCCGCGTCATGTCGGTGAACCGGGTGATCCACGAGGGGCTGTGGACCCCATAGTCGGTTCCGTAGACGGTGATCAGCGCTTCGCTGAGATCCCGCAGGGTCGGTTCCCCAGCGGCCCCGGGATGCGCTTCGGTCACCATGACCCCTAACGGCCCCTCATCCGCGTAGACGACCTCGCCGTCGCGGATCTCGTACTCCAGCCGTCCGAACGAATGGGTGCCCAGGTTGTCCTGGCGTATCCCCAATCCCGGCTCCTCTTCCACCTCGACCTCGGCGAGCAGGTGGCTGATGGTGGGATCCCAGCCGGGGAACTCGATGCCTGCTGCTTTTCGGACCACACTGCGGCCGCCGTCACACCCGGCGAGATATTCCGCCCGCAGTGACTGTCCGTCGGACAGATGAACGTCAACGCCCGTTTCGTCCTGCGCGAAGCCCGTCACTTCACGTTCCCGATAGATCGGCACCCCCAGCTCGCCGACCCACCCAGCCAGGATCTTCTCGAAGCGGTTCTGCCACAACCCGAGTCCGTGGTTGTGCCGTGTGGGAAAGTCGCTGATGTCCAAGCGGATGAAGGCGAAACCCTGAACCTGCGCCACCTGCCCCTGCGACAGGAACCGATCGGCTATCCCGCGCTGATCGAGAACCTCGATGGTGCGTGAGTGCAGACCGCCGGAGCGCGATCCGATGAGATCGGAGCTGGCGCGCCGCTCGACAATGGCGACGTCGACACCCGCCAGCGCCAGCTCGCCGGCCAGCATCAAGCCCGTAGGACCGCCTCCGGCGATCACCACCGCACGCTCGTCCATGGACCATCCTCATCCTTGTCGGTTCTGGTTTCTGCCGAAGATTGTGCAGCACGACCCCGGCCTTGCCGCAAGCCCCCGCTGTGCCATACGCTGGAAATGGCAAGGAACGCGACTCTTCTTTCCTTCAGCGTCCGCGCCGCTCGAGCGCAGGGCGACTCGCCCACCGCATGCATGTAGGAGGCTTTCGTGAGACTTGATCACATGTGCGACCTCGACCTGGTTTACCGGGAGGACGACGATTTCCTGGACGAGGGTTTCGATCTCGTGCGCCCGTATGGGACGGAGGAGGGGACCGGCTACGGGGAAGGTGACGGGCGGGCATCGGGAGACCGGCTGCGAGGCACGGTCCGCTGGTCCAACCTTCCACACCGCCGGAGCGACGCGGTCTTCATGCCGAACCTGAATGGCTCGATCCATAGCGACGACGGCGCCGTGGTGCTGCTCACGATCCGGGGCCACGCAGTGCCACCGGTGGGGGAGGAAGGTGTCCGGCGCCAGATCCTCGCCCGGATCGGACTGGAGGCCGAAGCCGAGGCTTACCGCTGGATGAACCGCTCGTTCTTCGTCGCCGAAGGGATGATCGAGCTGGCTACCAGCAAGATCCATCTCGTGGTCTACGAGTGCATCAACCAGCTCGTCTGACGGACGTTAGTGAAGAACCGGCAGGGGACCGGCGCGTGACCTCCCGACTCGTTTCTGGTGGCTCAGGTTTACATAGCGTACATTATGGGCGTTAGAGGGAGCGGCTGAGAAGCCCCCCACGAGCCCTCCCATCCCGAGCGGCCCTCGGCCGGCCCCCGAGAGGCGCTACCGAAAACCCTCTCGGCCCCCCCGGACGTGCGCTATC
>DATAPE010000268.1:0-21646 GCA_036265345.1 Actinomycetota bacterium
TGGAGGCGATCGGCGCGGTGGATACCGGCGCCCAGGATCGTCCGAAGAAGGACGTCGTGCTGGAACGCGTCGAGATAATCGAGGTCTAGGCCTCCTTTTGGCACACGGGGCACCAGTAGGTGACCCTGTCGGTGCCATCGCGATCCATCTCGATGCGGGTCCCGCACCGGAGGCACGGCGCACCCGCTCGCTCGTAAACCCAGCGCCGGCGTCCGGGTCTGATATCTCCCGTAGTGATCTGCGACCCGGTAGAGCGATTGGCGTTGATCACCCGATGCGCGAGCCTCACCACCGCGCCGACGTCCCGAACTCGTCCCACGGGCGTGCGCGGGTCGACACCGGCTAGGAAGGCCACCTCCGACTTGTAGACGTTGCCGAGGCCGGCGATGATCGTCTGGTCGATGAGGGCCTCGCCGATGCTCCGGTCAGGGTCGCGGCTGAGGCGCGCTATTGCTTCCTTTGGATCGAAGTCTTCGCTCAAGAGGTCCGGCCCCAGGTGGGCCACGACGGCGTGAGGGTCGGTGACGAGCTCGATCACCGGAAGATCGAACCCGACCGCGTTCCATGGCTCCGTCCGAAGGACCACGCGCGCGTGATGGCCGGCCTTGCGCCACCGCTCCCCCGTTCGGTAGAGGTGCCAGGAGCCTTGCATCTTGAAGTGCGTGTGCAGGCTGATGTCCCCCATGTCGAAGAACAGATGCTTTCCCGCCGGTCTGACCGCCTGGATGACCCGGCCGGAAAGATCGACCGTGGCGTACCTCGGCACGCGAAAGTCCGATGCGAGGATGGTTTCCCCGCGGAGGGCGGCGTCAAGGCGCCCGGCAGTGAGAAAAACGGTGTCGCCTTCAGGCACCGAAGCGAAGCCCCCGAGTTGATTCGGTGAAACCTGCCCGGACGAGTAGGGGTGCCGCCGGTGTCTCGAACACCGATCGTCCATCCACTCTTTCCAACGTGAGGCGTTCGCTCATCCCGTCTTTCACCGCGATCGCGAGTGTCTCCACCGCTATCGCGAGCTCCTCGGGATCGTCGGAGAACACCAGCATGCTGCGCCCGCCGCGTTCGATGAACAGAATGAGCTTTCCATCCACCAGCACGACCGACGCGCCCGCCTTACGGCCCGGCCCCCCTGCATCCGGCTTGCCTTCGGGCCACGAGAGGGCGGCGCCGTAAGGATTCGCAGGGTCGGTACTGGCAAGGAGAAGGGCGTGATGGGTGTCGCCGAGCGCTGGGGTCGCCAGCGTGCGCATCCTGTCGACGGCGCCGGGAACCGCGAACTGCGCGCCGCCCAACCCTTCGAGGAAGTAACCGCGCCGGCAATGGCCGGACTCTTCCATCGCTTTGAGGACCGTATAGACGGCGGCGAAGCCGCCGGCCACCGCTTCGGCGGTGACCGAGCCGCGCGTCACGATCCCATGCCTCATCAATAGCTGGTTGGCAACCGCGTGCAGTCTGCGGGTCGCGTTCATCTCCACGGATGGAAGAAGGCTCCAGCGGCCGGTAGCGGATGGCGGACCGGTGCGCGTTGGCAGGTGGGGAGCGCGCCGGTGCCTGTGTCCATGGCGGCGACCGGTGCGCGGCGCGCCACCTGTAAGGATCCGCACGGGAGCGAGCGTGTCGTTGGTGGCATGACCTTCCCATACCAACTCCCACAACGCGAGCAGCAGCTCGGTGTCGTTGTCCGAGCCAACCTCGTCGGCGAGCTGACGGAAGAACGATGCACCCCGATCGGCCATGGCAGCGCGCACGCGTTGTGCATCGATCGAGAGTTCTGCAGTGGACGGCGCGGGCAGTAGCTCCTCTGCCCGTTCGGCAAGAGCGAGGACTATCCAACCGTCGCGTGCGCCCAACGCGCCGCTCCCCGCCCACACGACCTCTCCGGCCGCGCATAACTGATCGAGTAATGCTGGGGAGTATCCGGGGAGCCGCGCCGGCAACACCTGTCGTTCCAGAACCGAGGCCGGGATGCGCGCCCCTTGCAAGGTTTCGATGGCATCCAGCAGCGCATCTATGTCTGCGGTCCGGCTGCGGGTCCCGCCGATGTTGTGCCACGCCGGCAAGAATCTGCCGAGAGCCTCGGGGGGTGCGGGCTCTACATCCTTGCGGAAGGCTGCAAGCGACCGTCGCCGGAGGCGCCGGAGGACCTCGATCTCGATCCACTCCTGCTCGGTTCCGTTCGGACGGAACTCTCCCTGGACGACACGGCCGCGCACCGCGAGGTCTTTGAGTCCCTTGTCCGCGATGGCCATCCCGAGACCGAAGCGCGATGCGACCTCGCTCGTGGTAACCGGGCCGTGACATGACATGAACCGGGACAGCAGGTCCCCCAGCGGATCGTCCATAGGCTCGAGGAAGCTGGCAGGGACTCCCGGCGGAAGGGCCACCCCGAGAGCGTCTCGGTAGCGCGCCGCATCTTCTATCGCGATCCAGCGGTCCTCGCTTGCCACTTTCACGAGCACTCCGCGGCGATCGGATCCGATCTGCTCGAGCCATGCCGGGACCGATGTTTCATCCACACACCGCGCCGCTACCTCGTCGCTCGAAAGATCGCCGAGCAGTCTCAACGCATCGTGCAACTGATCCGCGCTGCGGATCTTGCGATTGTCGGTAAGCAGTTGAAGCTCGAGTTCCAACGCGAGCAGAGCGTCCTCGTCGATGAGCTCTCGAAGTTCCTCCCGCCCCAGGATCTCGGCAAGAAGAGAGCGGTCGAGCGATAGCGCTTGGGCCCGCCTCTCGGCTAGCGGCGAGTCGCCTTCATAGAGGAATGCACTGACGAAACCGAACTGAAGGTTCCCTGCGAAGGGAGAGGGGACAGGCGTTTCGACCTCGACGATGCGCAGTTGGCGGCTGCGGATGCCGGTCATCAACTCACGGAGAGCGGTCAGATCGAAAACGTCCTGCAAGCACTCCCGAAACGTCTCCAGCACAATCGGGAAGGAGTCGTAGTTGCGCGCAACCTGTAACAAAAGGGCGCTCTTCTGGCGCTGTTGCCACAGTGGGGTCCTCGAGCCGGGCCGCCGTCGAGGCAGGAGCAGTGCGCGTACCGAGCATTCCCGGAATCGGCTCGCAAACATCGCGGAGTTGCCGACGTTGTCGATGACGAGTTCCTCGATGTCTTCCGGCTCGAACACCACCAATTCGGCGGTCGGTGGTTCGTCGGTCTCGGGGAGGCGGATGACGATGCCGTCATCGGTGTAGATGCTTTGCGCCTCCACTCCCGTTTGCTCGCGGATCCGGGCCTCGATGGCTTGCGCCCACGGCGCGTGGATGCGGGCGCCGAAGGGGGTCAGGACGCAGAGTCGCCAGTCCCCAAGCTCGTCTTTGAATCGCTCCACGACGATGGTTCTGTCGTCGGGAACGACCCGGGTGGCCTCTCTCTGTTCTTCCAGATAGTCCAGCAGGTTCTTAGCAGCCAGCTCGTCTAAGCCGATCGCTTGCAGCCTCTCGGAGCGGGGTTCGGGGTCCAGCGACGAAAGCTCGCGCACGAAGCCGCCGATGGCCTTGCCGAGCTCCACCGCCCTGCCGGGCGCGTCTCCGTGCCAGAACGGCATCTTCCCCGCTTGGCCGGGGGCCGGCGAGACCAGAACGCGGTCCGGAGTGATGTCCTCGATCAGCCAGCTCGATGCGCCGAGCACGAACACTTCTCCGGGCCGGCTCTCGTAGACCATCTCTTCGTCGAGCTCGCCGACGCGCGCCCGCTGTTCGCCTGCGATGAACACCCCGAATAAACCGCGATCGGGGATCGTCCCCCCAGACGTGACCGCGAGACGCTGCGCGTTGGAGCGAGCTGTCAGCACGTTCGTCAAGCGATCCCAGTTGATCCGCGGTCGCAACTGTGCGAACTCCGTCGACGGGTAGCGGCCCGACAACATGTCCAACGTTGCTTCGAGCGCTGAACGCGGCAACTTCGAGAAGGGAGCAGCTCGTTTGACCAGTCGTTCGAGCTCGTCCACGTTCAAGGGGTCCATCGCGACCATGGCGACGATGTGTTGAGCAAGAACATCGAGAGGGTTGCGGGGGTAGGTGAGCTCTTCGATGGCGCCCTTGTTCATACGATCGAGCACCACCGCGCACTGCAGGAGGTCCCCCCGGTACTTGGGGAAGATGACGCCCTTGCTCACTTCACCGACCTGGTGACCGGCGCGGCCGATCCGTTGCAGCCCGGAAGCCACTGAATCCGGGGACTCGACCTGGATCACCAGATCCACTGCTGCCATGTCGATCCCCAGCTCCAACGAGCTGGTCGCAACGACCGCGGGGAGATGCCCCATCTTCAGGTCGTCCTCGATCACCCGCCGTTGCTCTTTGCTAACGGAGCCGTGATGAGCACGAGCCACCTCTTCGCCAGCGAGCTCGTTGAGACGTCCGCACAAACGCTCTGCCAACCGGCGGGAGTTGACGAACACGATCGTGCTCTGGTGGGCGCGGATCTGATCCAGAAGTCGCTCTTCGACGTGGGGCCAGATGCTCGTGCGGGCTTCGGGGCCGGCGGTTGCTCCGCTCGCGATCTCGCCGGTCGGTTGTCCCGGCTCGGACATGTCCTCGATCGGCACGACGAGTGAGACGTCGATCGACTTGTCGCTGGGGGGAGCCACGATCTCAACCGGGTGACTGCCTCCCAGGAACTCGGCCACCTCACTCGGGGGCCTGACGGTTGCCGAGAGCCCGAGTCGTTGTGCCGGCTTGCCTATCAGTTGATCGAGACGCTCGAGGCTGAGAGCCAGGTGCGCACCTCGTTTCGTGCCCACGACGGCATGGATCTCGTCGACGATCACGGTGTCTACGAAACGCAGCGCCTCCCGAGCCTGCGATGTCAGCAACAAGAACAGCGACTCCGGGGTGGTGATCAGGATGTCGGGCGGCGCGCTGGGAAACCGCCGTCGTTCGTCTGCCGGGGTGTCTCCCGTTCGGACTGCGACACGAAGATCGGGCGGCTCGGTCCCGATGCGAGAGGCTGCCGCCCGGATCCCGGATAGCGGCGACCTGAGGTTGCGTTCGATGTCGACTGCAAGGGCTTTCAGTGGGGAGACATAGAGCACCCGCATCCGTTCCTTGGCTGGAACGGGGGCCGCGGTCGCCAGCCTGTCGATGGCCCACAGGAAACCTGCCAGCGTCTTGCCCGACCCCGTCGGCCCGATCACCAGCACGTTCCGACCGTCCGCGACCTTGCCCCAGGCCTCGCGCTGGACCGGCGTGGGGCCCTGGAAGGTCGAGTCGAACCACGCCTGGGTGGCCGCGGAGAATGTGGTGGAGACACTCATCAGTTCGAGCTTAGTGGGGTGTGGGCGCGATGGGACCCCAACCTGGGACCGGGGAGGGAACCGTGCACTTTATGGTGAACGCCATGTCTACCGATGGACCATCCAGCGAAGTGACAGTAGTTAAGGGAGAAGAACCCGCCGAGACCAACCCCGAGGCGCTCGAACATCCCGCAAAGGTGATGCGCATCGGCGCCATGGTCCGCAACCTCCTGGAGGAGGTCCGTCAGTCGCCCCTAGACGACGCGAGCCGTGACCGGCTGCGGGATATCTACGAGACGTCGGTGAAGGAGCTCGGCGAAGTGCTGTCGCCCGAGCTGCGCGACGAGCTCAATCGCCTGAGTACGCCGTTCGACGACGGCATCCCCTCACAATCGGAGCTTCGGGTCGCGCATGCGCAACTGGTGGGCTGGCTCGAGGGCCTGTTCCATGGGATCCAAGCGATGCTCTTCGCGCAGCAGCAGGAGAACCTTGCCCGGCTCGAGGAGTTGCGCCGCCGGGGCCTGCCCAGCGGAGAGGGGTCCCCCGAGGTGCGACCGGGTACCTACCTCTAGATTGCGGCGCGGGCCTACCCAGTGGAGAGGGTCCTCCGAGGTGCGACCGGGTACCTACCTCTAGAATGCGCCGCGGAGGCGTGCCCGAGCGGCCGAAGGGAGCGCACTGCTAATGCGTTAAGGGGTGTAAAGCCCCTTCCAGGGTTCAAATCCCTGCGCCTCCGCCCCGGCCCCCGATAGGCAGCCGTTACTCTTGCTCGATTGCGCCCGTAGCTCAGTGGATTAGAGCGTCCGGCTACGGACCGGAAGGTCGGGGGTTCGAATCCCTCCGGGCGTACTTTTCTGATCACAGGCATCGGGGTTGCTGTTCGCGGGCCTTAGCTCAGGGTTCGGGCGGCTTCAATCTGCCGGCTCGCAAGTCCCGTTTCGTCTTGGCCTGATGACAACGCCAGCAGCGAGGCTCGAGGTTGCGTTTGGACGTAGGGCCGCGTCTGCAGCGAGGCCGCACGTGGTCGAACTCGGTGCGGAAGTGGTTGCCGCAGTCGGCACACGAAACGCCATCGAAAGCGGGGGGCTCTCCCAACTCGAGGGCGATCAGGACCTCGACGGGGATGTTCCTCGTCCAGCGAACGAAGTGGCGCAGGTCCGTGCCGTCATAGAAGACGCCCGAGAGAAAGGCATCCGTGGCGATCTGCCGTGCGACCGAGGGAGCTACAGGGCCCACCCCGGGGATCTTGCAGAGCTCTCCTTCTCGGACGTCCTTCCACCCGCGCGGTGCCACCTCATGGCTCACCAGCACCACCAGCTCGGGACGCCGGCTGGGCCCCTTGCCGGTGCCGGACAGCAGCAGTGCATAGGCGTCGGCAAGATGCTGTTCGAAAGACTCGCTCTCGCGGGGTTCAGATCCTCGGGCTCGTTTCGCCACCCGCGCCGCCTCGGCTTCTGCTCGCGCCGTGATCGGAACCGCTACGTGGGGCTGAAGGGCGAGATGGATGTGGACCATGCCGAGCTCGTCGGCGTAGCTGCGGGCGAAGCGGGCGGCGCGCTGGCGGGTGAACAGGTCATGGTGCTGTTCGGCGTCGAGCTTGGCCTTGCGCGCTTTGTCCTTTAGGACATGGAAGGACTCCTTCTGGGCGACCTCCAAGAGCTCGGTTGTAGCCCCCGGCGAGGACTGTTCCGCGGCCGCGATCTCACCGGCTTGATCGAGAGAGATGTCGCCCTGCTTGAGCGCCGAGTTGAGTTCCCCCGAACCCGGCAGCGCCCTGCCGGTAGCCACCACGGCCTTGGCCTTGCCGAGCGAGGTGCCGGTGATGCGGGCGAGGTCGCCGGCATCAGCGCGTTTCGCAGCGAGTGCCGCGACCCCGTACCCGGCCAACTTCTCGGCGCGCGCATAGGCGGCGAGCAACCTATCTGCGGCAGCGGCGGGCAACACCTCGGGCTGGAGGTCGGCGTTCGCTTTCTCTAGGAGCTCGACGGCTTGTTCAACATGCGACAGATCCATGACGACGATGATTATGAAGAGGGGGTGTGACACTTAGCGCTCGATCTCGCTGGAAGAGTTCAACCTTTTTCGACGGCATCGGGAACCTCTGACGTGCCGGCGGTGGCTCGACTGCAGCGCAGGACAAGCATGGAGGTACACGTTGAGATCAGTAGAAAGCAGAACCTCGCGGCCGTGGTGAACGACGCGACGTTCATGCGACTGGCACTGGACGAGGCCATCGCCGCCGCGGCTCATGACGACGTCCCGATCGGCGCGGTGCTTGTCAAGGACAGTGCCGTGGTGGCGGCCGCCGGAAACGAACGTCAGTTGCGACAAGATCCCACCGCACACGCAGAGATCCTGGCGCTCCGCGCGGGGGCAGAAAAGCGGGGTACGTGGCGCCTCGACGGCACCACTATGTACGTCACGTTGGAACCGTGCGCTATGTGTGCGGGGGCACTGGTTCTTGCCAGGGTGGCAAGGCTCGTGTACGGCCCCCAGGACCCGAAGGCGGGGGCCGCGCTGACGCTCTACAACATCGTTCAGGATCCGCGGCTGAACCATGAGCTCGAGGTCACAGCCGACGTGCTTACGGACGAATGCGCCGCGGTGTTGCGGCGTTTCTTCGAGGTGAGGCGATCCGGGCCGACCTTATGATGGCGCCCCTGGTGGGGTACCGAAGCGGCCGAACGGGCTCGCCTCGAAAGCGAGTGAGGGTTCACGCCCTCCGTGGGTTCAAATCCCACCCCCACCGCACACGATTTCCACGTCCCCGGCGCGCGGGTGGCACGCTCACCTAGGATTGCCGGCGGAGACGTGCGGGAGTGGACTAACCGGCACGCCTGGAGAGCGTGTGACCCCGCAAGGGGTCCAAGGGTTCAAATCCCTTCGTCTCCGCTCGTTCGTGACGGCTGCGCAGGGAGCCTGCCTGTCCCGCGAGGGTGAGCGGTCCTGGGATCACGGCTATCCTCGAGGCGGGCCGCGCTAGGCGGGGGGCTCGGGGTCCCCTGTACCGGAAACCCTCGATACGCCGGGCTGATGCTCCATCTGCGGCTCGTGGATGACCGGGCAGCCCCCGGAGAGCAGTGTTGATGGTCGGGTCCCGCGCGACTCGGAGCCGTGAACCCGGTCAGGGCCGGAAGGCAGCAGCCGTAAGCGGTGTACCAGGTGCGCCGCGGGAGCGCCCGGCCGGAGCCAGCTGCCGGGTCAGCGCCGGCCATACACGGGTCCAGGACGGAGTGCGCGGCCCTCTCCATATTTCGTGGGTGGTGTCGGGGCTCCGGGGTGGGTCGCCGGTCCTCGTCGACCTCGCGTCGCTTTTCTCGGGTCAGGATCTCTTGAGCTCTGGTCGCTCCGCTCGAAGTCTCCTCCGGACCGGGCCCCACCCTCCGCCCCGACAGTTAGCCCTTCATTTCTCATTCGGGCATTAGGGGTTCGGTCTGCTCGAAGTCTCCTCCGGACCGGGTCCCATCCTCCGCCTCGACGGTCACCCCTCCTTCCTCATGCGGGCGTGAACGCCAGGGCCGATGTGTTCGCGCTCTCGCATTGGGGCGGGAGAGGGACGGGGGTGGCAACTAGGATGAGGGCGATGGTTTATCTCTCTCTTTATCGGAAGTACCGGCCCCAGAATTTCGAAGAGATCCTCGGTCAGTCGCACATCTCGGCGACCCTGACGAATGCGATCGTGGAGGATCGGGTTGCCCACGCCTATCTGTTCACCGGCCCCCGGGGAACCGGCAAGACCAGCACTGCCCGCATCCTGGCTAAGGCGATCAACTGCGAGAAGGGGCCTACGCCGACCCCCTGCGGCGTGTGCACGTCCTGCGTCTCTATCGAGGACGGTTCCTCGCTCGACGTCATCGAGATGGACGCGGCATCCCATTCCAAGGTGGACGACACCCGAGAGATCCTTTCCGGCGTATCGCTCGCGACCGCCGGGGGCCGGCGCAAGGTCTACGTGATCGACGAGGTACACATGCTCTCCACGCCCGCGTTCAATGCGCTGCTGAAAACGCTCGAGGAGCCCCCGCCCCACGTCATCTTCATCCTGGCAACGACGGAGGCTCACAAGGTCTTGCAGACGATCGTTTCCCGCACCCAGCGATTCGACTTCCGTCCCCTTCCCACCGACATCCTGGAAGCCCATCTCGCGCAGGTGGCGAAGAGCGAGGGCATCGACATAGATCAGGCGGCGGTCGCGTTCCTCGCCCGGCATGCGGCCGGCAGCGCCAGAGATGGGCTGTCTGCCCTCGATCAACTATCGAGTTACGGCGGTCCTATCGGGCTTCTCGAAGCCGAGAGGATGCTCGGCGGCAATCGCGAGGACATCTTCTTGCAACTGTTCGATGCGGTAGCTGCGGGTGACGTCGCGTCGATCTTCCTAACGATCCATTCCGTGATCGCGCAAGGAAGCGACCCCCGGCAACTTGCGAAGAACGCGCTGACGCATGCCCGCTCTCTTCTTCTGTTGGTGACGGCCCCCGAAGCCGAGGACCTGCTTGATGTGTCGGTCGAGGACCAACCGAAACTAGCCTTGCAGGCGCAGAGATTCTCGGCCGCCGATCTGTTGCGGGCCATCGAGCTGATCAGTGACTCGCTCGCCGAGATGCGAAACACCCCCGATCACCGGCTTCTGCTCGAGGTTGCTCTCGTGCGCGCCGCAGCGCCCGAGACCGATCCCGGAACCACCGGCTTGCTCGGCCGCATCGAGCGGCTGGAGAGACGGATAGGCATCGAAGGTGCGGTGGACCGGCCCCCGTTGACCCCGGCCGCAACGCAACGGACCGCCGCCTCCGTCAAGGCGGCTCCCACGCCGCGGGCGGTGGTGGACGCGACCCGTCAAGGCGCAACCACCGGAGCCGCGCCTGCGACGGTCGAGGCACCCACGGAGCCGTCGTCCGGCGAGGAAGACTCCGGCTCTGTCGGGCTGGGTCACGTCAGGGGCGCCTGGGACGCCACCATGGTCGAGGTCAACCGCCGCAGCAAGCGGGTGGGCGCTTACCTCAACCCATCGAGGCCGCTGGAGCTAAACGAGGGCCGGCTCGTTGTCGAGGTTCAGTCTCGGTTCCATGCCAAGGAGATGGCAGCCGAGGAGAATCGCCAGGTGTTCCGCGATGCACTTCACGCCGCACTGGGGATCAAGCCCGAGGTGGACTTCAGCGCGCGCGGTGAAGTTCAGGCCCAGCCTGAGGAGGGAGCCGCGCCCCCGAGTTCCCGGTCCTCGTCCGGTTCAACTCCTGGGATCGCTTCTCCCGGTAGCTCCACCCCGGCGGGAACGGATGACCTGGTGGGCGAACCCCTCGCCGACGTCGAGGAAGATCCGATCGAGCTGGTCAAGAAAGGTCTTGGCGCACAGGTAGTCGAGGAGAAGAGCTCTTGAAAGATATGCAGAAGATGATGAAGCAGGCGCAACAGATGGCCGCCGAGATGCAGAAGAAGCAGGCGGAGCTTGCGGAGGTCGAGATCGAAGGATCGGCGGGGGGCGGCGCCGTAAGGGTCGTGGTGTCGGGTGACCTGCACGTCGTGAGCGTCACGATCGATCCCCAAACATTCGACGGCGCCCCGGACGCCGATGACATCGAGATGCTGGGGGACACGGTGACCGCCGCCGTGAACGATGCGCTCAACAAAGCAAGGGAAGCCCAAGAGGAGGCACTCGGGCCGATCGCAGGCGGTATGGGGGGACTTGGCCTTCCCGGGATGTAACGGGTCCCGCCCCTCCGATGAGGCTCCAGACGTGAGAGGAACATCGATGGCGCCGCCGGCCGCGCAGGGAGCTCGCTGAAGTTGTACGCAGGACCCATCCAATCCTTGATCGACGAGCTATCCCGGCTCCCTGGCATCGGACCGAAGAGCGCACAGCGGGTTGCCTTTCACCTTCTGAAGATCCCGGGGGCGGACGCCAAGAGACTCGCGGATGCGATCGTGCAGGCGCGCGACAAAGTCAGATTGTGTGCCGTCTGCTTCAACGTCTCGGACTCCGAGCTATGCGATTACTGCCGTGACCCCCGCAGGGATCCCACGATCGTCTGTGTGGTGCAGGAGCCTCCCGACATCGTTGCCATCGAGAGGACCCGCGAGTACTCGGGCCGGTACCACGTTCTACAGGGGGCCATCTCCCCCATCGAGGGCATCGGACCGGAGGATCTCCGGGTGGGAGAGCTTCTGGACCGGCTCAAGCGGCCGGACGGCGATGCTGAACCGGTACAAGAGGTCATAGTTGCGACAAACCCCAACATAGAGGGCGAAGCGACCGCGATGTACTTGGCCCGGCTCATCGGCCCCCTGGGTGTGAAGGTAACGAGACTGGCCAGCGGGCTGCCCGTTGGGGGAGACCTCGAATATGCGGACGAGGTCACGCTCGGACGGGCTCTAGAGGGACGCCGCCAGATCTCGGGCTAGAGCAACGTAGTGCGGATGATGGATAACGGCGCTCCAGGAGACCCATAGACTTTGTGTTCGCACCGAACGCGACGCTTCGAGACCAGCGTCAATCGGCGAACAAAGCCGCCTGGAGGGACGCATGGCAGACCAGCACGGGCACCTTGATATGAAGAGGTACCTCCCTTACGCCATCATCACGACCCTTGCCGTCATCCTGATCCCGATCGTCATCGTCGTGGCCATGGTTGCGGTCGCGGACCCGAATCCACCTCTGTTCGTAACCACCGCGATAGCCGTTGTTTTCGGCATGCTCGCAGTGGCGGGGGGCTCGGCGTTGTGGTTGAGAAGGCCCGAGTCTTCAGAGATCTCTTTCGGCGACCTCATGATCTGGGGATGGTGGCGCCGCAAACGAGCCGAGGATCGGCTGGCCAAGGGCACGCACCTCTTGGGGCTCGACCGCTCCGGTCATCCTCGGATGCAGCAGACCATCTCTCGCGAGCAACAGCTGCACATCCTGCGCGAGTTGACCGGTGCACTGGAATCCAAAGACCCTTACACCCACGGCCACTCGCGCCGGGTGGAGCGTCACGTCTATCGGACGGCGATGGCTCTTGGCCTATCGACGGGGGACATCGAAGATCTTCGTAAGGCCGCGGCGCTTCATGATGTCGGCAAGATCAGAGTCCCCGACCGGATCCTTCGCAAGCCTGACGCCCTAACCAGCGACGAGAAGGCCGTGCTCGAAGATCACGTGGTCGTTGGCGCCTGGATGGTGTCCAGCGCCGGCAACGCGGACGTGGTTTCGGGGGTGCGCCACCACCACGAGAAGTGGGACGGCTCCGGCTACCCCGACGGACTGGCGGCCACGGAGATCCCACTTTTCTCCCGGATCATCGCAGTGGCGGACACGTTCGACGCCATCACTTCGACCCGTCCCTACCGGGCAGGCGCAGACCGCGAGCGTGCCATCGAGGTGCTCCGAGCCGAAGCGGGGAGACAGTTCGATCCCACCGTTGTAGAAGCCTTCATCAACACCTTGCCCGCCCCGGTCCCGGCCGCGGCTGGGATTCTCGTGCTGCTGGCGGGGCCCCGCGGGATCGCTTCACGGATGGCCGTAATGCTCAAGCGCGCGGGAGCCGGTGCGTTGGCTCCTGCGGCGGGCGCGACCGGCGCGGTGATCCTTGCCGGGGCATCGACGTTTGCCCCGCCCATCGCTCACCACCCCGCCCCGCTCCGGGTCGCGTCGAGACCTGCGAACCATGCACAAAGCGCTCCGCAGGGTGCAACCGGCTCGTCCTCTCGCCAGCCGGCAGGGCACAGCAGCAAGAAGCCGTCGCACGGGCCCGCCCGTCCGCACACCCATCAGCAGTCACCGACCCCCTCCGCGATCGCTGCTCCTTCGGCGTCGCCAAGTGCCAGCCCCACCGCTCAGCCAAGTCCTTCCACCATTGCGGCTCTCGTCGATAACCTCGCCCTGTCTCCGGTTTCTGCCATGGTGAGGGTTCGCAAAGACCACACGGTTTCGGCGACTGCCACTGCTGGGGATCAACCGGTGTCAGGCGTCACGCTGCTCTTCTCGGTCGCCGGTTCAGTCACCGCGACAGGATCCTGCGCGACGGACGGGTCGGGCGTCTGCTCGTTCACTTACGCGGGTCCGGATCTTCCCGGCGAGGACACGGTGACCGCGTGTGCGGATGCGAACGGGAATTCGACCGCTGATCTAGGCGAACCGTGCGGAACCGCGGCCGTTACCTGGGTTCGTCATGTGCTGGTCGTGCATGCATTTGGCGGAGGTGTCATCGCGAACGCTGCGGGGCTGGCCAAGATCTCATTCGATTTCAACTTTAGGAGAGTGGGTCACCACTTCAAGGGGAGCTGCGATGTTGTCGACGCGACACCGGTCGTCGACTTGGAGCTGAAGTGTCTGGATGTCACGGGCATTTCCAGAGCCGGAAGGCACGTAACCGTCACGGGGGATGCGTCGATCCGTGACGTGAGTACGACCTACCAGATCGACGTCTTTGACGCCAAATACGGCAACCGCCGGGATACGTTCCAGATTCAAACCGCGAGCGGTTACTCCGCATCTGGAAAGCTGCTGTCGGGAAAGGTAAAGGTTCATCGCCACTGGAAGACGATCCTGCCGGCGCCGACACCGGTCCCTTCCCCCTCGCCCTCGCCCTCACCGACCGGGTAAGCGTCTCAAGGAGGCAAGTCGGTCCGCCCGGGCCGGTGACGTGAAGATGGCGGCGTCAGGTCCTGCGCGGGTCAAACCGTGCACGAGGGGTTTTACTTAGTCCGTGGTTGTGATCGTCCAGAAGTATGGAGGCTCTTCGGTAGCCGATGCCGCCCGGATCAAAGGGGTTGCCGAGCGCGTGGTCCGGGCTGCAGCGCGCGGCCAGCGCGTCTGCGTCGTCGTGTCGGCGATGGGCGACTCGACTGACGGCCTGCTGGACCTGGCAGCGCAGATCTCGCCTCTTCCTCAAGCCCGGGAGCTCGACATGCTGCTATCCGCGGGCGAACGCATCTCGATGGCGCTTCTCTCGATGGCGATCTCGGATATGGGCCGTGACTCGATCTCCTTCACCGGCTCTCAGGCGGGGATAGTCACGGACACCAGCCACGGTAAAGCCCGCATCGTCGACGTTAGGGCGCGGCGCGTTCTAGAAGCTCTCGAGCAAGACAAGGTCGCCATCGTTGCCGGGTTCCAGGGAGTCTCTACTGACCTTGACGTGACGACGCTCGGTCGCGGGGGGTCCGACACCACCGCCGTTGCCCTTGCTGCCGCTCTTCACGCCGATGCTTGTGAGATCTATACCGACGTCGAAGGAGTGTTCACGGCCGACCCTCGCATGGTGGCCGACGCGCGCAAACTTCATATGGTCTCTTACGAGGAGATGCTGGAGATGTCCGCCGCTGGCGCCAGGGTACTGATGCTTCGAGCGGTCGAATACGCTCGGAACCACGACGTTCTGATCCACGTGCGCTCGGCCTTCTCCGAGAACGAAGGAACGTGGATCAGAGAGGAGGACGAGCGGATGGAGCAAGCGATCATCTCTGGGATCGCTCACGACACATCTGAAGCCAAAGTCAGCGTGCTCGGTGTTCCTGACAGGCCGGGCATAGCGGCTCAGGTTCTCCGCCCCCTCGCGAACGAAGGCGTCAATATCGACATGATCGTGCAGAACGCTTCCGCCGACGGCCACACGGACATCTTCTTTACCTTGCCCAAGGAGGATCTGGCTCGAGCTCAACCGCTCCTGCAAAAGGTCACAACCGAGATCCACGCTGTCGGCTACGAGACTGACATGGATATCGCCAAGGTCTCCCTGATAGGTGCGGGGATGAAGTCACATCCTGGTGTTGCCGTTGAGATGTTCGAAGCGCTGGCGGAGGCGAACATCAACATCGAGATCATCTCCACCTCTTCTATCCGTATCTCCTGCATTGTGCGCGCTCCCGAGGTAGACCGAGCCGTCAGGGCGATCCACTCGCGCTTCCAGATGTCAGAGGAAGCGGTGCGCCGGGAGATCCACCCCGCTACGGCGACCGATCAACTGCGAGCGATACGCGGCCACGTACCGGCAGCTCGGGATGGCGGCACATGAAAGTAGTAGTGGTGGGCGCCACGGGGGCGGTGGGCAGAGTGATGTTGCAGATCCTTGAGGAGCGCAACTTCCCGGTGGATGAGTTGCTCCCTGTAGCCTCCTCCCGCTCGGCCGGTCAACACCTGACTTTCGGGGGCCGGGAGCTCGAGGTAGCCGCCCTCGAGCGCTCCGTGTTCGATGGCGCTGAACTCGCGCTGTTCGACGTACCGGACGCGGTGTCGCTCGAATGGGCTCCCGTGGCCGCGGCGGCGGGCGCGATAGTCGTCGATAACTCTGCTGCCTTCCGGATGGACCCGGAAGTTCCGCTCGTGGTGCCGGAAGCGAACGGAGCGGCAGCCACTAGGCATCCCAAGGGGATCATCGCCAGCCCAAACTGCACGACGCTGGCCATGATCGTCGCGGTGCACGCCCTGCACGAGCGCGCGCACCTCGAACGATTGATCCTCGCTTCTTATCAAGCGGTTTCGGGGGCCGGGCGCGGCGGCGTCGACGAGCTGTGGGATCAGCTCGAACGGGTGGTAAAGGAACCCGACGATTTCGGAACCGGTCTGGCCCGCGAGGTGCTGGATCCCGGCCCCCTGTTTGCGGCCCCCATCGCAATGAATGTCGTGCCTTGGTGTGGTTCTCCGGGCGAGGACGGCTACACCTCCGAGGAGCTGAAACTGCGGTATGAGACGACAAAGATCCTCGGACTGGATGGTCTCCGCGTCAGCGCGACCTGCGTCCGGGTTCCTGTAGTGATCGGGCATGGTGTTGCGGTGCACGCCGAGTTCGAGAAACCGATCACACCAGAGGAAGCTCGCCTTATCCTGCGCTCGACCCCCGGCGTCGAGGTCGTCGATGAGCCGACCACGGATCGGTTCCCGACTCCGCTGCAGGCTGCCGGCGGGGATGCTTGTCTGGTCGGCAGGCTCCGTCAGGACCAATCCGATCCCCGGGGCCTCGAGATGTTCTGCGTCGCCGACAACCTCCGCAAGGGGGCCGCGCTCAACACCGTCCAGATAGCGGAGTTGCTCGCCGGCTAAGGACAAACGCCGTCAGGCCGTCAAGACAAGCTCGGAGGGCGTCCTTGGGACCCTCCAAGCGGTCACTTTCCTCGACCGTGCCATGCGGGCTTCGGGCGGGGAACCGGCGAAAACCAATCAGCAAGAGAAGCGGGGAACGGGGTGGCATGACCCGACAAACGGCCCCTTAGTGCATAAGCGGTACCAAAAGCGTATGGTTGCCGCTGTGGTTGAGTAGTCAGCCATCTAGGGGTGTGTGCCTCGGATGCGGACTGGGCGCGACCCTGTCCGCCTGGATCCGGGACATGCGTTCCCGTGATGGCTGCAGCGGGTGGATTAGGAGTCGAAGGCATGGCCTTTCTTCTGATTTTGATAATGGGGGGGATCCTGGTGGCGGCCATGGTGCTCTCCAAGGGGCGCAGCTTCTTCAGATACGCCGAGATGTCGCGCACCCTGCAATCTGGAGACAAGCCCGCGAGACGCACCCAGCACCGCGAGCGCGCCGCGCGGTAGTCGTACCTAAGAGCTTCACTTCGTAGCGATCCACATCAGCCCTTTCGGGTCTTGAGTTTCCATGCGGCCGTTGCCACTCTCGCGCTCAAGGGTGGCAAACGATAAGCGTGACTCAATATCCAGAGGCCTATCTCGCCCGAGAGCTCGAGATCTGCTACGCGAATATCTCTTTGATCACTGATTACGACGCCGGCGTAGAAGGAGAAGTCGCCGCGGTGACTGTCCGTCGGTTCCTCAGCACCTTCGAGGCGGGTAACGCGCGCCTTCGCGAGATCCTTCTGATGGCCGTCGACACCACGCCAGAGGAACGCATCTGTTCGTGCGGTTCCGCTCTGGAAGGTTCACGACTGGACCAACCGGTCAATGGGGTGCGTGACTCCCGGGACGATCGACCCTAGACTTCCGGCGTGCTTATGGAACAGCGCCGCCTGCTCGTTACCGGGGTTCTTACCCGCGAGAGCATCGCTTTCGAAGTCGCCCGAACGGTGCAAGAGCAGGGCGCGGAGATCATCTTGACCGGCTTCGGCCGGGCCAAGTCCTTGACCGACCGCGTCGCGAAGAAGCTACCCCGCCCGCCGGACGTACTAGAGATGGACGTCAACGAACCGGACCAGATCGAGAGCGTTGCCCAAGAGATCGAACGACGCTGGGGTTCGGTTGATGGGGTGCTTCATGCGATCGCGTTTGCACCTCCGGATGCCCTCGGCGGGCACTTTCTCGATACCCCATGGTCCAGCGTTCAGGTCGCGCTGCAGACAAGCGCGTACTCGCTGAAGGCACTCGCGCAAGGGCTTTTGCCGGTGATGAAGGAGAACGGCGGCTCCATCGTCAGCCTGGACTTCGATGCTTCCGTGGCCTGGCCCGTCTACGACTGGATGGGCGTCTCCAAGGCTGCTCTGGAGGCAGTCACGCGTTATCTCGCGCGCGACCTCGGGCGCCACCAGATCCGAGTGAACTGCGTGTCGGCGGGGCCGGTGCGCACGATGGCGGCCAAGGGCATCCCCGGATTCGACCGCCTCGAAGAGGGTTGGGCCAAGCGGGCGCCGCTCGGCTGGGATACCAGCAACCCGGCGCCGGTGGCCAAGACTGTGGCTTTCCTTCTCTCGGAGTGGTCCGAGGGGATCACGGGCGAGATCGTTCACGTCGACGGGGGCTACCACGCGATGGGGGCCGACCTCGACGAAGCGCCAGCCGAACCGCCGTAACCGAAACTCCCTAACCGAAACGCTCGCTGGACCGGCTAACTGGACCCGGTTGAGAAGGCGGCCCCCGCCAGGGGTGCAGCAGTCGCCTTGGGGGCGGTGAAGAACACTAGAAACGCACATGCCTTCTCGTACCCCTGACACGCGTATCTTTTTTGCTACTGCGGCTCGCGCCACCGTTATGTTCGCCGTGCCACGCGAAGCGTGCCGGGTTCAGGGTACTAGAAGGGCAGGTTGCTCCGTCGTCGCAGCGGTGTCGTGATGGAACACATGACACCGGCTCTTGCCCGCTCGTTTGGCCATGTACATGGCGACGTCAGCCTCTCGCAAGAGATCTCCGAGGGTGGTCGAGCCGGAGGCGATCGCGATGCCGATGCTGGCCCCCACTGAGATCTCTTTGGCCCCTACAAAGAAGGGGGCCTGAACCGCTTGCAAGGCACGCTCTCCCACCGCGAGGGCCTCGTCGAGCTTCCAGATGCCGTCAAGCAGGATCGCGAACTCGTCCCCGCCAAGACGGGCAGCGGTGTCTTCGGCTCGCAAGGTCTGATGTAGCCGTTGCGCTACGGCCGTAAGCAGGGCGTCGCCGCCTTCGTGCCCGAAGTCATCGTTCACTTCCTTGAAGTTATCCAGATCGATGAAGAGGAGAGAGCATTGCTCGTTCCTACGCCTGCTGAGTACCCACTCGACGCGATCCGCGAAGAGAGCGCGATTGGGTAAACCCGTCAAGGGGTCGTGGAACGCTTGATGGAGGAGTTGATTCTCCAGAAGTCTTCGTTCGGTGACGTCTCGAAGAGTGATGACGATCCCGTCTAGCTATGAGTTGTTGAGAGCACTCTCGACATTAGCTTCGGTGTACAGCGATTCTCCATCAGCGCGAACCAACCGCACTTCGAAGGAAGAAACGTCCGCTTTCGGCGATGTGACCTCCTGGACGGCTCCTCGAACAGTTGTCCAATCGTCTGGGTGCACGATGGGAAGCAATGATTTTCCTGTGATGTCTCCGGGCGATGTGGCGAGCAGACGTTCTATGGCCCCTCCCGCGTATTTGATGTTGAGCTCGGGATCGATAACAAGGACGATCCCCCCCGAGTGCTCCATCACGCCTCGGAGTCGTGCTGAGGTTCGTTCGATCAGGCGATACGAAACGACGATCACTGCGCACGTACCCGTGGTGAGGAGCCAAGTGGTCCATCGATTCTCTGCTGGAAGCGCGGAGAGGGCCAAAGCGTGAAGGGTTGCCGTCCACCAAAGTTGCCCTAATGCGCCACGGAAGCGGTAGAACACCGCGCCGAATTGAGCAACCCATACGAACAGGATCCCGTAAGCGATCGAGAGAAAGGTCCCGTTTGCCATCACGATGAGCCCTGCGATAAGTACGGAGCCCACCAACGTGAAGGCGTGGGAGACATCGACCGTAAAGCGGCGTCCCAAAGCGAGGATGCTGATGGCACCCCCAGCCGCGAAAGCCGTGATCGCAAGGATCGCGGGACGATTGATGTTCGCGTGTGGGGAGAAGACCAGTGAAAGAACGATGAGGAAGGCTCCTGATGAATACATCAAGGCGGCCGCACGGCTACGGGCTCGCCACCCTCCGGCCGTCCAACTCGTCAGCTCTGGCTCGTCGACCTCGGTGACCCGGGACATCCGGGGGACATCTTCGGCACCGAGGGGAGGGGGTGAACCTTGTGGCCGACCTGCCATACGTTGCCTTCCCTCCTGGTTCAGGCGCCGGCGACCGGGATGAGTTCCAGGCGTACCTCTCGGCCTATGACTGCTGGGTGCTTCTCTTGCCCTTTGCACCTCTGTCCGATGGGTTGGGCGTTTCTGCAGGAAACGACCCGCGACCAGCCGGATCCGTCCTCAACTATCTATCGGGGCGCCGTGGTGCTTGCTTTAGCGAACCCTGCTAAGGCATGGTCAGTGGGTAGATCGCAGTTCCGTGAGGGACGACTCGATGCGAGGGTCCGGGATCAGCCAGATGAGGGCCACGATCACGTATAGGCCCAAGGAGATCCACCGACTGACGAAAGCCAGCGGGATGCCCGCAAGGTAAAGGAGTGGAGAGATCTTGCCCTTGAAGTCGCTGCCCACTGCGGACGCAAGCTTGGAGTCCGCACCCTGATGAGAGACGATAGCGGTCTTGAGGATGAAATAGGCGATCGCTGCTCCGAGCGCAACCGCGCCGTAGGCCGCGGTGGGCAGAGAGGCGAAATGATTCTCTCCCATCCATCCGGTGATGAATGGGAACAGCGATAACCAGAACAAGAGATGCAGGTTCGCCCACAGGACCTTGCCATTCGTGCTGTCGGTGGCGAAGAGCATGTGGTGGTGATTGTTCCAATAGATACCGAGGTTAACGAAGCTCAGCACGTAGGCAAGGAAAACGGGTATCAGGGGACGGAGCGCGGACCAGTTGTCACCGTGCGGAACCTTCAGCTCCAGGACCATGATCGTGATCAGGATGGCGATTACGCCATCGCTGAACGCTTCGAGTCGCGATTTGGGCATGGCCGGCTGAGTTTAAGGGCGTCCCGACTTCAGTCAGGCGGGAGTGTCGTCGGGAAGGGGGGATTTGAACCCCCGGCCTCTGCGTCCCGAACGCAGCGCGCTGCCAAACTGCGCCACTTCCCGTGGGCCGCATCCTACAAGGGGCGCCTGGAAGGACCTTGTGAGTTATCGGAGGAGCGCGTGGAAGTGTGACCCGTTGGGATCACGATCGGTGCGCCAGCTCCAATAACGTCGCCTCGGGCCGGCAATTGAAGCGTACGGGGGAGAACTTCCCGGTTCCCAACCCGGGCGAGACGTGCAACCACCCATCACCGATGCGATGCGCGCCCCCGGCCAGCGCCGTTGGAAGGGAACAGTTCGTAACGAGAGCTCCGTAGAAGGGGACTCTTACCTGCCCCGCATGTGTGTGGCCTGCGACAACGAGATCGAACCCCGCCAGGAACCATTCCGAAACCACTTCGGGTGAATGGAGCAGACCGATCGCCATCACATCTTCAGGATCGCGATGGACGACGCTGATGTCATGCCTGCCCAGGTAGGGATCGTCCAGACCCACGAGCTTCAAGCGTCCCCAAGATGTGTCCACGACTGCACTCGTGTTTGTCAACGCTTGCCAGCCATTCGCCGTGAGGCCAGCTTCGAGGTCGGCTGTCGCGGCCGGGGGGGCCGAAAGAGGCCCTTTCCTTCCGGTGAAATATTTGGCGTAGGAAGTAAAGCGGGATTGGTGATAGTCGTGCGAACCAAACACGTAATAGCAGCCGAGCCTTGCTCTCAGAGCCGAGAAGCAATCGATCAAAGGCGTGATCCCGGAGTCGTCCTCGATAAGGTCGCCAGTCGCGAGGATCAGATCGATGTCCTCTAGGGAGCTCAACTTCGTAACGAAGGCAGCGAGCTTGTGATCGTGGCCCTTGAGATGGAGGTCGGAAAGATGCAGGACCTTGATCTCGGGCCGGTGCAGCGGCGTTTCCAGCCTGTGAGTCACCAGCCGGAATCGGTACGGTTCATAGAGAGAATAGGCGCCAAGCGCACCGGCCGCCAGCGCTGCGCGACCCAGGAATCTCATCGTTTTCGAGCATACTGGCGGAGTGAGGCTGTCTCTGCGTTGGAAGATCGTCGGCGGCTTCGGCGTCTTGCTCATTCTCATTGTTGTTTTGGGCTGGGTGACCCTGTCGTTGTTCGGATCTCTGCGAACGGTG
>DATAPE010000269.1:0-8767 GCA_036265345.1 Actinomycetota bacterium
CGGGCCGGCTTCCCATCGTTGGTTACGACGCGCAGTAGCAGCAGGAGCAGGAGGAACACCGCAGCCAGCGCCCCCACCCAGGTTCTCGCCACTGTCACGCGGCCGGCCGGCAGGGGTGGGGTGACCGGCGCGCCTTCATAGGGAGCCGTGTCGGCCACGGTGAGCGGTGCCATCGGCAGGGTCGCGCCGGCGGTTACCTCCGCACGATCCGAGGACTGACGCAGCGCGGTCGCCATTTGGCCGGCCGTCGCGAACCTGGCTTCGGGACTCTTGGCCACCGCTCGTTGCACGATCATGTCGAGGTGAGGGGACACCTCCGGATTCAGCGAGCTGGGAGCCGGGATGTCATCGGAGACGTGGCGCAGGGCGACACTGACAGGGGAATCTGAGGTAAAGGGCACGGCTCCGACGAGCATCTCGTAGAGGACCACTCCGAGGGAATAGATGTCAGAGGCAGGGCCGGTCGGCTCCCCCCGGGCCTGTTCCGGCGACATGTAGCTCACCGTCCCCAGTATCGAACCAGCCGCCGTCAGCGACGTATCACCCGCAGCGCGGGCGATCCCGAAGTCGGTGACCTTGACGCGATCACCTTCTTGGATCATGACGTTGCTCGGCTTGATATCCCGATGCACGACTCCCGCTTCGTGAGCGTAGGCAAGTGCATCTGCTATCTGCGCGGCGATCATCGCGGCGCGATCCCCATCCAGCCGCGGCTCCTCTCGGAGTAAAGTCCCCAGATCCTCGCCCTGCACCAGCTCCATGACCATGAACCGCACGCGGCCGTCTTCCCCGTAATCGAAGATCGTTGCGATGTTGCGATGCGAGAGGGATGCCGCCGCCCGCGCTTCCCTGCGGAATCTCTCCTCGAACTGCACGTCGTCGCGGAGCTCGGTCTTCAGAAGCTTGACTGCGACACGCCGACCCAGACGCGTATCGGTAGCGGCGAATACCCGTCCCATCCCGCCGCCCCCGATATCCTCTTGGATCCGGTAACGACCCTGTAGTTCCGTGGCGTTCGTCACCAGCCGGCTATCTTTCTGTCCGCCTCCAGGACCTGGCGAGCTAACGGAGCCGCCACCGCCCCACCCGTTGCCTCGGAACCGAACGTTCCGCCGTGCTCGACCAGCACCGCTACTGCGATCTTCGGATCAGTTGCAGGAGCGAAGCAGATGAACCAGGTGTGAGGGTTTGTGCCCTGGATGCCGGTTTGCGCGGTTCCCGTCTTGCCCGCCACCTGTACGCCGGGTATCTGGGCCGCGGTGCCGGTCCCCTTTTGCACAACCGATGTCATCATCTGCGTCAGCTCGGAGGAGGTCTGAGGCGACATCACCCGGCCAAGGTCCTGGGGTTGATACCCGCGCACGATCCCCCCCTGGGGATCGATCACTTGGTAGACGAGCTGGGGCTGCGGCTCGACGCCCCCGTTCGCTACGGTGGCCGCCACCAGCGCCATCTGGAGCGGCGTTGCCCTGGTGTTGCCCTGCCCGATGGCATCGTAGGCCCAGAAGGGCTTGTTGTTGCTGCCGATCTTGGGGTAGCTGCTGGCCTCCGTTGGGATGTCGAATGGTATCCGCCCATTGAATCCGAACCGCTGCGCGTAGGTGTAGATGTCTCCGGGGATCCGTAGCCCGAGGATCGCGAAGGTGGTGTCGCAAGAGATCGTGATCGCGGTGAAGAAATCGATCGGGGCTCCCCCGTTGCACGCCGTATGACTGAAGTTGGTGAGTGTTTGCGGGCTCTGGGGCAGGTCCAGCGGGTTGGGATCGGGGAACTTCGAGTGCGGTGTGTATTTCCCGGTGTCCAGCGCGGCCGTCGCGGTGACGATCTTGAAGGTCGAGCCTGGGGGGTATCCATACGAAGTTGCGAGATCGCACAGCGGGCTGTCGGGGCAATTGCCCTTGATCGAGTTGTAGTAGCGCCGCTCGGTTTTGCCGTTGTGGGATGCCAGTGGGGTGGGGTCGAACGATGGGTTGCTCCACATCGCCTTTACCTGTCCGGTGCGAGGTTCGATGGCGACGATCGCGCCCCGGTTACTGCCCAGGGCCGCTCGTGCTGCCTCTTGCAGCCTCGAATCGATCGTGAGCCGGACGTCGTCTCCTTGCTGCCCTCCACCGAGGAAGCGATCTTGGATGTCCTGCATGGATAGCGTCGAGTTGCGCCCGAGCAATTGGTCGTTGTAGCTGTTCTCGATCCGGTCCGCCCCGAACAAGATCGAATAGAAGCCGGTGATCTGGCCGTAGAGCTGTCCTTGTGGATAGGTGCGGAGAAACTTCAGCTTCTGGTGCGTTGCCTTGCTGTGGGCGACCCTCACGCCGTCGTAAGTGACGATGTCCCCGCGCCTGATCGAGTATTCCTGTAGAAGCGCCCGGACGTTGGCCGGATTACCGGCGATGCGTTCGGCAGCGAATATCTGGATGTAATTGAGCTGGATGAAGAGCGCGATGAATGCGATCAGGAGCACGATCGCAACTTGACGCACCTGCCTCTCCATCAATCCGCCGCCTGGGTTGTGATCATCGCCGCCCCCCGACGAGTATCTCGGCCGTGTGGGCTGGTATCGGCTCGTTGGCAGTCTGATGACTGATGCGCACCAGCAGGCCGATCAGTACGAAGTTCGCAAGCAGGCTGGAACCCCCATAGGACATGAACGGCAGAGTCACGCCGGTGAGTGGGAGAAGGCGGGTTACTCCGGCAACGATAACGAAGGTCTGGATGCCAAAGATCGTCATGAGACCAGCAGCTAACAGCTGGCCATAGTCGTCTCGAGTGACGATGGCGGTACGGAAACCTCGCGCGACGAGAAGCATGAAGCAGAGGAGCACCGCCATGGTTCCCAGCAGTCCCAGCTCCTCTCCGACGGCGGAGAACAGGAAGTCTGTGTGCGCGGCAGGGATGAGATCCGGGCGACCCTGACCCAATCCCGTTCCGAACAGTCCGCCGGTAGCGAATGCGAACAAGGACTGCGCCAGCTGATAGCTCTGGTTGTTGACGAGGTGCGGATTGAAGACGTGCAGCCAGATCGTCACCCGCTCCTGAACGTGGCCGAACACCTGGTATCCGAAATAGGCCCCGATCGCAAACAACAACCCGCCGAAGGCGGCGTAGACGACCCTGGCGGTTGCGATGAACAGCATCGCGATGAAGATCGAGAAGAACAACATGCTGGAGCCCATGTCGTTCTCGTAGAACATCACCGCGAGCGAGAGCCCCCACATGACGAGAAGGGGCCCGAAGTGTTTCAAGTCCGGAACGTGGAATCCGAATACCCGGCGTGAGGCGATGGCAAGAAGTTCCTTGCGCTCCGCCAGGTACCCGGCAAAGAACAGGACCAGGCAGATCTTCGCGGGCTCTCCGGGTTGGAACGCTACCGGGATCCGAACCCAGAGGCGGGCCCCGTTGATCGTTGCTCCGAGCGGAGTTAGAGGAAGCAACAGCAATCCGACGCCTGCAAACCCCGCGAGGTATTTGTAGCGGGAGAGGACCTTGTAGTCCTTCAGGAGAAGCAGGGTTGCGATGAACAGGGCTACGCCCACCAGCGTCCACGTCACCTGCGATGGCCCGTAGTTGTGGGGGGATAGCCGGTAGATCACTGCGAGCCCCAGGAAGTTGAGAGCGGCCGCGAGCGGCAGGATGAGCGGGTCGGCGCGGGAAGCGAAGCGGCGCACGATGATGTGGGCGATGACGTAGGCAACCACTACCGCCGAGATATAGGGGATGGCCACCGAAACCTGCTTCGTGCTGCGGGCGACCGCAACCAAACACATGGCGCCCGCTCCGATGAGCAACGCAAGGATCAGGAGCGCCAGCTCGCGATTGCGCGTGACCGTAGGTTGAGCGCTCACCGGCCTACTCCTTCTTCTTGTGCCGCGAAGGCGAAGGCGAAGGTGTGGGGGCGGGTTCTGTGAACTCCTGGGCCCGTTGTTTCAGATTCGTGATCGTCGTGAGGGCGGCGCCGTAGGAATCGACCTTGATCCCTTCGTTGACATTGGGCCGCAGGAAGCGGGGCAGCGACGTGACCCTTAGACCGGTTTGTCGTTGCGTTTGCTTCAGTGTTACTCCGGCGAACTCGTCGGGTATGCCCTTATAGATCGTGATGACCCCTGCTGCATTCGTACCGACGAACCACGCATGGTTCAGCACGAACCAGCGAGCTGCCAGCAGTCCGCCGGCGACAAGGATGATCACCGCCATGCTCCATGCGAGCCGGCGACCCCAGCCCTTTCCAGACCCGGTGTCGTCGGAGTCCTGGGTGGGAGTGCTCGAGCGCATGACCGGGGGCCGGGTCGCCGCGGGAGCTGAATCCCCATCGACCACGTCGATCAGGACAACGGTGATGTTGTCCTCTCCACCCGCCTGATTGGCGGAATCGACGAGGCGATCTGCCGCGGCTTGAGCGTCGCTCTCGCTCGAAAGAACATCCATGACCGCGTGGTCGTCGATCATCGAGGAGAGCCCGTCAGAGCAGATGATCAAGCGGTCACCGCCTACCAACTCGAGCGTCAGCAGGTCGACGTCGACGGTGGGATCGAGCCCCAGGGCTCGCGTGATGATGTTTCGTTGGGGGTGATGAGCCGCTTCCTCCCGGCTCAAGCGTCCCTCGCTCACCATCTTCCCGACCAGGTTGTGGTCCTCGGTGACTTGAGACAGTTCCCCCGCGCGGTAGAGATAGGCGCGGGAGTCTCCCACGTGGGCGAGATAGGCAGTGTCATTGTCCAAAAGAGCCAGCGTGCAGGTCGTGCCCATGCCTCGCAGATGCGGCGCGGACTGGGACTTCTCCCAGATCGCAGAGTTGACCTTGCGAAAGAGCGATTCCAGGCGATCGGGCTGCATGCCGTCTTGAGTAGCTTCTTGGATCACCTGCACCGCGGTTGCCGATGCCACGTCTCCCCCGAGGTGCCCGCCAACGCCGTCGGCCACCGCGAATACCGGCTCATGTGCAAGGTATGAGTCCTGATTGTCGTTGCGCATGCGCCCAACGTCGCTCTTTGCTCCGACCTGGATCTTCACTTGCGCATCTCCAACACCGTCTTTCCGATCTTCACCTGATCGCCCCGCCGAAGCTCGGTAGGCGCGGTCACCTTCCGGCGATTGAGATAGGTCCCGTTCGTCGAGCCCAGATCCTCGACCATGTATGCGTCGCCTTTCGCAAACAGCCGGGCGTGCATCTGCGACACGTAGGAATCATCCAACACGACTTGGCATTTCGGTCCGCGTCCGATCACCAGTTCATCGCGCAGGTCGAAGGTCACTCCTTTGTGGGAGTCACCTTCTATGACAACCGCCTTACGGGGAGCCTTCCTTACTTTCCGCGGGCTGGGTCGGGAAGCCGTCGGGGTCGCGCCACGAGCCGCCGGCCGAGCGGTGGCGGGCCGGAGCTCCTGATAGATAGCGCGCACCGATCTCCACACGAAGATGTAAAGGATCGCGAGGAACGCGTATTTCAACAGCTGAAGAACGAGGGCCGGCACTACGGCATCAGCTCGCTGACATCCTGAACACGAGGTCGGTAGAACCGAAGGTCAGCCGGTCGCCGTCCTTCAGCTGCTGTTGCGTGGCCGGTCTGCCGTTGACAAGACTGCCGTTCGTGGACCCAAGGTCGGTCAGGATCCATTCGCTGCCGTCGCTTCGCAGCTCCGCGTGACGGCGGCTGACGTTGCCGTCGCCTAAGACGATGTCGTTGACGGACAGTCGCCCCACCGTCACAGGAGAGCTCGCGAGTGAGATCTTCTCCTTGAGCTCGCCGGACTCGTCGAGAACCTCGAGCAGCGCCGATCCGCTCGACAGGCCCAGACGCTGCGCCGAATCCATCGACACGGCCCGGGCTCGGGACGGGTCGGTCCCGCTGGAAGGTTCGTGAGTACCTGCCCGGGGCGCTCCGGCGGCATCGGCCGCCAGGGAGGCGTCCACCTTGAACTCTCCTCTCCCCATCCTCTCCACCTGCTCGAACGAGATCCGTGGAGCGCCCATGAGGTTCCACCGGTTCTCCTTTGCCGCCTCGATGACGAGATCGCCGAACTCACGGCTGAGTGCGGCCTCCATCCCCACGAAGCGGGCGTGATCCTCGGGGCCCATCGACACCTCGAACTCGTTGGGAACGTAGGTCCGGTTTACGGAGACCGTCTTGCCCTCGGCCATCTCGCGCAGGATCCGCCGGCCCACCTCGACCGGTTGCAGCCCGGACCTGAAGAGCTTGGTGAAGAAGCCCTCGACGAGTCCCTCGAGCCGCTGCTCGATACTCCGCGCCACGCCCATAATGGGTCGATTATCCCCGCCCCCGACGGCGATCCACCGGGCGGCTCGAATATCCTTGCTCGTTCCTCTCACGAGGACGCTCGGGCGAGTGGTGGAACGGCAGACACGCTGGCTTCAGGTGCCAGTGCGCGCAAGCGTGTGGGGGTTCAAATCCCCCCTCGCCCACTTCCGGCCCCAGGGACGGCTGGGGCACCTACCCTGGCCGGTCGGTGCGGCGGACCGTCAGAGGGCCCACCGGCCTCCATTAAGCGCCGGAATCTGCAACAATCTCGCCGGTAGGGCTGGACGTCCTACGACTGATGTAGTAGCGTGCTGGGGCTTGGACCAGTTGTCATTAGGGTCCGGCCCCATCTGAGCGGGGGGAGAACTTAGTGGCGCAAAGCGCAAGCGAGTTCCAGGCCGAGACTCCGACTCCGATCGCGGGCCCTCCCGGCGGCGGCACCGTCATCGAGGCGCGAAGCCCCCGGCAGCTGTTTTGGATCCGGTTCAAGCAGGACAAACTGGCGATCGCTGGGGGCGTGGCGATCATCTTCATGATCCTCATGGCGCTCTCTGCGAGCTTCTGGGTTCACGTCACCCACCACCCTTTCGACAAGATCTATATCCGCACCCGCACCGACGAGTTCGGCATACCGCTCGGGCCCAATAGTCATTTCTGGTTTGGCTCCGATGACCTCGGCCGCGATCTTTTCGTGCGCGTCCTGTACGGAGCGCGCGTGTCCCTGCGGATCGCGTTTATCGCTACCGGCTTCGAGATGTTGTTCGGGGTCCTGGCCGGCCTGGTGACGGGGTTCCGGCGAGGCTGGATCGACACGGTGATCTCCCGCATCATGGACCTTGTTCTATCGATCCCCTTCTTGCTGCTGGGAATCGCGCTTGCGGTCGCGGTTGGCCCCAGTGAGGGCCTGGTGATCTTCCTCATCTCCTTCTTCGGATGGCCCTACATCGCCCGCATCGTTCGGGGCCAGGTCCTATCCCTTCGAGAATCCCAGTTCGTCGAGGCGGCGCAATCCCTCGGGGCCTCGTCGAGCTGGATCATGTTCCGAGAGATCCTGCCGAACCTGGTGGCCCCTATCTTGATCTATTCCACGTTGATCATCCCGGTCAACATCCTGGGTGAAGCTAGCTTGTCGTTCCTCGGCGTCGGTATCCAGGAACCCCAGGCGTCTTGGGGCAAGATGTTGTCCACCGCCACCGACTACGTCGCCAACGGCGTCGCGTGGTGGTTCATGGCGTTTCCTGGCTTGGCGCTGTTCATTACCGTTCTCGGTTTCAACCTGTTAGGTGACGGTCTCCGGGACGCGCTTGACCCGCGCACCGGACGATAAGAGAGGGGGGTCGGCTAGCCAAAGAGATCGCATCACAGAAGCACCGTTCCGTTGTCGGATATGAGAGGAGAATCGATTGATAGGAAACAAACAATTCTGGAGAGGGCTCGGCCTGCTTATGGTTGTGGCGCTCGTGGGTGTGGCCTGTGGAAGCAGCAATAACGGCCCCACCTCTAACCAAACAAATGCAGCCAACACCTCTGCCCAGGTCTACGGCGGCACTGCCACCAAGGGTGGGACCATGAAGCTCGCGTCCATCGGCGACGTCGACTATATGGACCCCGGACAGGCCTATACGGTGACGTTCTTCAGCACCGTGGGCCGTGCGACGCTTCGGACGCTGATCAGCTATCCGGGCACGCCGAGCCTCGACCAGCAGGTCGTCGCGGCGCCTGACCTCGCCACCGCACTCGGCGAGCACAACGCCGACAACACCCAGTTCACTTACCACTTGCGCCCCGGCCTCAAGTACGGCTTGGGTCTCAACGGCGAGAATGACCCGGGGGTAACCGGTCAGCCGATAAAGACCCAGGACATCAAGTACGCGATCGAGCGTCTCTACAACCCCGCGGTCGGCGCCGGCTACGCGACTTACTACGACAACCTCGTGGGCGCGGCCAAGTGCAAGAAGGCGGCCACTTACGGCTGCCAGATCTCGGGCATCACCACCCCGGACAGCAACACCATCGTGTTCAACCTCACCAAGCCGACGGGTGACTGGGACCTGCGCATGACGATGCCTGCAACGACACCGGTGCCCCAGAGCGTGGCGTCGAAGTACGACAAGACCAAGGACTCCGATTACGACAGCCACGTCGTCTCGAACGGCCCTTACTACGTCTCCAAGTACACCCCAGGCGAGACGATCATCATGAAGCGCAACACCACGTGGACCGCTTCCTCCGATCCGATCCGTAAGGCATACGCCGACGAGATCGACTGGAAGGAAGGCTTCGACAACAACGTGTGTAACGCCAAGGTTGAGAACGGCGACTACGACCTCGCGGTCGACTGCGTTCCGGTCGGCCCGCAGCTGCAGGCGATGTCCAAGCTCGGCAAACGGTTCTTCAATGGCCCGGAGCCGTGCACGGGATACATCTTCCTTAACTCGACGGTCAAACCGTTCGACAACATCAAGGTGCGCCAGGCGGTCAACCTCGTGATCGACAGAGACAACCTGCGCCGCA
>DATAPE010000270.1:0-4107 GCA_036265345.1 Actinomycetota bacterium
CGCTTGATGAGGCGGTTCATGTGCGCGTAGATGAAGTTCAGGCCCGGAGTTGTCCCCCAATGCCCGAGCAGCCGAGGCTTGACGTGCTCGATGGTCAGCCGCTCCCGCAGCATGGGATTGGCGAGGAGATAGATCTGACCCACCGAGAGGTAGTTGGCGGCGCGCCAGTAGGCATCGATCAGGCGAACCTCGTCGTCCGACAACGGGTGGCGATCGACGAGCCGCAGGGATCGGACGTCTTCGGTCGTCAGCATCTCGGAATCACTCCTTGTCATCGCTCGGGACAAGCGGGGTCGATTCTCCCTTGCTTTCAGCCACGCCCCGAAAGGCCCCCCGGCCCACTTCCAACCGAACTCGTCAGGCTGGGGGATGATCGCTCCGCCGACCCGAACAACCCCCACTGTCTAGGAGTGAGCGACCACGATCTCGGACTCTGCTTGAAGACTTCGGACATCGTCATCGTCGGCGTGGGAGTGATGGGGGCGGCCGCCGGCAGGGCCCTGGCGCGTCGAGGTCAAGGGGTCGTGATGCTGGAGCAGTTCCACGTCGGTCATGCCCGAGGCTCCAGCCACGGCACCTCCCGCTACCGGCAACTCGCGGCGTATCCGACCAGCGAGTATCTGGAGCTGGGGATCGAGGCGAAAGCCCTGTGGTCGGACCTCGAACAGGAGTCGGATCGCACGATCTTGCATCGCACCGGGAACGTTTCCATCGGCGATCCGGGCATGCTGCAGACGCAGGCCGATGCTCTCAGAGCTCGTGACATCGCCTGCGAGTTGGTTGCTGGTCGAGACCTCAGCGAGCGTTGGGTCGGATTGACATTGCCGGAGAGCGAGCCGGCATTATGGCAACCCGATGGCGAAGTCATCGCTGCCGATGTCGCTATCGAAGCATTCGTCGCAGCCGCGATGGCGGTAGGTGCCGAGTTGCGTGAGGACTGCCGGTTCGCCAAGCTGGATCAACGCCCCGATCACATCGTCGTCACAACCAGCGATGGGGAGATCAGCGCTGATCGAGTCATCCTCACGACCGGACCGTGGGCAAAGGAGACAGCCCTGCAGGTAGGAGTCGATCTCCCCGTTACCGTTTCCCGTCAGACGGTTGCCTATTTCGGTCTCGGTGACTTCGTACCACCCACTATCACCGACTTCAGCGGCACCGAACCGTATGCGTTGTGGGATCCCCAGCACGGTCTTAAGGCGGCGGAGCACACCCAAGGCCCCCAAGCAGACCCCGATGAAGATGGCGCCGTCGACGGGGCAAGCCTCGCCCGAGTCACCGACTGGGTCCATCGGCTGTTTCCAACCGCAACGGCGGACCATCACCGCGTCGAGACCTGTCTCTACACCAATGCCCCCGGGGACGAGATGATCATCGAGCGCCACGGGCGGGTTGTCGTAGCCTCCCCTTGCAGCGGCCAGGGCTTCCAGTTCTCGCCCGCCGTTGGGCAGCGCGTGGCCGAGCTTGCGCTCGAATAGAAGGGAAAGAGCCTGAGTCTGTTCTCACTCAAGGACAAGGTCGCCGTCGTGACGGGCGGAGCGTCCGGTATCGGGAAAGCCACGGCCGAGCGATTCGCCGAGGCCGGAGCGAAGGTAGTCATAGGCGACCTTACCGATGCCACCTCCATCGCCGACGCGATCGGCGGGATCGCAGTGCAGACCAACGTCTCGGTAGAGAGCGACGTCGCGCGGCTTATGCAAACGGCGTTCGACAGATTCGGCAGCCTCGATATCGCGATCAACAACGCCGGCGTAGGAACTACCGAGTGGCTTCCGGATATGACGGAAGAGGCTCTCGACTCCAACCTCAACGTCAATTTCAAGGGGGCCGTGTGGGGCATCAAGCATGCCGCAAGGTTCATGGGGAACTCCGGCTCCATCGTCAACACCGCCTCAGTAGCAGCGCTGTTCGGGAGCCCGGGCTACACCGCCTACGCCGCTTCGAAGGCTGCCATCGTGAGCGTTACCAAGACCGCCGCGCTCGAACTGGCTCCCAAGCGGGTCCGCGTCAATTGCGTCTGTCCCGGAACGGTTGACACTCCGATGTCGGAAGGAGATGACGTCGATCTTGAGATGGCGATCGCAGACAAGATCCACCCCTTGGAGCGGATCGCCCAACCAGAGGAGATCGCCGCGCTATTTCACTACCTCGCCAGCGACGAGAGCGCCTTCATCACGGGACAGGCGATCGCGATCGACGGTGGCATGTCCGCGGGAAGCGGTCTGGCAGCCTGGGGCGCGCTCTATCAGCAAGCAACCGGCCGATCGCTGGACATCGACCCCCTCCTTCAGTGGGATCCGAGGTCCTCGTAGGCCCCCGGTGGCCACGGATAGGTCTGCTTATGCAGACGCAGGTGGATGAAAGTCTCCGTGCTGCGCACGCCGGGGATGGATCGGATCTGATCGTTGAGCAGCATCAGCAGATGGCGATCGTCGAGACAGACGACCTCGATCAGCAAGTCGAATGATCCCGATGTGACGACGACGAAGTCGACCTCCGGGATCGCCGCGACGGCATCCGCCACCGCCATGAGGTCGCCTTCGATATGAAGACCGATGGTCGCCATCACTCGGAATCCGAGGGCCGCCGGATCCGTCACAGCAACGATCTGCACGACTCCCCCGTCGAGCAAACGCTGCACGCGCTGTCGTGCGGCGGCTTCCGAAAGCCCTGCAGCTTGCCCCAGCTTGGTATAGGTGCTCCGGCCATTCTTCTGAAGTTGACTGACTATCTTCCGGTCGACGTCATCCAGACGTACGTTCAGGACCCCCTTGCCCTTGCGTCCGGCCGTCCCGTCAGCTCCCTGAGACTTCATTTGCGGAGCCGGGGGTCGGCGGCTATCTGAGCGAGGTCCACCAGCGCGTTAGCCACGACGTACACCGCCCCGATGACAAGGGTGACGCCGATGATGGCGGGGAAATCGGAGCTATCGATGGCCCGCACCGTGTAGAGACCGATCCCGGGCCACGAGAACACGCTCTCGACTACGGCGATGCCGGCGAGCATCGCTCCTACCTCGAGTCCGGTGAGAGTAAGAGGAGCGTTGAGGGCGTTGCGAAGCGCGTGACGGAGCAGGACCTGCCGCTCTGTCAAAGCCTTTGCTCTCGCCGTGCGCGCATAGTCCTGCACCAGGGCCGAGCGCAGGGAGGACCGCAAGGTTCGGGCGAGAACGAGGGCGGGGGCCAGAGAGAGGCAGAAGGCTGGCAGAGCCAGGTGCCACAGGGCATCGCGCACCACATCGAGCCGGCCCGCGATCAGACCGTCGATCACCAGCAATCCGGTGGGACCGACGGGGGCCGACAGATCGGGGGAGAGACGTTGCGACGAGGGGAACCATCTGAGGTGCGCGTAGAGCACCAGAAGGGCGAGCAGTGCGAGGCAGAAGTTCGGTATCGAGGCCCCCAAGATCAGCACCGATCTGATCAGCGCGGTCCCTCGCCGCGGCGTGGCGGTCACCAGCCCGATGACCAATCCGAGAACCAGAGTGATGACAAACGCCGCTATGAAAAGCTCGAGCGTCGCGGGTAATGCAGTAGAGAGATCGGTCGTGACCGGCCGCTGCGTGTGCACGGAGATCGACAGATCCCCGTGCAGCAAGCGCGACATGAATCCGACGTATTGATTGACGAGTGGCTTATCGAAGCCAAACTCCTTCCTGATATGGGCGACCGCGGCCGGACCGGCAGCAGGGCCGGCCATCGTCCGCGCCGGATCATTCGGGATGACGGCCTGTAAGAAGAACGTGATCGTTGCCAGCACGAACAAGATCGCAATCAGCGAGGCGACGCGCGACGCGATGAAACGAAGCAACTCACGTCCTCCTGAGCGATGCCAGGTTGAGGGTCCAGATGTACTCGGGAACATGCTCCAGGCCGGTGATATCGGTCCGCACCGCAAAGAGGTCCTGGGCATCCGAAAGCATCACGATCAGTCGTTGATCGCTCATCAGCTCGCCCGCCCTCGCATAGAGGGCGTCGGCTCGGCTCTTGCTTCGCGCGACGACTGCCTGGTTCATCGCCTTGTCGGAAGCGGGGACGGAGTACCCCAACAGGTTGAGCCCCCCATTCGTGTTCCACAGAAGGCGGGCCCACGTGTCGGGGTGCGCGG
>DATAPE010000271.1:0-4309 GCA_036265345.1 Actinomycetota bacterium
AACTGGCACCAAAAGTTATGGCCCTGCCTTCGGCATCATATCTGCGGATAACCGCAGGTAAAAGGAGGACATCATGGCAACTAAACGCGAGACGATCGAGCCGCATCCTGGTGATAAACGCTACATCCGACGCGACAACAAAGGTCAATTTACGGATGACCAGGTTGATGTATCTCGATCATTGAAGCGCGACAACGACCAGAAGGCGAAGACCAATGTCCCGAAGGGCCAAGGCGACAAGGGTGACCGTCGGGGATAAAAATTAGCGCCCTGTAGCACTGGTTTAGCGTGATGCCTGGTTCCGCACCACCGAGCGAGATGACAGACCCTAGGCCACCTGGGCGATTCTCGTGCAGTATGGGTGATTCAGCACAGTGATTGCCCTGAGTCCGCAGTGAACGGGGGCCGACTCCTCCCCTGTTGGCCTCCTCATGGCCCTCGGCCATCAGTCGGGGGCTCTTCTCTGTCCTGAAAAGACTCGTATAACCACAACGCGGGGCCACGGGGCGTCTCGAGAGAACACCCCTGAGTAAATACAAACGACAGCCCCGGCGTAGGCCAGAGACTGCCGTTTGTGGCGGCCCCCGCGAGTGCTCAAGACACGAGGGTCGCTTATCCGATCAATGCAACATGCGAGCCACGTGCCCGGCGTGGAGCTGCCCCCCTGCTGCGTTGAACCTGCTTCATATGAACGCGCCCCCAACCCGTTCAACCGGATGGGAGCGCGATGTCGAGATCGGCGGCGTTTAGCCAGGCTGCTACTCGTCGTCAGATGATCCGCCGGAATTGCCGCCGCCGCCATCGTCATCATCCGGCGTGACGGTCAAGGGACCACCGCCCTCGGGCTCCTCGGGCTCCGGGTTGTATGTCGCGACCCACAGCGCCCGAACACTGAACAACGTAGCGATCGAATCGTTCATGATCCACCTCCGTGGTCGGATGGTGTCCGCGGCCCGCATCCCTGGATCGCTGGGGACGCCATCTCTTCCTGCATCATTGCGCGCCGAGAATACCGACGCTATGTGCGGGCCGACAGCCCACCTATCAAATGGCCGACGCAATGTGATCCGGTGGGGAGCCTTGATCGATTCCCCGATCGACGGGCACAGGTGCAGGGTGCTGCGACTCACTGCGCAACATCGAGTGGACCCGGCAGAGCTACGAGGCCATGCGGCCCTTCCTGCAGAAGCGGTCTACGTGAACAATCTAGGCGAGGAAGGGGTGGACCGTGTGCGCGCCGCCTTTGGCGGAAATTACGATCGGCTGGCCGCGGTCAAGGCGAAGTACGATCCGCACAACTTCTTCAGGTTGAACCAGAACGTGGCCCCGGCCCGGGCGGAGTAGCGTGGACGATCGGAGATCGGGGAGGTAGACTGGCGACGAGGCTAGAACTTATCCGGGAGGTATTCCGATGGCTGCACGCGAACCCGAGGAGGCGCATCGGTTGTGGACTGAACGCTTCAAGGCCGGCGACCTAGATGGTCTGCTGGGGCTCTATGAGCCGACTGCGACCCTCGTCCACCAGCCCGGACAGGTGGTGAGCGGGATCGCGGCGATCCGCGAGGCGCTTGGTCGCTTGCTCGGATTGAAGCCGACTTTCGACATGCCCGAGACCAAGCCGGCTATCCGCTGCGGCGACCTGGCGCTGCTACACTCCCGCTGGACCATGAACGGCACCGGGCCTGACGGCACCCCGCTGAACCTCGGCGGCACGACGGCTGACGTGGTGCGCCGGCAACCGGACGGCACCTGGCGCTTCGCCATCGATAACCCCTGGGGTACTGGCTAGCGGATTTTCTTCTTTCTATTGAGGGATACAGCCACTTCAGTGGGATCGGGGGGGTACCGAAATAATGCATACGATACCAGCCCGCGTATCAGCCGGCTGGCCAGACTCCTCGAGTGTCAGGTTGCCGAATCCGCTGACGCGCTTGGAAAGGTGTCTTTCAGCCCCGTCACATTGAAAGTCGGCACGGCGCGCTGGAAGCCCTTCAACTCCAAACTCCCCACGTCCTCTGCCTCGACCAGCTCCTCGACCATGCCGTGCAGCCGACCGTTCAGCAGGATCTGCCCGCCGGCTGCCTCGTCGCACAGGCGCGCGGCCAGGTTGGCCACCGTCCCGATCGCCGTGTAGTCGTACCGGTCCTCGAAGCCGATGCGCCCGAGCGTGGCGTAGCCCACCGCGATCCCCACCCCGAAGTCGAGCTCGTAACCGGCCCGCCGCCAGCCGCGCGCGAGATCCATCGCCTGTGCGCGCATGGCGCACGCCATTCGCACCGCCCGCGCGGCGTGGTCCGGCTGCGGCACCGGGTCGTTGAAGAACACCATGATGCCGTCCCCGGCAAAGCGGTCGAGCGTGCCGCCGTGCTCGCGGATCAGCGCGCCCATCGCGGCGTGGTACTCGGCTAAGACGCCGCTGACCTCCTCGGGTTCGGCGGTCTCGGCGAAGGCGGTGAAGCCGCGCAGGTCGCAGAAGACCACGGTGATCTGGCGGCGGTGGCTCTCGAGGATCGACTCGTCGCCCGAGGAGACGATCAGGTCCGCGAGCTGCGGTGACAGATACCGTCGGAGGCGTCCCACCCGCTCCAGCTCGTCCACCTGGTCCGTAACCCGAGCCTCCAGCGTGCGGTTCAACTCACCAAGCTCGTCGAATAAACGGGCATTCTCGATGGCGATCACCGCCTGGTCCGCGAAGCTTTCTAGCAGCGCGATCTGCTGGTCGGTGAACGGGCGCACCTCTACCCGACGGATGAAGATCGCCCCGAGCGGCGACCCCTCGCTGAGCAACGGCGTCGCGAGGAGTGTCCTCCCGCCGAGCTGATTCTGCAGGGACGCGCTATCCGGGAACTCCGACTCGGCCTCGGCGATATCCCGGACATGAATCGTCTGCCGGTCGAGTACAGCCCGCCCGGGCACTGATGCACGCCGGGGGCTACGCACGCGGTCTCCATCCGGGACGGGAATCGGCCCGAAGTGGGCCACGCGGCCCATCGCATTCCGTTCTAAGCGCAGAATCAATGCATCCGTGGCGTCGCAGAGCCGCGCTGCGTTCTCGGCAATGGTGTCCAGGATTTTCTGCAGATCGGTTGGTGAGCGGCTGATGGCACGCAGGATCTCGCCGGTGGCGGTCTGCTGCTCGAGCGCCTCTGTCTCACGCTCGAGCGCTTCGGTCAGGGCACTATTGCGCTCATTCAGCTCCTGGAACAGCCGAGTGTTCTCGATGGCGATGACCGCCTGGTCGGCAAAGGTTTCTAGCAGCCTGATCTCCCGGGGCGAGAATGGCTGTACCTCACGTCGTCGAATATGGATGACACCGATCGCGGATCCCTCGCGCAGCAAGGGTGCCGCCAGGACCGTGCGGACGTCCTCCGATCGGGCGAGGGCGGCGGACTCTGGAAATTCGATATCGGCAATCTGCACATCGTGTAGGTGGATCGTCTGGCGTTCGATCACGGCGCGACCCATCACGCGGTGGGGATCGAGCGGCGCAGTCTCCCCGACTGAAAGGGCATGGTGAACAGCTCCGTGATGCGCGACTTGTCGGAGCTGCCCATCATCCAATTGCCAGATCAGGGCATCATCAGCACCGCATACACGCGCGGCCCCGGCCGCTACCGAGTCCAAAAGGTTCCGTAGGTTGGTGGGCGAGGATGCGATGGCTCGGAGGACCTCACCGGTTGCTCTCTGCTCCTCAAGGCTGTCTTGCAGATTGCCGACGAGACGTGCGTTCTCGATAGCGATCACGGCCTGATCGGCGAAGCTCTCCAACAAGGCGATTTGCTCGTCAGTGAAGGGGCGCACCTCCGTGCGGCGGATGGAGATCACCCCGATTACCTCGCCCGAGCGGAGCAGCGGCGTCGCCAGGTGTGTCCGCGTCCCGGATACCCGCTGGTTGAAGCGGGCCTCTGGAAATTCCTGCTCGGAAAGGGCCGCCTGATCGGCGACGTGGACAGTCCGCCGCTCGAGGACGCACCGGCCCACCACGCTGCCCGCCCACTCGGGCCCCATCGGCCGCGCTCGCTTCTCTCCGAGCGGAACATTGGTGGGGATGCTGCCCACGTGGGTGGCGATCCAGACCATATCGCCCTCGACGCGCCGGATGATGGCGTCATCCGCCTCGCACAGGCGGGCGGCCTGCTCCGCGATGGCCTCCATCACTACCGCCAGGTCCGCGGGGGACCGAGCAATAGCGCGCAGGATGGCAGCGGTGGCCGCCTGCTGCTCACGCAGCCAAGCCACTTCGCGTTCTGGGTCCGCGCGCGCGGCCGGCGGACCCGGCCGCACGGGCACCGCGGGATCCGTCCGGCGT
>DATAPE010000272.1:0-1748 GCA_036265345.1 Actinomycetota bacterium
CAGATCATCGACGCAGATGTCCTCGGCCGCGACGCGCTCCGGCCCGGAGAACCCGCCTGGAAGGCGGTGGTGGAGCAATTCGGCGATGAGATCCTTGCCGCCGGCTCGATGGACATCGACCGCAAGAGGCTCGCGGCGATCGTCTTTGCCGATCCCAAACTGCGAGTCGCGCTCAACGCGATAGTTCACCCGGTTATCCTGCGCCGCATCGCAGACTCCCTCGACAAACTCCGAGCTACGAACGAGGTCGTGATCCTTGATGCCGCCCTTCTGGTCGAGACCGGACTCGACCGCGACGTGGACCTGCTGATCGTGGTAACCGCCGACGACGGCACGCGAGAGAGCAGGCTCGTGAGCGGGCGCGGGATGAACCGGGCGGATATCAAAGCCCGGATGGCGGCGCAGGCGGAGGAGGACAAGCTGCTCCGAAGTGCGGACGTGGTCGTCCGGAACCAAGGTGACCTCGACCAACTCGCGGCAGAAGCCGATCGCGTGTGGGAGCGCCTGACCACTGTTCGCGACAGCCAATGATCAGGATCGTCTTCTTCGACGCCGGCGGAACGATCCTCGAGCCCTATCCCACGTTCGCGGAAGCGTTCACTCGAATCTGTCGCGCGCATGGGTATGAGGTTGCACCTGCCGATGTGCAGGCGGTGTTCCACGAGCAGGGGCCGAACGTCGCCGACGCCGCTCGCAAAGCGGGTGTGGTCAACGCAACAACCTCAGCCGAAAGCTCGCAGATCTTCTGGCGGTACCTGTACACGATGTTCCTCGAGGCATTGGGTATCCAGGACGACGAGCTTCGCGATGACCTTCTGGCGACGTTCTCCGACAAGGCGTCCTACAAGCTGTTCCCGGAAGTTCTGGGCTCCTTCGAGCAGTTGCGGGCGGGGGGTTACAGGCTCGGTCTGATCTCGAACTTCGAAGGGTGGCTCGAAGAGGTGCTGATCGAAGAGAAGGCCGGAGACATCTTCGAGGTGAAAGTGATCTCTGGGATCGAAGGTGTCGAGAAGCCAGACCCCTACATCTACCGGCTCGCGCTGGAGCGGGCCGGGGTCGCGCCGGAAGAGTCCGTCCACGTGGGCGACTCGATCACCAACGACCTCGAGCCGGCGACGGCGATCGGGATGAAGGCGGTGATGATCGACCGCTCCGGCAGCTTCCCGCACACCTCTTTTCCCCGGATCACGACCCTGGAGGAGCTCCCGGCCCTCCTGCGGAAGCTGTGAGAGGCGAGGGCCCGGCCCCGGCCCCCACTTAATTACAATCAGGTAATCATGCCCCCGTTCAAGGTCGAAGCCGAGTTCTCTCCCGCCGGAGACCAACCTCTGGCCATCCAGGGGATCGCCGACCGCGTCCTGCGCGGCGACCGATACACGACCATGCTGGGCGCCACAGGTACCGGGAAGACCGCCACGATCGCGTGGGCGCTCGAGCAGATCCAGAAGCCCACCCTGGTGATAGCCCCCAACAAGTCCCTGGGCGCCCAGCTGTGCAACGAGTTCAAGCAGTTCTTCCCCAACAACGCGGTGGAGTACTTCGTCTCCTATTACGACTACTACCAGCCCGAGGCCTATGTGCCCTCGACCGACACCTACATCGAGAAGGACTCCTCGATCAACGACGAGATCGAGCGCCTCCGTCACTCCGCCACCAGCGCGCTGCTTCAGAGGGAAGACGTGTTGATCGTGGCTAGCGTCTCTTGCATCTTCGGCCTGGGTTCGCCGGAGGAATATCTGAACCAGACG
>DATAPE010000273.1:0-4826 GCA_036265345.1 Actinomycetota bacterium
CTCCAGACCGCACACCTTCGAGGTCGCGGTTCCCAGCACCCCGGGGAAGATCGCCTCTCCTCCACCGAGATTTATCCCTGCAACCCGACCTTCCTTGTTCGCGTGCGTTCCCAGAGCTATAGACACACCCTTGCGTGAGACCCGGTGAAATTTCTCCGCACAGTCCCCGGCGGCCCACAGACCAGCAACGTTGGTTCGCATGTGTGGATCCACTCCGATGGCTCCGCTGGGCCCGATACCCACGCCGGCGGCGATCGCGAGATCGGTGTTCGGCGCGGTGCCCAAGCCAAGGACGACCATGTCCGTGGGCACGGTTCGATGCGAAGTGACAACGGCGGACACCTCACCGCTGCGCGTCTCGAAGGCGATGGCACTTTCCTGGGTATGAACCTCGATCCCCATCTCGGTGAGGGCGTGCCGGATCACCTCGCCCATGTCCGGGTCAAAGGTGGACATCGGCTGCGCCCGCTGGTCGATCAAGATCACCTCGAGACCGCGTGAGATCAAGGCTTCCGCCATCTCCAAGCCGATATAGCCCGCTCCTACGATCGCTGCCTTCTTGGGCTTCCGCTGGTCGAGGAAAGCGCTGACCGCAAGGCCGTCGTTCAGGGTTTGGACGCCGAATATGCCTCGGGCGTCAGAGTTCTCGAGAGGCGGCCTCCGGGGGATGCCTCCTGTGGCGATCAACAACTCGTCGAAGCCTTCCCACGACTCGTCGCCGTCGGCCGTGGACCGCGCTTTGATCGAGCGTCGGCCGAGGTCGATCTCGACGACCTCCTGATGCATGCGTACGTCTATCGACTGTCGCTCTCTGAAGACTTCCGGCGTTCGAACGATGAGGCGTTCTGCGTTCGAGACCACCCCACCGATGAGATAAGGGATGCCGCAGGCGGAGTAAGAGGTGTAGTCACCACGCTCGAACGCGACGATCTCGAGGTCGTTCGGCCCCCGCCGCCGTCGTGCCTGTGACGCCGCGCTCATCCCCGCGGCATCACCACCGATGACAAGCAGACGCTCAGGCACGGATGACTAAAGCCTCCAGAGTCGGTCAGCGATCGAGAGGGCCGAGGTACTGGAAACCCACGATCGTTGCATCGTCCCTCAGCGGCGCCTTCGAAAACTCAACGACCTCGTCGATCAAGCCGTTAACGAGGATGGCGATACTCTCGTCGTGATCTGCAGCCTCCACCAGCTCGATCAGACGGTCGAGCTCCATGTATTCGCCGTTGGGTGCTCGAGCCTCGATAACACCATCCGAATACAGCAGGATGCGATCATCCTTTCGAAGGGACAACTCCGCTCCATCCACCTCACCCAGGAGGTCTAGGCCCATCGGGCAGTGGACGGGAGCCTGACTGAGTTGGGTGACCTTTCCGTCGCGTACCAGAAGCGGCACCACGTGGCCGGATGTGACCCACTCCATGGTGGCATCAGGCAGATCGAGCTGGATGAGAAGTCCGGTCACGAATTTGTCCCCGCCGAACTGACGTCGCAACGCGTCTTCGATTGTCGCCACCGTGCCGGCAAGGCTTGCTTGTCTCCGCCGAGCGAAGCGATAGGCGGCAACAGCTTGGGTGCTGAGCAGCGCGGCTTCAAGGCCATGACCCATGGCGTCGATGATCGCCACGTGCATCGTGCGGTCATTGATGCAGTAGTCAAACGCGTCGCCGCCGACCTCGTAAGCAGGTTCGAGATCGCCACAGACTGCAACCAACGGTCCTTGGTAGCACGTCGCCGGGAGGATGTCCCAATGCATCTCCGCGGCGAGATTCATATTCCTATTCCGCCGTAGCAGCTCATAAACGTCGGTGTATTTCCGGGCCGTCACCAGGAGGTGGCCGATCATGATTCCGGCTTCCGAGGCGAGGCGCCGAACCTCGTCCGTTATGTCATCAACCTCTAGCTCAAGGACCCCTATCGGGTCTGCCCGCTCCAAGATCGGCGCCCACAGACGTTGGGACTGTGGGTCTTCGACCAAGTTTTGCTCCCGCAAAGACCTGCCGGCCGGGGTGCCCTCCACCTTCAGAGGTCTTGCCGATCTCCGGGATTGCCGCGCTCCGGGGGCCGCATGCAGCTCGGCCCCCTCGTAGTCACTCAGGTAGAGCACGACTTCCCGGATCGATCCCGCGAGCACCCGCTGGAGCGTGTCCGTCAGCTGGTCGGCAGCAGCAGAGTCCGCGACCCGCAAAAGCTCACCCAGAGCGCCCTCACCGAGCTGCCTCACATCTGTCCCCTCACGACGATCGGCTTCGATTCGCGCATCGCATTTGGCCCGCACCCAACGAGGCAGAAAACTACCAGCCTTCCTTGCCCAGACATCCTGTCGGGATACCAGGCACAAGCCCGTTCACGCCCCCGGAGCCACTGGCGGATGCGGCAGATCGCAAATCAGCCTCTGGAACGAGGCGCGCTGATAATGTGCCGTTCCATTCCTCGAAGATGTGAGGCTGTGACGGTGACGACGCGATCCCCAGAGGCATCATGTACAGATCAAGGCGCGCCCTGATGCGCCTTACCCGCAGGGGACGGCTCGTCACGTTGCTGTTCGCCGTGGTAGTGGTGGTCGCCGCCTGGGCACTGTTGAGAAACACCGGCAACAATCCTCCCGCACAGGGGACCGCGGCAACTTCGAACCCTCTCTGTAGCGCGCTGACCGAGGTGCAGAACTCCGACCGGATCCCAGCCCTAACGCGGCTCCAGGATGATCTTTCGGCCCGCGTCCAGACCTATGTCGACCAAGGCGACGCCAAAACGGCTACGAACCTTCGGACGACGATCGCTGCGATCGACAAGATGAAAAGTGCTCTCGCAAGCAATAAGGGTGTGACGAAGGCCCGCACACGCCTGCAGCACGCGTTCTCATCTCTGCATGCGTGTGCGACCAGCGGGCACCGGCCACTGGCGCTGGCTTCTGCGACACCGAGTCCGACGTCGACCTCCTCCAGCTTCGCATCGACTCTGCCGACCGGCCCGATTAAGCACGTCGTGTTCATCGTCAAGGAGAACCGAAGCTTCGATAACTATTACGGCCGCTACCCGGGGGCAGACGGAACGACCATGGGAAAGGCGTTGACCAACGGTCAAACCAAGAACTATCCGTTGAAGAATGCCGCGGACGTCCAGGGCCACGACATCACCCACGGGTTCGTGGCCGGCATGGAGTCCATCGACGGGGGCCGGATGGATGGGTTCAACACGATCCTCTACGGCACCGACTATTCCGGCTATTCAGTGTTCTCCCGCAAGACGCTCCCCCACTACTACAAGTACGCCGACCGCTTCGTGCTGGCAGATCACTTCTTCACGTCGATGTACGGCCCGACGAGCCCCGAGCACCTCTATACGGTCGCCGCCCAGGCAAAGGGGATCGTCGACAACTCGCAGAACTCGTCGACCTCGGCTCTGTACTGCGATGACCCCACCGAGACGGCTCCTCACTTCATCTCTCACATAAGCAAGAAGACCCAGAAGAAAATCATGCGTTGGGAAGACCATGTGCAAGACAACTATCCAACGAACGTTTACAAGATCGCTCACTATTGGAAGCAGATGCGACTCTGCTTCAACATCAAGATCCTCCCCGACGAGTTGAATCAAGCGGGAATCAGTTGGAAGTACTACGCGGACGACGACAACTTCCAGAACATCATGCAAGCGATAAAGCACGTCCGCTACGGTCCTGATTGGAAGAAGGTTCAGCCACCCGATAGATTCCTGAAAGATGTGAAGCATCACCGGATGCCGCAGGTGTCGTGGATCAACCCTGAGGCCTCCTACAACGAGCACCCTGGCGGCGGGATCAGCGTCTGTGCCGGCGAGAACTGGACCGTCGAGTATCTGAATGCCCTCCAGCAGAGTCCGTACTGGAAGAACACCGCCGTGATCATCGTGTGGGACGACTTCGGTGGCTTCTACGACCACGTTCCGCCCCCTCACTACGACATCATGGGGACGGGCCCCCGTACTCCCGCCTTGATCATCTCTCCGTGGACCCGGGCCGGAGACAATCCGCTGGGCGGATCCATCGACCACCACACGTATGAGTTCTCATCGGTCTTGCGATTCATCGAGGACATCTTCGGACTGAACCCACTCACGAGCCGGGATCGCAACTCCGATCCGCTGTCGGGCGCGTTCGACTTCTCGCATCCCAACTACAACAAGCTGATCCTTCCCTACCGCCAGGATTGCCCGTACGGAACGAGTTTCTAGCTAGCCCGTACGGAACGAGTTTTAGCTAGACGGCCACAGACATCGACGGACGGCGGTCGCCGAGATATATGTCGGCTCGGGATCCGTGTGGTGACTGAGGTGCCTGTGGTGCTTTTGGCCAAAAGCACCTCAAGCACCCAGGGCACCTCTCACTTTCCGCGCTGAGTACTTGTGTTCCACCGTCACCCGCAGGATCCAGGAAGCGGCGAGATCAGGGACTGAACGGCGTGGGGCCGGAGTCGCCTCGTCGCTGGTTGCGCAGGAAACGCTCGACCTCTTCGCCGATGTTCTCCGCCGGCGGGATCGGTTGCTCGCCCATGATGCTCTCGAGACGCTCCAAGTAGGAAGAAGCCTCGGGATTCGCGGAGAAGATCTGCTGCAAGGTCTGCCGCTGGGACTCGTCCTCCTGCTCCAGGGCGCCGGCCCCGATCGTGACGGAGAGGTGGCTCTCGACACGCCTGATCAGAGCGATGGCACCGCCCGCAAAGGGGGCCGCGTAGTGAGGGATCTGTGCCCAAAACCCAACTGCAGGGATGCCGATCTCGGCCAAGGTCCATTCCACCAGGCTGACCGCGGCCGCGGGTACGCGCAGCAACCCTTCGGTGGGAGCGGCG
>DATAPE010000274.1:0-2898 GCA_036265345.1 Actinomycetota bacterium
CGATGGGGTTGTGGCTGGCAGTGAGGATGAGACCGCCGGCGGCGTGGTGGTACTCGACCGCAAGCTGGACCGTAGGAGTAGGCACGATCCCGAGATCCACCACATCCGCGCCCACCGACATGAGGCCCGCGGTGGCAGCCCGGGCGAACATCGCTCCGCTGGTGCGGGCGTCGCGGCCAAGAAGGATGGAGGGGCGGTCAGTCGGTCGGGCGGTCGGGCGGTCTGTCCGTCGGTCGGTAGAACTGTTAGTACGAGCCCATGAGCCAAAGGCGGCGGCATAGCGGGCCACCAGTTCCGGCGTGAGATCGGTACCCACGTGTCCCCGGATCCCGGAGACGCTGATCATCAAGGTCTCGGACATGGATCGAGGCAGGCTCAAGCGATGGGGAGCTTGGAGCCGTTAGCGTGGGCACTCAGGAAGGCTTCCACCACATCGGCATCGAAGTGAACGTTCGCGCACCGGCGCAGCTCCTCGATCGCCTTGTCCGTCGGCAACGAGGGCCGGTAGGCGCGGTTCGTCGTCATGGCATCGAATGCGTCGACGACGGCCACGATGCGGGCCTCGAGGGGAATTCGGTTCCCCCGCAACGCGTCGGGAAAGCCGCTGCCGTCGATGCGCTCGTGATGAGATCGTACGATGCGAAGGACCACCGGAGACTGGGCCAGAAAGGGCGCCAGGATCTTCTCGCCCAACGCCGAGTGCTCCTTGATATGCTCGAACTCCCCCGAGGTCAGCGGTCCCGGCTTGTTCAGGATGGCTTCCCGCGTCCCGATCTTCCCGATGTCGTGCAGCTCCCCTCCCAGTCGAACGTGCTCCAGCGCGTCTTCGGTAAACCCGAGCCGGACCGCTGTCGTGGTGGCATATCGACTCACCCTGCTGGAGTGGCCGCTGGTGTATGCGTCCTTAGCCTCGAGCGCGTGCACCAGCATCTGCACTCCGTTGATCAGGCTTGCCCGGTTCTTCCGATCGAGATCGCGAACCCGCAGCTCCAGGCTCTGCTGATAGAACCGATTCTCCAGCAGCAGACGGCGTTTCTCCAGTGCCTTGCGGACCCGGGCGCGGACCTCTTCGACCAACACCGGCTTGGAGATGTAGTCGAGCGCCCCGAGCTTGAGGCACTCGACTGCCGTGTTCACCTCCGCCATGCCGGTGAGCATGATGACGCCCATGTCGGGATAGCGCTGCAGCACCTCCCTCAGGAAGGTGACCCCATCCATCTCCGGCATGTAGATGTCGGAGATGCAGATGGGAATCTCGCCCACCCGCTTGAGTACACTGAGTGCATCCGCCCCAGATGATGCCTCCAGGGGAGCCAGCCCATCGGTCGCTATGATCCGGGTCAGAACCTGACGTACTTGGGGGTCGTCGTCAACGATGAGGCAGCCGGTTGCGGAGCCTTCCAGGGAATTGTTCGACACGGTGCGAAACTAAATAGAGCTACCATCCAGGAGCTAGGAGCTACCAGGCACAGATTTTAGCTCCAACCTCCTAGCTCCCAGCACCGAGCCCGATTACGCTTCTCCACACCCCTCACCGCAGGCCCGATGACCCGGATTCTTCCGCATGATCACGAGCACGGCTTCGCCACCCGGTCGGTGCACGCCGGGCAAATCGTGGAGCCGCTTGCCGGCGCGGTGATGACGCCGATCTATCAAACCTCTACCTACGTGCAGGAAGGACTGGGCAAGCATCGCGGGTACGAGTATGCCCGCACCCAAAACCCGACGCGGGAAGCGCTGGAGCGGAACGTTGCGAGCCTGGAAGGTGGGACCTACGGATTTGCATTCGGTTCCGGCCTGGCCGCGCTGGATGCCGTCCTGAAGCTGTTCAAAACGGGCGACCATATCGTCTGTGGGGAGAACGTCTACGGCGGCAGTCACCGGCTGATGGAGCGAGTCTACGGGAACCTGGGGCTACGCGTGAGCTTCGTCGACATGCGGGAGGTCGGCAACATCGAGCAGGCGCTCACGCCCGCCACCCGGATGATCTACTGCGAGACGCCCACCAACCCGATGATGAACCTCATCGACCTCGCTGCGGTGGGAGACCTCGCCCAGGCCCACGGCTATCTGTACGTGGTGGACAACACCTTTGCCACGCCGTTTTTCCAGCGGCCGCTGGAGCACGGGGCCGACATCGTTCTTCATTCGACCACCAAATACCTCAACGGCCATAGCGACATGGTGGGCGGGCTGCTGATCACCTCCCGCGACGATGTCGCCGAGCGGCTCGGCTTCATTCAAAACGCTGCCGGCGCCGTTCCCGGTCCGATGGATTGCTGGCTCGCGCTCCGCGGCATCAAGACGCTGCCGCTTCGCATGCGTCAGCACGACGCAAACGGGCGCCGGATTGCCGAGTGGCTTACCCACCAGCGTTCCGTCACCAAAGTCTACTATCCGGGGTTGCCTTCGCACCCGCAGCACGAGATCGCCTGCCGCCAGATGAGCGGATTCGGCGGCATGATCTCCCTCGATCTGGGCGAGGCCGGGCGCGCCCGTCGGTTCGTCGAGAGTACCCGGATCTTCGTGCTGGCAGAGTCGCTCGGCGGGGTCGAGAGCCTGATCGGCCATCCCGCATCCATGACCCACGCATCGGTGCCGCCGAGCATGCGCCAGGCAATGGGACTTACCGATAGCCTGATTCGGCTCAGCTGCGGGGTGGAGGATACGGACGACCTGATTGCCGATCTGGATGGCGCGCTGCGGGCGAGCGCGTAGCGCGTCACAGTCTGAAACCCGCACCTCAGGAACTCGTAAGATCCCGGGTCTCCAACGTCGAGCCTCTCATGTCAACCAGCCTTCCCGCCGTCCGGCCCCGTCAACGCTTCCCTGAAATCTCCGCGGTTTCCTGGGAGCACCCCGCCGATCGGGCGGCACTGCAGAGTCTGCGCGCCATAC
>DATAPE010000275.1:0-1897 GCA_036265345.1 Actinomycetota bacterium
ATCCCGAGATGAAAGCGTGGCTCTCCTCGGTCTGGCAGGAGTTGGCGCGCCTCGTGCTCGACGACCTCGAGGGGCCCGATTCACGGACGCGAGCTGGGATCGAGACCGCGGTCGCGACGCTGGCTCGTGCCGTCCGAGACAACCTGGCGATGCAGCGCCACATCGATTCGCTCTTCGAGAGGCTTGCGGCCTATCTCGTCCAGTGGCGGAGCACGATCGGCGGGTTCATATCCGATGTGGTGAAGGGCTGGGACAGCAAGGCTCTCTCCAGCCGCCTCGAACTTGTTGTCGGGAGCGACCTGCAGTATATCCGGATGAACGGCACCGTCGTCGGCGCTATTGTTGGCTGCATGCTGTTCCTGGCCGTTCGGCTTCTTGGATCCGGTCAGTAGACCGCAAGGACCTTGCGTGTTTCTAGGTCGACGATCACCCGCTCCGTGTTGATGATGATGAATCCGTAGGTTGGGTGGTCTGGCACCTCGGCGAGCTTGATCGATTCCGGGATGACGTCGCCCCGCACCACATCCGTGCCCGCGGTCACCGTCGGCCCGTTCTGGACCATCGCCCATCCCCGCACTGCGGGCTCATTGCCAATCCCTTCTTCCGCACGGCTTCCGGGGCTGAGAACAAACGCGAACAGAAACGCGGCGCAAGCGAGTGCAAATCGTCCCATCGCGGCCTCCCTGTCCCAAAGGAATGCCGGGATCCCGTTGAATGTTCCTTCGTCTATTTGACGCCCACATCATTCCAAAAGCCAAACCGCCCACGCACGGCCTCCATTCGAGGAAGGGGGGCTTCGTAGGACCATGCCGCGCGGTCATGACGAGCGGACCTCGTCACCACGTCGTAGAACTGAACGCCATGCGGGCATTCCCGATCCGAGTCGGTCTTCGGAGCCTTTTCGAGAAAGCGCATCGACACGCTTCCAGCCGGGAAGTAGGCATATCCGCCCACCTCAACGATATCGCCGCTCTCAGCGATCACTTCACCATCGACAGTTGCCTTCATATTTCCTCCTTGCCGGGACCAGCCCGAAACTAGCGATGCGCGCAATGCAGGGAAGATGAGTCGCAAACGCGCTTTGTACGGCCTACCTCCAACCGTATAGCGCAGAGCGATGACCATCGCAGCGGGGACGATCGATCACGCGGAGAACCGTGCTGTCGGCATCCTCTGGATGCTGTTGACGATGTTCTGCTTCATCTCGCTCGATACCTGCATGAAGTTCCTGCTCGAGACCTACCCCCTCGTCGAAGTGACCTGGGCGAGGTTCTTTTTCGCAACGGTGTTCGCGGGATTCTTTGCCGGGCAGGACTTCCCCGGCATCGTCAGAAGCCGGGCGCCCCTGCTCCAGACCGGCCGGTCGCTCATCCTGATGCTGACGACCGGCGGCTTCAACGCCGGCGGTCGCATCGAGCCTCTGGCAACGGCCACCTCCATCATGTTCACGAGCCCCATCCTGGTGACGGCACTCTCGGTGCCGCTTCTCAAAGAAAGAGTGGGGATCAGGCGCGCGCTCGGGGTCGCAGCGGGCTTTCTCGGAGCGCTCGTGATCGTGAGACCCGGCGTCGCCGGTCTGGGCATCGGCGCGCTGTTCCTGGTCATCGCTGCACTGCTCAACGCCAATTACCAGATCCTCACCCGCAAGGTGCGCGTCCACGACCAGCCGATGACCTCTTTGTTCTACACCGCCGCCGTAGGCGCGGTCGTAACGAGCCTCATTGCGCCTTTGATCTGGGAGTGGCCGACCGTCTCGGGTTGGACGCTTTTTGCGTTATCAGGACTTTTCGGCTGTGTCGGTCACCTCTGCCTGATCCAGGCGTTCCGCCGTGCACCGGCCTCCGTCGTCGCTCCTTTCTCATACTCTTCCCTGCTCTGGGCGACGCTCTCGGGCTGG
>DATAPE010000276.1:0-11226 GCA_036265345.1 Actinomycetota bacterium
GTGATCTGTTCGAACCCCCGTCACAAGCAAAGGCAGGGATAGAAGCGTGGCACGAATCGCTGGAGTGGACCTTCCGCGTGACAAGCGTCTCGATATCGCCCTGACGTACATCTACGGGATCGGGCAGACCAAAGCGATGGGTACGTGCGTGGGATCGCGCGTCAGCCCCGCCACCAGGGTGCGCGACCTCACCGACGAAGAGGTAGTTCGGATCCGAGACTGGATCGGGGGGCAATATCGCGTCGAGGGTGACCTCAGGCGTGAGGTCAACCAGAACATCAAGCGGAAGGTCGAGATCGGCTCCTACCAGGGCCTCCGCCACCGACGCGGGCTTCCGGTCCACGGCCAGCGAACGCACACCAACGCCCGCACCCGAAAAGGACCGAAGAAGACGGTCGCGGGCAAGAAGAAGGTCAAGGGGAAGAAGTAGTGGCGGCTCCCAAGAAAGCCAAGAAGCCCAGACGGCGCGAGAAGAAGAACATCGTGCACGGCGTCGCCCATATCAAGTCGACGTTCAACAACACGATCATCGCGATCAGCGATCTCGAAGGCAACGTCCTGTCGTGGGCGTCGGCGGGAAACGTTGGGTTCAAGGGCTCCCGCAAGTCCACGCCGTTCGCCGCGCAGCTTGCCGCCGAGGCCGCGTCTCGGCGCGCGCAGGAACACGGTGTCCGGCGCGTCGACGTCGAGGTGAAGGGCCCCGGTTCGGGGCGAGAGACTGCGATCCGTTCGCTTCAGGCCTCCGGTCTTGAAGTCATCGCTATCAAAGATGTCACCCCCGTGCCTCACAACGGATGCAGGCCGCGCAAGCGAAGGAGAGTGTGAAGGATTGCGTTATTCGGGACCGGTTTGCAGGCTGTGTAGAAGGGAGCGGATGAAGCTCTTCCTCAAGGGGACTCGCTGCGAGTCGCCGAAGTGCCCCATCGAGAAGGGAAGGCCCCCTCCCGGCGAGCACGGTCGCGGCCGCGTACGGGAGTCCGAGTTCCTTCTCCAGCTGCGGGAAAAGCAGAAGGCGAAGCGCTTCTACGGCATCGGCGAGAAGCAGTTCCGGGGCTACTACACCGAGGCAGCCCGGGCAAAAGGAGTTACCGGCGAGGAGTTGATGAGGATCTGCGAATCTCGTCTGGACAACGTGGTGTACCGGTCGGGTCTGGCGATGAATCGTCCCATGGCTCGCCAGTTCGTCTCGCATGGGCATTTCGTGGTCAACGGAAAGAAGGTGAACATCCCGTCGTACCGGGTGAAACCGGGCGATGTAGTGGGCGTCAAAGAGCGCTCCAAGACGATGGGACGGATCATCGAGAACACCGCGTACGCGGAAGGTCGTGAGATCCCGGAGTGGCTCCAGACGAACCTGAAGGAGCTCGCTATCGAGGTTAGAGCACTTCCCGAACGCCAGCAGATCGATGCCCCCGTCCAGGAACAACTGATAGTCGAGTTCTACTCGAAGTAAAGCACCACTTCGGCGCCGCCAGTTTGCCGAAGACAAGCTTCACCCATGAGAGGAGATGCATTGGATCTGTTGATCGTTCAGCGCCCCCATATCACCGAGGAAGAGATATCGGAGTTCCGGCGCAAGTTCGTTATAGAGCCGCTGGAGCCCGGCTTTGGCTACACCCTCGGCAACTCGCTGCGGAGGACGCTGCTGTCGTCCATCCCGGGGGCCGCGATCACTCGCGTGAAGATCGATGGAGTGCTCCACGAGTTCTCCACCATCGAAGGAGTCACCGAGGACGTCACCGACATCGTGCTCAACCTGAAAGAGCTGGTGATCCGTAGCGAAACCGAAGAGCCGACCACCGTTTACCTGCGCTCGCAGGGACCCGGGACGGTGTCCGGGAAGGACATCCAGGTGCCCGCGGGCATCGAGGTGCTCAATCCCGATCACCACATCGCCACCTTGACCCAAAAGGCAACACTGGGTCTGGAGCTCCGCGTCGAGCAGGGCCGCGGCTATGTACCGGCGCCCTCCGGGACCAAGGAAGCGATAGGCACGATCCCCATCGACGCGATCTTCTCGCCCGTCCGGCGGGTGACTTACGAGGTCGAGCCGGCCCGCTTCGAGACGATGATGGACCGCGACCGGCTGATCCTCGACGTCGAGACCGACGGTTCGATCTCGCCCCGCGACGCGGTAGCGGCAGCCGGAGCGACTATGGTCAACCTGTTCGGACTGTTCGCCTCGATAGGCGAGGGTCCCGGGCTGGACCTCGGTCCCGAGCCGGGCGCCGACGAGGTCTCGGGCGTTCTGGCGCAACCTATCGAAGACCTCGACCTGACGGTGCGTTCGTATAACTGTCTGAAGCGCGAAGGCGTCACGACGGTAGGCGAGCTCGTCCAGAAGACCGAGGGAGACCTGCTCGAGATCCGTAACTTCGGCCAGAAGTCGATCGACGAAGTCAAGGGCAAGCTGGCCGAGCTCGATCTCACCCTCAACCAGCAGGACTTCTAGAGCTCAGGTGATCTGATGCCCCAACCGAAAAAGGGCCCCCGGCTCGGCTCGAATCCCTCGCACCAGGCTCTGATGCTGTCGAACCTGGCCGCGTCACTGTTCGTACACGAGCGCATCAAGACCACCGAGGCGAAGGCGAAGATGCTTCGTCCCTACGCCGAGAGTCTGATCACGAAAGCGAAGAAGGGGTCGGTGCACGACCGTCGCCAGGTGCTGTCCCGGATCGAAGACAGAACCGTCGCGCACAAGCTGTTCGCGGACATCGGTCCGCGGTTCGCGGGGCGCAACGGGGGCTACACGCGTATCTTGAAGCTCGGCCCTCGGAACGGTGACGGCGCACCCATGGTTTTGATCGAACTGGTGGACGAGGCGCTTCCAAGCACCGGCACGACGTCCCCCGAGGAGCCGGGCCGCCGCCGTCGCCGTCTCGGCAGGCGTCAACCAGGCCGCCGGAGTGCTTCCACCACGACCGACGCCGCGGTGGCAGAAGAGGAAGATGCAACCGAGGCCGCGGTGGCAGAAGAGGAAGCACCTGCGGCGGCCGCTGAAGAAGAGGTTCCTACCGCGGACACGGAGGAAGCATCCGATACGCCGGAAGGCAGCCAGGAGAGCTGAACCTCCGCCTCGATCTGGCGTACGACGGCGCCCCCTTTCATGGCTTTGCCCGGCAGCGCGACGTGCGCACGGTTCAAGGCGACCTGGAAACCGCTCTCGCCAAGCTCTTCGACCACGCGGCGGTAACCGTAGCGGCGGGACGCACCGATGCAGGGGTCCATGCGTTGGGGCAGGTGGTCAGCGTGGCCGATGCGCCGGACGGCCTCGATCTGGATAAGGCACGTGACGCGATCAACGTGATGTGTGGGCCCTCGATTGCAGTCCATTCATGCAGGAGGGCATCCGCCGGCTTCAGCGCGCGCTTCAGTGCACGCTCTCGCACCTATGTGTACGCCGTTTGTGAGGGTCCCGTTCTCGATCCCTTCCTGGCGTCCACCGCGCTGTACCACCGCGAGCATCTCGATATCGGTGCGATGAACGAAGCCGGTGGGCACTTGCTCGGCCCCCACGACTTCAGCTCGTTCGGCCGAGTGCGCGAGCCCGGCGCAAGCGCTGAGAGGAACCTGTTCGAGCTTGCGTCCGAACGGAGCGGCACCGTCGTGCGGGTCCGGGCCCGCGCAAACGCCTTCATCCAGCAGATGGTGCGGTCGATCGTCGGCACACTGATCCAGGTGGGCGAAGGTGGGCGCGATCCGGACGAGATACGCGGGATCCTCGATGCGCACGACCGCGCGGCTGCGGGGCCGGTGGCTCCGCCGCACGGACTTTGCCTCGTCGCAGTGGAATACGACGAGGGGTGGGGCGTGCCCGCGGGCCCAGCCCCCGGCTGGGTTTGACCCCCCTGAAAGGGGCCGTTATCCTGCCCTTTCTCGGATGATCGGCCCGATCTTCGAGCCGGCTGGAAGGTAAGGATGAAGACCCACTCCACGAGACCAGGTGAGATCACGCGCGACTGGTGGCTGGTCGACGCCGATGGCGTCGTCCTTGGGCGCCTCGCGTCCGAGGTCGCCAAGCGGCTGCGCGGCAAGCACAAGCCGAACTTCTCACCCCACCTCGATGTCGGCGACCACGTGGTTGTGGTGAACGCATCGAAGGTAGTACTCACCGGCAACAAGATCGCGCAGAAGACCTACTACCGGCATTCGGGATTCCCGGGTGGGCTGACCGAGGTGCCGTACTCCAAGCTGATGGTGACCAGGCCCGAACTGGCTATCGAGAAGGCAGTGAAGGGGATGTTGCCGAGCAACCGGCTGGGGCGCGCGATGCTGAAGAAGCTAAAGGTGTACGCCGGACCGGAGCATCAACACAGCGCCCAGAACCCAAAGCCGCTCGAGCTTGGAGACGTGGTGGCACCGCAAAACCTCGAACAAGCGCACACGATCGAAGAGGTGACGCACCATGCCTGAGCTTCTCGCCCGCGCCACCGGAAGGCGCAAGGAAGCGGTCTGCCGCGCCCGGCTGTTGCAGGGAACGGGACGCTGGGAGATCAACGGCCGCCCGCTGGAGGATTACTTCCCCGGCGCCACGCACCGCATGGTCATCACGGAACCACTCCGCATCACGAACACCGAGGGCCGCTACGACATCATCGCCAAGATCGAAGGCGGCGGTGTAACCGGTCAGGCGGGGGCGCTGCGGCACGCGATAGCGAAGTCGCTGATCGAGCTGGATCCCGATCTCCGCCCGGTGCTAAAGAAAGCAGGTTTCCTCACTCGCGACGCCCGTGAGAAGGAGCGCCGCAAGTACGGCCTCAAGAAAGCCCGCAAGGCCCCCCAATACTCCAAGCGCTGATTTCTTTCGAGCCGGCTATGCCGGCGCGTCACTCTCTGGCTTGAGCATCCGCCGCAGGACCAATTGCAGCACGCCGCCATTGCGGAAGTAGTTGAGCTCGACCTCCGAGTCGATCCTGCACTCGACATCGAAGCTGATGTCGTTCCCGTCGGTTGGATGAGCCACTACGTGCAGCTCGGCATGCGGCTCGAGGCTCTCTTCAACTCCTGTGATGTCGTAGGTCTCGTCCCCCTTCAGTCCGAGGGAGGCCGCATCGTCACCGCCGATGAACTGCAGGGGAAGGATCCCCATCGCTACCAGGTTGCTGCGGTGGATGCGCTCGAAGCTCTCGGCGATCGCCGCGCGAACCCCCAAGAGCAACGGTCCCTTGGCGGCCCAGTCACGAGAGCTACCCGACCCATACTCCTTTCCTGCCATCAGGATGAGCGGAGTGCCTCGCTCGGCATAGGTCTGGGCGGCATCGAAGATCGTTACCTCGTCACCTTCAGGGAACAGTGTCGTCCACCCACCGGCCTTGCCTGATGCCACTAGATCGTTTCGCAAACGGATGTTGGCGAACGTTCCGCGCACCATGACCTCGTGGTTGCCGCGACGCGCGCCGTAGCTGTTGAAGTCGCGAACCTCGACGCCATGCTCGACAAGGTACTTGCCCGCGGGCGAGCTCGGCGCGATCGATCCCGCCGGAGAGATGTGATCCGTCGTAACGGAATCACCCACCTTCACCAACACGCGCGCTCCGGTTACATCGCGCAGCGCGGGAGGTTCGGGGCCCAGGTCCTGAAAGAAACCAGGCTCCCGCACGTACGACGAATCCGGATCCCACTCGTAGAGGTCTCCGGTGGGCGACGGCAAGCGCGCCCAATGCTCGTCGCCGTCGAAGATCTTCCCGTACTCGTGCCCGAAGTATTCCGATTTCACCGACACCATGGCAGCTTCGATCTCGGCGGAGGACGGCCAGATGTCCTTGAGATAGACGTCGTCCCCGTTCTCGTCGTGGCCCAGCGGGTCGGAGCCGAGATCGATGTCCACCGTCCCCGCCAGAGCGAAAGCCACGACGAGCGGAGGCGACGCGAGATAGCTCGCTTTGACCTGGGGATGGATCCGGCCCTCGAAGTTGCGATTGCCTGACAGCACCGACACCACCGCGAGGTCGTTCTCGTCCACAGCCGTCGAGACCGCCTCGGGCAGGGGGCCGGAGTTGCCGATGCACGTCGTGCACCCGAAGCCGACGACAAAGAATCCCAGCTTCTCGAGGTACTCCATCAGGCCGGCGTTCTGCAGGTAATCGGTGACCACTCGCGATCCGGGGGCCAGGGAGGTCTTCACCCACGGCTTGGCTCGAAGGCCTTTCTCCGCGGCCTTCTTCGCGAGCAGACCCGCGGCGAGCATCACGGGAGGGTTGGAGGTATTCGTGCAACTAGTAATGGCGGCGATCACCACCGAACCATGACGAAGAGACACCGCTTCGCTCTTTCCGATGTGCGGCTCGGGGGAATCCTCAGGATGCTCGTGGGTCGTGTCGAATCCCTGCGCGTTACCACCCTCCGCCACGAGATTCGCAACCGCGATGTCGACCCCGCCGTTTCCGTCCTTCAACTCCTCCGAATAGACGCTGGTGAAGCTGTCCCACACCTTGTCGAGAGGAGACCGGTCCTGGGGCCGGCGGGGGCCGGCGACGCTCGGCACGACCGAACCCAGGTCGAGCTCCAGGGTTTCGGTGAACTGCGGGTCTGGCGTCTCGTCGGTGCGGAACATGCCTTGCTCTTTTGCGTAGCCTTCGACGAGCTCGATCAGGTTGTCGTCGCGGCCCGTCAGCCGCAGGTAGGCAAGGGTCTGGTCGTCCACCGGCCACAACGATGCGGTGGCGCCGAACTCGGGCGACATGTTCGAGAGCGTGGCCCGGTCGGCGACCGTCAGCCCTGACAGCCCCTCCCCATAGAACTCGACGAACTTGCCCACGACGCCGTGCGTTCGGAGGATCTCCGTGACCGTGAGAACGAGGTCGGTTGCCGTCACCCCGGGGCCGAGGGCCCCCGAGAAGCGGAAGCCGACCACCTTCGGAGTGAGCATCGGAAGGGGCTGGCCCAAGAGCGCGGCCTCGGCCTCGATGCCACCGACCCCCCAACCGAGGACACTCAACCCGTTCACCATCGGAGTGTGAGAGTCGGTTCCGACGAGTGAGTCCGGGATCGCAACCGGTCCGTCGCTGCTGTCGACGACCTGCACGACCTTGGCCAGGTATTCGAGGTTGACCTGGTGCACGATGCCCATCCCGGGAGGCACGACGCGGAACCCTGCAAAGGCCTGCTGTGCCCACCTCAGAAGTGAATAGCGTTCGGCATTGCGCTCGTACTCCCGTTCGACGTTGAAGTCGTACGACCCCAGCCCGCCGAAGGCATCGACCTGGACGGAATGATCGATCACCAGGTCGACCGGCACGAGCGGATCCACATCCCGAGGGTTGCCGCCCGCACGAGCTATCGCCGAGCGCATGGCTGCAAGATCGACCACCGCGGGGACGCCGGTGAAGTCCTGAAGGATGACGCGCGCCGGCGAGAACGCGAACTCCCGGTCCTCCAGCGGTTTGGCGCCCCAGCCCGAGAGGAACACCACGTCGTCCTCGGAGGCGAACCTGGTGCCCGCCAGGCGGAGGAGGCCCTCGAGGAGAACCTTGATCGTCATCGGGAGCAGCTCGAGCTGAGTTAAGCCCTGCTGCTGCAACGCGTCGAGGGCGTAGTACGAGACTTTTGCGCCGCCCGCTTCCAGAGAAGCTCGGGCGCCGAAAGGATCAACCTTGCTCATGGGCGAGCGTCTCCCGGCTTGGATTCCGTGACCATCGAGAGTAAACCCTCGATTTCGTGGTCACGGAGCCTGGCTAGGCTCGCAGAGAAACGGCTAGAGGTGGAGCGAGGGGCAGTGGTGGGCCAGCTGCTTTAGCTGCGGCTTGGGGAGCCTTGCAGCGAACGCCCGTAGCTGACTCGCCGTAAGGGTTTTCAGTTGCGAGCACTTTATGAGGGCCGCGGTGGGGGCCGACGCGCCGCTGCTTGACGACACTGATTTTTCTCCCATGAAGCTCTTTTGGAGCGCCTTGAGGTCTACCGGAACGGCCCCCGCCGGCGCGGTGATCGTGCCGGTGAAGTCCTTGAACGTCATGCGGATCGCCAGGGTGTGAACGCCCGCGGGAAGCGGCTGGCCACCGAATGCCGCGAACTGACGAACGTCGAGCTCTAGCTGGGTGAGCTTGCCGTCGCGAACCCATGCATCTAGCCTGATGTTCTTGTCGGGGATGGAGCCTGGATCGGGCAGCGACGCGCCGGGCGGCAATCCGGCTCCCAGGTTGGAGATCAGATCCTGGATCCCGGCGTAAGCCTGGCGGGCGGGAACATCGATCGCCAGATGCTCGCCGGCGGAATCGTCACCGACTCTGGTCACCTTCGCCGAACTGAGCAGCCGCTGGAAGAAGGCGTTGCGAGCCTGGCTCTGCTTGTCGCCCTGCATAGGAACCGACTTGGCGGCGAGCTTGTCCAGGCCGGCGAGCGACAGCCACTTTCCTTGCAGGGCGGGCACCGCGAAGTCGAGGCCCGAAGCTTTGGCTTCCTTGACCACACGCTGAATCTCTGCCGGGCTCTGCCCGAAGGTCTTCAGCAGGCCCATCGCGTCCACGCGGACGTACAAGGTGCGGTTCACGGTCCTGGTCTCGATGGCGCTCTGGTCGCTGCCGATGCGGACTGTTATCTCGGAGCTGGCGTCCCGGGGGTTGGATGCGTGTGTGTGAGAAACCGTGATCGACGAGTTCAACAGGATGTCTGCCTTGGCCCCCAAGGATCCGCCACCTTGGGCCGTCAACGCTTGCAGCGACTGAGGATCGGAATGCAGCGTCAGGGTCACGGTCGAGGGGGCGTTCTGTAACTTGAGCAGGGCCACCAGGAGGGTGCCTTCGGGGTCTCCCGAAGTCTTGTCGGACGAGGATCCGCACGCGGTGGCGAGGAGGGCAGAGGCAAGCAGAACGATGAGAAGGCGGCGCACCGAGGAAACTCCCTTGCTAGACAACTCGAGTCACGTTCAGTATGGGTCATGTTTCGGCCTGCGGGTGCCCGAGCGTGAGCGTTTGCGCCACTTGCGTAGCATGAGCGCATGGGAGAGAAACTGGACACGCACGGGGCATCCCCAGGGGGCGGCCCGGAGGCGGACGCTTCCCTTGTTACGCGCATCTGGGACAAGGATCCGTCGGCGTGGGCCCCCGGAGAGGACGATCCCCGTGACCGGTTGGGGTGGCTCGAATTGCCTGAGGTGATGCAGCCCGAGGTCGACGGGCTCGAATCGTTCGCAGCAGACATCGAGGCCGCATCCGTCTCCACCGTGGTGCTTCTGGGGATGGGTGGCTCCAGTCTTGCCCCCGAGGTCTTCGCCCACACGTTCGGGCCCTCCGACAGTCATCCCTCATTGATCGTGCTCGATTCGACTCATCCCGATCAGATCAGGGCGGTCACCGAGCGTCTCGACCTCGACACAACACTGTTTATCGTTTCGAGCAAGTCCGGCGGCACGATCGAGACCATGTCGCTCTATCGCTACTTCCGCGCCCGGATCGACGACGGCAACCGATTCATCGCGATCACCGACCCGGGAACCTCGCTCGAGAAGCTCGCCGGAGCGGAAGGTTTCCGCGCCGTGTTCCAGAATCGCCCCGACATCGGTGGTCGCTACTCGGCGCTGTCACATTTCGGCCTGGTACCGGCGGCTCTCGTGGGCGCGCCTATCCGTGACCTTCTCGAGTCCGCGGCAACGATGGCGCGGCAGTGCCGTGAGCCGGGGGACTCGAACCCGGGACTCGCACTGGGCAACGCGATCGGCGGACCGGCGGCGCGGGGCCAGGACAAGCTGACGTTCTCGATCTCGGATGGCATCGTCTCGTTCGGCACCTGGGTGGAGCAGCTGATCGCCGAATCCACCGGTAAGCAAGGTCGCGGGATAGTGCCGGTTGTCGATGAACCGCTAGCCCCAACCGCTGGGTACGGCGCCGACCGTCTCTTCGTTTCGATCCGCCTCCAGGACGATCCGGGCAGGAAGCGTGCAGAGCCGACCCCCGGGATCGAGATCGAATCGGCGTCACCGCTCCAGCTTGGGGCTGAGATGTTCCGGTGGGAGTTCGCCACGGCGGTGGCTGGATCGATCCTCGGAATCAACGCGTTCGATCAGCCGAACGTGGAAGCGGCCAAACGCGCGGGGCGGGAGGTGTTGGACTCTGGAGACGACATCGAATGGGCGGAAGATGACCCCGGCGAAGTGTTCGAGGGTGCGGCTCCTCCCGACCTGGCGTGCCTTCTGGCCTTCGCACCATCCTCGGCCGGCAACCGCGAGATCCTGGAAGCGGGCCGGCGGAAGGTTCTCCTCGACCACGGCGTTGCCACCATGAGTGGTTTTGGCCCTCGCTACCTTCATTCCACAGGTCAGCTTCACAAAGGAGGCAAGAAGGATGTCCGCGCCGTGGTGATCCTCGATTCGCCCGAGCACGATCAGCCCATCCCGGGATCGCCGCACACGTTCGGCCGTTTGGTCACTGCACAAGCCGCGGGCGACGCGCGCGCCCTGCGCGAGGCCGGACAGCGCGTCACGCGTACGAGCTGGCAGAAGTTTGCGGAGTGGGCATCGTGACGGTCGAGTGGATCAAGACACCCGAGGATCACGTGATCGTGGTTCTGGGTGCCACAGGCGACCTTGCCAGGAAGAAGCTTCTCCCGGCGCTCTTTCACCTCGACTTCGAAGACCTGATGCCGAAGCACTACCTCATCATTGGCAGCTCGAAGCAGGAGCTGACGAACGAAGGGTTTCGCGATTTCACCCGCAAGGCAGTCGACGAGTTCTGCAAATGCAGCTCCACCGAGGGCCATTGGGAGGAGTTCTCGTCACGCCTCTCCTATGTTCCCGGCGAGTTCGGTCCCAACGATTACGGGCCCCTCAGCGATGCGATCCGCAAAGCCGAAGCCGAGATCGGCGGCGACCCTCCGCGGCGGCTCTTCTACCTTGCCGTGCCTCCCCCTGCCTTCGGACCGATCACGGAAGGCATCGGCGCCGCGGGACTAGAAGAGCGGGCGCGCGTGATCTACGAGAAGCCGTTTGGCTTGGACATGAAGTCGTTCCAACAGCTTAATGCCACGGTTCAGGACGTGCTTGACGAAGATCAGGTCTACAGGATCGACCACTTCCTCGGCAAGGAGACCGTCCAGAACATCCTGGCGTTCAGGTTCGCCAACGGCATGTTCGAACCGATCTGGAACCGCGACCACATCGATCACGTGCAGATCGATGTACCGGAGGACATCGGTATCGGTGGGCGCGGAGGGTTCTACGAAAAGACCGGCGCTTTCCGCGACATGATCGTCACCCACCTTTTCCAGGTGCTCAGCTTCATCGCTTTGGAGCCTCCT
>DATAPE010000277.1:0-3243 GCA_036265345.1 Actinomycetota bacterium
GTTAGCGTTCCGAATCCAATCAAGTCCTGAGCAGTGAAAGGCTCGACGGAGAACTTCCTGATCGTGAGGTATGGACCCCCGATCGCAAGCGGATGGATGATCGCATTCACCCGTGAGCCGTCGGCAAGACGCGCGTCTACCATCGGGGAAGACTCGTCGATCCTTCGGCCCACCCTGGCGACTATGCGCTCGATGACGCTGCGGAGATGAGTCTCGTCTCCGAACCTCTGGGGAGTCTTGTAGATACGCCCTGCGCGCTCCACGAAGATGTTGCTCGGCCCGTTGACCATGATTTCTGTGACTTCGGGGTCCGCCAGATACTCGTCGATCGGACCCTGCCCCAGGATGTCGGATTCGATGTCGGTGAGAAGCTTCTCTCTTTCCCCCATCGACATCGGCGTCGACTCTGACCGGAGGAGTCTCGTCAAATGCTCACGGACCAATGCCGAGAGCCGGTCCGAGTCGAGATTCTGCTCGTACAAGACTGACCCAAGCTCTTGAGCTATCTTCGCGTGCAAGCGTCTGCGGACGTCGTAGAGCTCCGGCCGGGTGGCTTCACCGTCTTCTTGCCGCCGATGAGGTGCTTCTTTGGTGGCGACCGAGCCGTTGTTCTTCAACTCCGTCAACCGCCTTGACAAGTCAGACATAGCTCTCTCCTAGGACTAAGCCGGCCGTGCGCGCATCGACGCAACGGCGGAGCCGAGCCGCTTCGGTGCAGCGTTCTCCGGCATCAACTCCTTACGAAGCTCATCGGCCAACTTGGCGAGGTCTTTAGCGATGCCCGACTTTCGATTCTCGGTATGGACCGGAGAACCGCTGTTTACTGATCGTGGAACGGCCACATCGCTGGGAAGCTTTGCGACCACAGTCGTTCCGAGAGCCCTTGCCACCTCATCGGCAGGGAAGCCCACGTTGGAGTTGGCGCGATTTAGAACGATCCTGACCTTGTCCATCCCCAGGCGCAGTCGCTCGAGGGTGGAAAGACACAACTTGGCGTCTTTCACCGCCGGCAGATCCAGGCTGGTCACGAGATACGCGATATCCGAGGTGCTGAGCACGGCAAGGGTGAAATCGTCCAATGCCGGGGCAGTGTCCACGACGATGACGTCGAAGGCCCTGCGCATGCCCCTGAGAACGCGCGTGATCACATCGCCATCGAGCTTCTCCGCATCCAGAGGGTCGTGGGGAGCACACAACATCTTCAGACCGGAGGTGTGCGTTGCCAGGACGCTGTTAAGAGCCGACTCGTCAACGTCTCCTGCAACGCTTGCAAGGTCGAACAGAGTCTTTTCCGGGCGCACCCGCAAAAAGGCCGCGCAGTCTCCGAATCGGACGCTGGCATCCAACAGAGCGGTTGACACACCCGCCTCTGCAAGGAGAACGGCGAGGTTGGTCGCAACTACTGTCTTGCCCGTACCTCCCTTGGGGCCGAAGATCGCTATGACCTTGCCGTTCCTGGAGGGCCCCGAACCCGCGCCCGAACGAACGAGCTCTTCGGCCCCCGCCTCGTGGGTCCGTTCGATCGCAGCGACAAGCTCTTCATCCATGTCTTCGGCTGCGATCACGTCGCTGATCCCGCTGCGCATGGCGTTCTGGAGAGTCCGCGCATCGATCTGGCCAACCACCAGGATGAAACCCGTTGCCGGGAAGTCGCGGCTGGCCACCGGCACCTGGGCGGTGTCGGAAAAATCGCTGCTCGGGCCGAGGACGACGACGCTTCCGGGATCACGAGCCACCGCGTCTCTGAGCTCTGCCCAGTTACCTACTGCGGCGGTCTCGATATTGGCTGTCCCCGCCAAGTTCTCCGAAAGGATGGAGCGGACGCTCGCATCCTTTTCGAAGATGACAACTCTGATCATTTACCTTCCCTTCGAGGGAACGAGTGCGAACCACATCTTTCCGCTCGACTGCGCCTGGATCAGGACAGCCGCCTGTTGAGGAGATGCCGCTACCGTCATCGTGACCGCTGCAGCAGAGCTCGCCGGCACCCCTGGCTCCGCCGGAACAGAGCCCGGTACCTCTACCACGGGAAGGTTATGGATCAACAAAACCGTTTGGCCGCCCGACTTGCCGAAGACCCGGGCGCTCGAGGCCCCATGGGCATGGATCTTGCCGCTGACAGTGACATATGCGTCGAGCATGTCCCCGGCCGCGATCCGTCCCGAGACGCCGGTTACGAAGTCCACGGGCAGGGAAAGGGCTTCCGTTCCCTTGGGGAATTGGGACAGGAAGGCGTCGGCCGCGGTCGCTCTGAACCTCTGCGAGGTCAGTTGTTCCCCTGCTGCCAGATCGCTCGCCAGAGTGAGTCCATTCAGCTGGTCGGGCTGGCTAAATGCGCCCGGTTCCGCATACTTTACCGGAATAGTCCGAATCTCATAGGAGTGGGTCCCGATCACGTCCGTCCCGGATGTTCCAGTGGGCAGGGAGCGATTCGCGTACAGCACCGCCCTCGTGGTCTGACCTTCGGTGACCGTGGTCTTGACCCTGTTCACGTACAGGTACACGAGTGTCACTGCGACCGCGCCCATCACGAGCGCCAGCAACATTGCTGTCAGTCTGCTTCTCATACAGAACCCTTCCCTTTCATTGGACTAACTTGACGATTTGGACTCCATCACGCAGATCCCCCGGACCATCGATGGTGCCCTCGATGCTGTCCACCGCCCTGAGGAAAACGCCCTGGAAGGCACACGACTGGGCCTGGCAGTTGCCTCCACTTCCCATCTGCGTGATATAGAAGAGGCCGAAGCGGCGCACCAAGAGATAGTCACTCGACCCGTGGTTGTTTCCCCCAAGAGCACTGAATCTCGTATTGGGATTGGGCTCCTGGACCATCCCGATGCAATCCCTCGCGTTGGTGGTCACCGCGGCCTGCCCCGTATAGCTACAGGTCTTCCCGTGGAAGTCCCAATTCTGCGAAGTCATCCTGGAATCGGCGAGGTTTGCCTGAACGACAAAGACGATGCCAACGAGGCAAGGATTGGTCCTGTCTTTTATCTGCACCTGGTCCCCCCCAACCGCCGTGACGGTCTTGTTGAAGGCAGCCGCAGTCGTGCAGGGTGCACCGCCATCCCAAGTCATTACGCCACGATTGGTAAGAGACGTAACGGTGTTTGATCCCTGACTGCCCGTCTGAGGAACCAGGCGGGCGCCTTTCGAGATCGGACATGCCATCGTTGTGCCCGACAACACCGCCTTGTAGGCGTTGCCACCGCCGTTGTTGCCCTGATCGGTACCCCGGCA
>DATAPE010000278.1:0-2497 GCA_036265345.1 Actinomycetota bacterium
CTGAGGAGATCGCCTGGGACGACGCCGTTCACGGCAGAATCAGTTTTCAGAGCCGCGACCTGGACGACTTCGTCATCCTCCGGAGCGACAAGAGCGCCATCTACAACCTGGCCGTGGTCTCGGATGACATCGCGATGAGAATCAGCCACGTGATCCGGGGTGACGATCACATCTCCAATACGCCGAAACAGATCGCCCTCTATCGGGCGCTCGGCCACGAGCCCCCGGTGTTTGCTCATGTCCCCATGATCCTGGGATCCGACGGCAAGAAGCTGTCCAAGCGCCATGGCGCCACCGCGGTAGGCGACTACCAGGAACAGGGAATTCTGCCGGCGGCCATGCGGAACTTCCTCGCGTTGCTCGGCTGGTCCCCGGGTGAAGATCGTGAGATCCTGGCCGAGCAGGAGATGATCGGTCTCTTTACTCTCGAGGGGATACAGAAGAAGCCTGCTGTATTCGACGCCACCAAACTGGAGTGGATGAACGGTCAGTACCTGTCCCTGCTTCCGGTCGAGGAGCTGGTGCAGCCGGTCGCCCGCCAGCTTCGGCTCATGGGCATCACCGTGGATGCCGACCTCACCCCCATCATCGAATCGGTGAAGGCGCGTTCGCGAACCATTCTGCACGTTGCCGAACAGGTCGCCGTGCGACTCGACCCCAGCCGCGCGCAGCCCGACGCGAAAGGCAATGCGCTGATCCGGAAGATGGGCCCCCAATTCGTCGACAGCTTGTTGCTCGCCATCAGCGCCTTGGAAAGCCTTGCTCCGAACGAGTGGAACTCCGATCGGCTGCTGACGACTCTCAAGGACACAGCTCAGAGCAACAGTCTCAAACTGGGCGATCTGCTCCAGCCGGTTCGGGTAGCGCTTACCGGCTCGACGGTCTCGGAGCCGGTCAATGAACTGCTGGTCGTGGTCGGGAAAGCCCGAAGCATCGAGGCGCTAAAGAGCACTGCGAGGCGACTTCAACGAGCCATGAACCCCGCGTGAGACTGAACTGGCGCTGGCTCGCTGTCTCGGTGGTTGCCGGGTGCGCGCGGACGCCCCCTCCATCACAGCCTCCCGCTCCCGTCGCACAGCAGGCCGACACTCTCGCACTTCCCCCCTCTCCTCTGATCGAGCCGACCCCCCTGCCGGAGACTCGACATCCTGCGTCGGTGCGCCTCGCGTTGGTGGGAGACATCAATCTCGGCACCGCGACGCTTCCCGACGGCGTGCCGCCCGACGAGGGCCGTGGTCTCTTCGATCGGGCGCGCCCCGCGCTCACTGGCGATCTGGTGATCGGGAATTTCGAGGGAGTGCTGGCCGATACGGGAACCTCGACAAAGTGCCTGGTCAGGGCACCACCCCAGAAGACGTCGCGCCGGTCGCGTAAGGCCATTCAGAAGCCCGATTCGATGATCGTCCGGCACAACTGCTATGCCTTTCGCACTCCGACGGCCCTGGCACCGCGTCTGGTCGAGGCCGGATTTACTCATCTCAATCTGGCGAACAATCACGCCAACGATCTGGGCCCGGCAGGAAGAGCTTCGACCGAACGAACGCTCGATAGTCTCGGTATCACCTTCTACGGACCGCTACAGCGAATCGTCATCGACACCGTGCGGCGAGGTGACAGTCTGACGACGGTGGGAATCATCGGATTCACCACGTATCCCTTTGCCTACGATCTCCTGGACATCGATCGCAGCGCGGCAGTGGTGGATTCCATTCGACCGCTGGTTGATCTGCTTCTGGTCACCTTTCACGGGGGAGCGGAGGGGGTACGCGCACTCCGCACCGGCGAGGCCGCCGAATCGCTTGGCGCCGAGCCCCGAGGCGACCTCCGGCGCTGGGCCCGGGCGGTGATCGATGCCGGAGCCGACGCGGTGATCGGCCACGGTCCTCACGTGCTCCGCGGCATGGAGTTCTACCGGGGCAAGCTGATCGCGTACTCGCTGGGAAATTTCCTGACCTATCGAGGGTTCAACCTGGACGGCCCACTCGGCGTGACTGGCGTCTTGCAGGTCGAATTCAGCGGACAGGGGTCGCTCCGGCGCGCGCGCATCGTTCCCATGGTACAGGTGCCGCAGCGTGGCCCCGAGCCGGATCCAGACCGCGCGGCGGTGGCTCTGGTTCGTCGGCTCTCCGCGCAAGACTTCGGAGCAACGGCGGCTCGCATTGGGCCGATCGGCGAGATTGCGGCTCCCCCGCCCGACCTCAAGCCATAGCTGTACTCTTGCCTTGCCCGGGGACGGGGGTCAGCCTACTGATTCGATATGATATCGGATGAAGATGAGGCCGGCGAGGAAGAGACGTCGCCGGTACCGGCCGCCATCGCGGCAACGGCAGAGCCAGTCCAGTTGAGCGTGCGTCTGGTCGAGGACGATAGGGTCCCGGCAGAAATGGTGTGCATGGGCACCTACCGCAACGGACGACTGGTGGCACGCTCGGTGATGTCCCCGGAAGCGTGGCAGCAGATCCTCGAGCACAGGCTGTTCGACGAGCCGCTGCAGGTT
>DATAPE010000279.1:0-3214 GCA_036265345.1 Actinomycetota bacterium
CGAGACCCATCTGGTACGGCCCCGTCTTCCAGCGCAGCATGCCGCTGAAGATCTGATTCTTCAGGCGCGCCGCGTTCGCCAGGGCGCGGATCGCGTCGTCGTCATCGGGATCGTCGATCGCGTAGAAGCCGTAGACGCCCCAGTTCGGCGTGAAGTCGTAACCTGCCTGGATCCATCCGCCATTGCTCTTGATGTCGCCGAACTGCGAGATCGTCGTGAACTGCTGCCCGGCCGAGTCGGCGGTGTGGTAGCTGCCCTGGACCAGAAAGCCGCCGAGCTGGAGTCTGGCACCCAACTCTCCGATCCATCCGTCGAGCTTGTCATTGGGGGTCGACGCGTTGGCCCCGGAAAGGTCCTTCTGGTCGTAGTGCCCGACGACGTAGAAGCCCCACGTACCCTTTTCGACTTTTCCGCTCAGGTTGAAACGTGCTTCGATTTGCGGCCAGCCTGCGTTGCCCGCCGACAGCGAAGTGATGTTGGAGTTGGCTTGAGGGCACTCCCCGTTCACGGTCCCCCCGACGCACCGATCCCAGCTGCCGCGCATCACGGCAGCCTGGAGTTCCGCGTTCAGGGGGGCATCCTTGGGAGTCAGCATCTGGTAGTAGAAGATGCCGGGAAATCTCCACCCGGGCATGCCGCTCCCGTATCCGAGAGGGAATGCGAGGTGCGACGTCGAGACCGGTACGACGCTCGCTGCGGCGTTCGAGGTAAAGCCGAAGAGCGGCGACCAGTACTGCCCGACGCGGATCGTGGTTCGCCCGTTGCCGATGTCCGCAAAGGCCAGGCGCAGGCGGGGAACCGGCTGCTGCTCGGAGAAGGCTCCGGTGCCGTTGAAACCCCCGAAGAAGTCCATCTCCAGGGCGCCGCCGAGCTTCCAGTCCGAGGTCTTGCTGACCTTCGGACCGTTGAACGCCAGGGTCAGCCGGCTGTTGCGGACGTCGCCTCCCGAGAACCACTTGTCCTTCGTGAACTCGGGAGGGATCGGCCACTCGGCGTTCTGTCCGTTGCCGAAGGAGAAGGTCTGATCCTGGAGGAACACGCTCGCGCTGAGGAATCCCCGGATGGTGAGTCCCTCCGGAGGCGGGGTCTGTGCGCGAACCGAGGCGACCCCGAAGACGGCGCACGCCGCAAACACCGTGGCACGAATGCATCGCTTCATCGAAGACTCCTTTCTTCCAAAGGCCGACGGGGGGACGATGCGGGGGGGTGCTGCCATAGGCGGCTCCTCGTTGTTACGGATTCTTTCACTTCACCGATCCGACGGTGAAGCCCGCGATGAATCGGTCGAGAAAAAGGTTGTAGAGGACGGCAATCGGCAGGCTCGCGACCAGGCATGCGGCCATCAGCGAGCCCCAGTAGTAGACGTCTCCCCGGACGAGGTAGATGGGAACGCCGACTCCCACGGTCTGGTGCGCCGCCGAGGAGATGAAAGTCAGGGCGTACACGAACTCCTGGCTGACGAGCGTGAACGTGAAGATCACCACGGTCAGGATCCCCGAGACCGAGATCGGAATGACGAGCTTCAGAAACGCCTGGAACCGGGTCAGGCCGTCGACCATCGCGGCATCCTCGAGCTCCGCCGGTATCGACTTGAAGAATCCCATCAAGAGCCACGTGGAAAAAGGGATCGTGAAGCTCGGATAGACGACGATGACCGCCCAGAGCGTGTCCTGGAGGCCCAGCCACGCGACGATGCGCGACAGCGGAATGAAGAGAAGGGTGGGCGGCACGAGGTAGGTGAGAAAAATACCGATCCCCACCCGGCCGCCCCAGCGCCCGGTCAGGCGGGCGAGGGCATAGGCGGCGGGCACCGCGAGCACGAGCGTGATCACGACCACGACGAGCCCGGCGAAAGCCGTGTTGCCGAGCCAGCGCAGGAAGAGCGTCTCCCGAAAGAGCAGCCGGAGATGCTCGAGCGTCGGACTCTCGTTGAAGATGAACGGATTGTTCTTGAGGTCATAGAGATCGCGCGTGCTCTTGAAACTCGTGATCAGCATCCAATAGAAGGGAAAAGCGAGAAGGGTGCAGAAGGTCGCGAGCACCATCCAGTGCAGCATCCTTCCGCCGAGTCGGCGCGCCCGCATCCCCACGGCCATCATGCGATCTCCGACCGGTGGGCGGTGCGCAACATCAACCACGCCACGAGGACGAGCAGGGGGACGAGGAAGATCGAGATGGCTGCGCCCTCGGCGAGGTCGCCGCCCAGGATTCCCGTGAAGAACGCCATCGAGGGGAGAACCTGGGTGGTGTCGTAAGGCCCTCCGCGCGTCAGGATGTAGATCACGGTCATGTCCGTGAAAGTGAAGATGGCGCCGAAGAGGACGGCCACGTTCATGATCGGCAGCATCATCGGAATCTGGATCTGGAACAGCCGCCGGAAGAAGCCGGCTCCATCGACAGCCGCCGCCTCCGGAATGTCCCTCGGGATCGCGGTCCAGCCCGCGAGGATGATCACGGTGGCGAACGGAAGCATGTGCCAGGTATGGACGAGGATGACCGAGATCATTGCGAGCTTCGGCTCGCCCAGCCACATCGGCGCCGAAAAAGGTTTGACCAGGTGGAACCGAACGAGCACCCAGTTGATCACGCTGTAGAGGGAGTCGAGGATCCATTTCCAACCGATCGAACCGATCGAGACGGGCGCGACCCAGGGGAGCAGGATCAGGAACCGCAGGAGTCGCCGACCCCGGAAGGCGTCTTTCAGCACGAGCGCGAGCACGTTCGCACCGATAAGGACGAGCACCTGGGAAGAAACCGTAAAGAGAAACGAGTTGCGCAGGGCTCGAACGAAAGTCGGATTCTGCAGGACCGAGGTGAAGTTCTTCAGCCCGACGAAGTGATAGCCGAGGCTGCCGACTTTGACGTCTCCGACGCTGTACAGGAAGGCAAGAACGAAAGGAACGCCGACGAGTGCGATGACGTACACGACCGCCGGCAGGAACATCGCCGGCCCAAGCCATCGCTGCCGGCCGGAGGTCATTGCAGATGCACCGGCGCAGTGCGCATTCCGGTCCCGGGATCGAAGAACTTCAAGTTCCGCTCGGCGACGGCAAAGTCATACGCGACGTTCGGTGCGAAGCGGACCGCGTGAGTCGCGGCAATGCGGGATACGACCTTGCGTCCGTCGAAGGGTCCCCCCTCCACGACGCCGTAGAGGATGCGCTCGGCGCCCAGGTACTCCTCGTGGCCAACGCGGAAGCGCAGTGGCAGATCG
>DATAPE010000280.1:0-13415 GCA_036265345.1 Actinomycetota bacterium
ACCCTCGAGACGACCTCGCTCAGCGCCCACAGGTAGTCGTCCTCTCCCGTGAGCGGCATGAGCGGAACGTTCACCGATGCACCGGTGGCGGCTCCGGCCCCCGTCTCGTTCTCGAAGCCGGTGCCCGGATAGAGGTAGTCACCGGACTGATGCAACGAGACCGTGCAGACGCGCGGATCCTCATAGAAGATCCATTGCACGCCATCGCCATGATGCACGTCCACATCGATGTACATCACGCGCCAGTCGGGCTGAAGCTGGAGCAACTTGGCGATCGCGATGGCGGGGTCGTTGTACACGCAGAAACCAGAAGCCTCTCGCCGCCGAGCATGATGCAGGCCCCCGGCAGGATTGAAAGAGTGATCGGCGCGTCCCAGGGCCACCGTCTCCGCCCCCACGATCGAAGCTCCCGCCACGGCGGCAGATGCCGCATGCATGTTCGGAAAGACGGGGTCATCCGGCGTGCCGAGGCCGAACTCGAACCCTCGGCTCAAGGGTAGGGTGCCGGCGTCGATCCCTTGAACGGTGGCGACGAAGTCGGCGTCGTGGACGGCGACGATCTCGTCGTCGGTGGCCGATCGGGAAGGCATCTCCCGCACGTTGTCCCTCGCTGCCAGGCCCAGGTCGCGGATCAGGTCGTAGGTATGGAGCACGCGTTCCGGCCGCAGGGGATGCGTCGCCCCGAAGTCGTATCCGAGCGCCGTTTCCTCTACGGAGACGAGGCCCACGCGACCTGGCGCTAGACAGCTACGTGGCACGGTCGGCTTTAGCGCGTTCGACGGTTAGGCGTCGTCGCCCATCTGAGCTCGCTGCAGCTTCCCCGAGAAGTCGATCCCCACCGTCTTCCATTCGGTGAACTCGTCCAGCGCCTGGGGGCCGGCCTCGCGGTGTCCGTTACCTGTGTTCTTCATGCCGCCGAAGGGAACCTGGATCTCGGCCCCGATGGTGGGGGCATTGACGTAGACGACGCCGAACTCCAGTTGCTCGACTGCCTTGAACACATTGGTGATGTTGTGCGTGTAGATCGCGCACGACAATCCGTAGTTGGTTCCGTTGGCGACACTGATGGCTTCCTCGACGGATTCGACCTTCATGATTCCTGTAACCGGCCCGAAGATCTCTTCCTTGGCGATGCGCATATCGCGTGTCATGTCATCGAAGACCGTGGGGGCCAGAAAGTAGCCGTTCTCGTAATCTCCACCCTTTAGCTCCTCGCCGCCGGTCAGAACCTTTGCGCCTTCCTGCTGCCCGACGGAGATGTACTCGAGCACACGATTCTTCTGCTGCTCGTTGATGACCGGAGCAAGCTCGACATCCGCGTCGAGACCGTTTCCGACTTTCATGCCACCGACGCGATCCAGAAGGCGCTCGGTGAACTCCGAGCGCACTTCGTCATGAACGATCAACCGCGAGGTTGCCGTGCACCGTTGGCCAGAAGTCGCAAAGGCGCCCCAGGCAGAAGCCTCGACCGCCAGATCCAACTCGGCATCGGGCATGACGATCAATGCATTCTTCGACCCGAGCTCCAACGAGCAACGCTTCATGGAGCGAGCGCACCGTTCGTTGATAGCCCGACCTACATCCAGGGAACCCGTGAAAGAGATCGCTTTGACATCGGGGTGATCGACCAGAGGGGCACCCGCATCCTCACCGAAGCCGTTCACGAGGTTCAACACACCAGGCGGCAGCCCGACCTCGCGGAACATGTCCACGAGAAGCGATGCGCAAAGCGGAGTGTCTTCGGCCGGTTTGAAGATGGAGGTGCAACCCGAGACGATCGCCGGTGCGATCTTCCACAGGGGGATAGCGATCGGGAAGTTCCAAGGCGTGATCAAACCGACCACTCCGAGGGGGTGGCGGACGGTCATGTAGATCTTGTTCGGCAGCTCAGCGGGGATGGACTCGCCGATCGCCCGGCGCCCCTCGCCGGCCATGTAATGCGCGAAGTCGATCCCCTCTTGGACGTCCGCTCGGGACTCCTTGAGCGTCTTTCCCATCTCTCGGGTCATGACCTCGGAGAGCTCTTCCTTGCGCTCCTCCAACAGCAAGGCAACCCTCAGCAAGTAGTCGGCGCGTGTGGGGGCCGGGGTGTGCATCCATTCTGGATATGCCTTCACGGCGGCCTGCACCGCCCGATCGACATCCGCCGCGGCGCCGCGCGCGAAGGTGCCGAGTACCTCCGTCCGGTCGGCGGGGTTACGAGACTCGAACGTCTCGCCGGAGACCGAATCGACCCACTGGCCGTCTATGAAGTTGCCGAAGTCGGTTCGCATCCTCATCTCCTCCGCGCATGTGTAGTTGCGGCCAGCATCCTAGAGGCGTTGTCTTCCCCTGCGCGTCGACGGAGGATCGCCGCTGCCTATGATGACGCCGAATTCAACGGGTATGGAAGGGACGCCGATTTGGTAAGCAGATCGCTGCTGTGGGTGGCGGACAAGCCTCGGATCGAACGCATGATCACCCACGGCCCCCTGACCCAGAGGGTGGTCAACAGGTTCGTTGCCGGGACCAAGCTCGAGGATGCCATCTCGGCGATCGAGGAGCTCAACCCCAGGGGCATCGGCGGGATCCTGGACTTGCTCGGCGAAGGCGTTGTCGACCCGGCAGGAGCCAGCGCCGCCGCCGACAGCTACATGACTTCGCTGAAGAGGATGGAGCAAAGCGCCATCGACAGCACGGTATCGGTCAAATTGACCCAACTGGGACTCGCCTTCGACAAGGAGCAGTGCGTTCGCCATCTGACCCAACTGGCGACCGAGGCCCGCTCGATGGGCAAGACCCTCGAGATCGACATGGAGCAGTCCGAGTACGTGGAGGACACCATCGACGTGTACCGCCGCCTTCGATCCGAATTCGAGGACGTCCGCCTGGCGATCCAGGCCTACTTGCGCCGCACGCTGTCCGATCTCGAGCGCATCCGCGACCTCCGTCCGAAGATCCGCCTCGTCAAGGGGGCCTACGCCGAGCCCGAAGACGTTGCCTTTCAGAAGAAGCGAGAGATCGACGCCCAGTACCGCTTTCTCACAGAATGGCTATTCCAGAACGGAACCGATCCCGCGATAGCGAGCCACGACGAGAAGCTGCTGTCACACGCAAGGGAAACCGCCGAACGCACTCGGGCCGGCGACCGGGGGTTCGAGATCCAGATGCTGTACGGGGTGAGGAGACCGCTTCAAGCAGATCTGGCACAGGACGGCCTGCGCGTTCGCGTCTACGTCCCCTTCGGCTCGGCTTGGTATCCGTACCTTATGCGGCGAATCGCCGAAAGGCCCGCGAACCTCATCTTTTTCCTACGTTCCGTGGTGAGTGGCTAGCCCGCGATTTCCGTGGTCGTGTAGCCACGCGATTCGTGGCTGCTCGCAAAAAAATCAAGAAAATTAAGAGGCCCCAGGAACCTTGGTGGTTCTTACCTCGTGCACTTCCCCACACACGAGACTCGACTCACCTTAGCTTCTGGGGCCTAGCGTTCCGAGCAACCTTGCAAACGATCGAGATCGGATCCTCAGCTGCTCGGAACGTGCGACAACATAGCTAGTTCGACTTGATGTCGTCAAGAAGGCAACAGTGCAGGTAGACCGACATATCTCCTGCTCACGGTGGTACAAGTTTTCTTCGCGAGCTATCGGGTTTGTTGCAAATAGATCAACACGTGCACAACTCAGCCGACGATTCATTCATCAAGCACTCATACAATGCAAGCAATTCATCGGTGGCTCCCGTCCAACTGAACCGCGTCGCCGCTCGTTCTGCTTGTATCGAGAAGTGCTGACGCAACGAACGATCTTGCAAGAGGGACTGCAATCGTTCTGCAAGAAGCGATGGATCGCGTTCGTCGAGCAAGTAGCCGGAGATCCCGTCGGTAACGATGTGGGACAGCCCGCCAACGGAGGTGCCCACGACAGGTGTTCCGCAGGCCGCTGCTTCCAAAGCAACCAAACCGAACGACTCAGAGTGAGATACGACGACGGCGGCATCCGCGGCGCGATAGAAGGTCGGCAATACACGATGTGGCTGCGGTCCTGTGAAGACCACGTTCTCGCCGATCCCCAATTCCTCAGTAAGACCTCGTAGCCGATCCATCTCTTGAGTTCCCACCTGGCCGCTAGGCCCGCCAACCACCATCAGCCGAACGGGCCGATCGAGCCGGGGCGCCAGCTCGGCGATCCCTCGCAGGGCGAGCTCGATCCCCTTGAGCGGCTGAACGCGCCCCACGTACAGGAGGACCGCCTCGTCTGTCAGACCAAGCTCTTTCCGGGCCGCCTTCGCATCACCCGGGTAGAACATCGCGTGATCGACGCCGGGGAAGATCGTCTTGAGCCGGTCGTGTGCAGCCCCATACAGACACGCGAGATTCTCGAACTCCTCGTCGGTGGAGGCGATGAGAACATCAGCCGCGGCGACCACTTCCTCCTCGCCCTGGATGCGAGATTCCGGCTCTGGAAGATCGCCGGCAGCAAGAGAAAGGTTCTTTACCAATCCGAGCGTGTGATTGGAGTGCACGAAGGACGCCTGCCAGCGCCGGGCGAGATCCTTACCCGCGAGCCCCGACTGCCAGTAGTGTGAATGGACGACGTCGTAGTCGAGACGTTGCGTTGCCGCGAACGCCGAGACCCCCGCGATGAAATCCGGGAGATAGCGGATCAGATCTTCTTTGCTTGCGTCGACAGGTCCCGCATCTATGCAGATGACTCGGACCCCGGGGAACAGCTCAACGACCCGAGGAAGGTCCACGGTGCGGCGCGTGTAGATGTCGGCGCGCACCGCGCGTCGTGCGAGCGCTTCGGCGGTTTGGCGGACATACACACTCATCCCGCCGGCGTCCCCGGCCCCCGGCTCAGCAAGAGGCGACGAATGGTAAGAGATGAGAGCTATACGCCTCGGAAGGTTCCGAAATTCGACCGCGGGGTCCATCATCACTGCGCCTTCGCTTTCAGTATCCGCACGTTGTTCAGCGGCAGAGCCTGCGCGCCAAGCTGGTACTTGTATCGCTCGGGCCCGCGAAGAAAGTCGAACCAGTGCAACCCTTCCTGTATCGAACGCTCCACGAGCTGCGCTACCAGGACGAAACCTGGAGACAGACGTCCGGCTTCCGGCTCATAAGCGGAGTTGTACAGGTAGAACGTATTGTCCAGCTCGAAGCTGAAGGTAGACGCCACCGCATGGTCGCCGATCTCCAACAGATCGAGCCGCAGCCATCCGCGCTCCTGAAAGAGACGAGCGACACGCTCGAAGAACGTCGAGATGTCCGGCCGCATGAAGTGACCTTTATGCCCTTCCGCGCCGCGATGCATGTCCACGAAGGTCTGAAGGTCCCTATCGAGCGTCTGATCGGTTGCGACACGCACACGAGCGTCCGGGAACTCCCGGGCGAACCGCCGCATCTTGCGACGGAGCTCGTGCCTATCCTTGGACTCGAGGCCGTTCAGATACTGGTCCCAATCAGAAGCCAGCGGCAACAGCGCCGAGGTCTCCTCCTGGGAGAGAACGATGTCCAGGCCGTGCCGATCGGCAGTCTCGACCAGGAACTCGGCGAATCCGAACGGAACAAGCATGTTGTGACCATCGAACTCGTCCCACTCAACGTCGGTGTCCAGGAGCCAATCGACCAACGTGTCTGCGACCTCTCGGCGGTCATCGCGCGAGCAGACGGGGCCGAGGTAATCGGTAAGGTCGATTCCTCCGACGAATCGCAGGATCTGGCGGCCGTCTTCGTTCTTCCGGTACAGGGGGACTATGCCGGCAACCTCGGACCCCCGCTTGACCGTGAGGGCAAGGAGGTCCTTGCCGGCTCCGAACTCCTCCCACCACAGCCGGTTCCATTCCGGGGTGGCGAACACATGCCGGTTCGGGTCCAGCCGCAGCAGCCCACGCCACTCAGGCAGATCGAAGACGCTGGCATCGGTAACAACGCTCACGTCGAGGGATTGGGTCACGGTCACAAGATTCCTAACCCCAGGTGGACCCCCCGCGTTCCCTGCCGTGCCGCTCGAGTGCCCGGGATCCTCGCCTCGATCGGGCGATGGAACCAAGATTCCACCCCGCGAGTGGAGCTCGCGACCCCCTCCCTCTCCATCGGGACGGCGATAACTAGTCCACCGGGACTACGCCCGCGGGAGCCTATATACGTTCGGTAGGGGTTCCAGCTACGCACAGTGATTGGTTCCATACGTTGTGCTACTGAAAGTCAGCTCGAAACCTATCGGACGGAGAAACGCGGAGGATAGTTGTATTGAGCCGCCGTAACAGGCCGATGAGCACCGCAGCCGTTTGGCTTCTGCTGCTCGTGGGAGGGTCATCGCTCGTTTCCTATGCGGTCATCGCCCGGCACCTGACCCCGGCCGTGACGCTTGCTCGTCCCCACATCATGGGTGTCTCTTCATCTCCAACCTCTTCGACCGGGGACATCGGATCGGCGGCTCGAATCGGGCCCGGGGGCCGGGCCGATCAAGGCGGGGCGGCGAGGGTAGCTTCCGGCCCCCTTGCGACCGCCCTGAAGGTGGCGGTGATGTTGACACCGGCTCCGTCGAGCCCCTCGACACCGACCCCGGCAGGAGCGGCGGCCCAGCCCTCGGCTACACCGACCCCAGAGCCCGATCCCAGCAGCACCCCCGAGCCGGAACCCTCGCCCACGGACGTGGAACCTACGCCGGCTGCCTCGCCCGCTCCGACCCCAACGCCGACCGAGTCTCCCCCCTCGCTACCCGTGATAGAGGTTCTAGCTCCTTCGAACTAGTTTTGCGAGCTCGTGCACGCGTCGTAGCGTGGCTGCACGACCATGAAATCGGCGCGCGGTGACGCTGCTCCGTCAGCGCAGGGCTTCCGAGGGGTCCGCTTCGCCGCTGGTGTATCTGCGGACTATCTCTTCCTGGATCTGGTCCATGACTTCCTGCACCCGCTTCCTCCGTACGGAAACGGCGGTTTCGTGCTCGGCGAGCGACGCGATGATCGTTTTCAGCTCCTCTTCCGGCACCTCGGACAACCGTGCCAGCGCTTGCTCTCCCACGATCTCCTCGACGCGGCGACGCTGAACGTCGGCGTTGCGCGGGATCGAGACATTGGGAGCGCGGACGGGAAAGCCATCTGGCCGCGGCCGATCGGTGCCGAGGATCTGAGGGAGCCGGTCCACCAAGGTTCCCGCCGCGCCGCCGCGTCGCTGTTCGATCTCGGCCGTGAGGATGTCGATCCGCGCCTGGCACAGGCGCCGCTCGAAGGAGAGCTCCGTCTCGCCTTCGTCGCACTCGGCGCGCGCGGCCCGGAGCTCTGTCAGGGATTTCTCTCTCAGCCCTTCCAGAAAGCTCGGCTCTACGAGCCGCTCAACCAGCCGCCGCTGTTCTGCCATCGCTTCGAATCCTAGTGTCTCAAGCCAGGCCTAGCACCGTGCGGGCCTGGTCAGGAGTTGCCACCTTTCTGCCTGCGCTCTTTGCCATATCCACAACCCTCGCGATGAGCTCTGCATTCGAGCTTGCCAGCCGGCCCCGTTCGTAGAAGAGCACGTCCTCGAAGCCGGTACGGACGTGTCCGCCGCGCACCAGCGCATCCCGAGTGACCGGAAGATGGTGGCGGCCGATCCCCGTCGCGCTCCACGTCGCGCCGCCTGGAAGTTTGGAGCTCAAGAAGTCGACAGTGTCGGGCCACGCAGGCATACCCCCGGCAACGCCCAGCACGAAGTCGTAGTGAAGATGGTGGTCGGCGCGCCGCGCCACCCGGTCGGCTCCCGCGATCATGCCCGCGTCGAAGATCTCGAACTCCGGCAGGATGGAGAGCGATCGCATCCGTTCGTAGAACCTTTGCACCAGTCCCCTCGGATTCAAGAACACCTCATCGCCGAAGTTGACAGTCCCCGTCGTGAGCGTGGCCATCTCGGGGCGCAACTCGAGGGGGGCCACCCGGACGTCTTCCGAATCTCTCACCGCGCCGCCGCTGGTGAACTGCACGATGAGATCGGTGGCTTGGCGTATCGCGTCGTGAGCCGAGCGAAAAGTGTCGACATCCATCGTGGGCTTTCCCAAGTGGTCACGAACGTGCAGGTGGTAGATGGAAGCGCCGGCGTCCCGGCACTCCAAGGCATCGGCAGCGATCTCGTCTGGGGTGACGGGCAGGTTCGGCTGATCCTCACGGGTCAGCTCGGCGCCTATCGCCGCCACTGTAATCATCACGGGTTCCATCGCCTTGGTTCCGATTCGCAAGAAGATACGACGCCGCCACGCCGTGGCCCTCGAGACGCCTAGGATGGCAAGGCGATGCGCGGGGTTGAGGACTACCTGGAAGAGATCAAGCGGCTCGAGGAAGAAGGCGACCGCATCACCGCAACCGTCGTCGCCGGGATCCTCGACGTCTCACTTCCGTCGGCGTCCGAGATGCTCAAGCGCCTAGCGTCCGAGGGCTACCTCACGCGGGACAAGACCGGGACGATATTGCTCACACCCGAGGGCCGGCGCCTGGCGCACACCATCCTGCGGCGCCACCGGCTGATCGAATGCCTACTGGTTCAGAAGCTCGGTATGGCGTGGCACGAGGTCCATATCGAAGCCCACCGGATCGAGCACGCCATCTCGGCCCGGGTAGAGGAGGCCATGGCGCAGGCCTTGGACTACCCCGATCTCTGCCCCCACGGCCATCCCATCTGTCCCGTGGACCTTCGTCAGCTCAAGCGCTTGAGCCTCCTCACCACCGGGGACTCGGGAGTGATCGCCCAGATCTCGGAGAACGACGAGGTGCTCGCGTATCTCGATCAGATAGGCGTGCGCCCGGGGGCCGAAGTGAGCGTGAAGGACGTCGCGCCCTTGGAAGGCCCGCTCACCATCGAGACGCAAGAGGGGGTTACTCCGCTCGGAAGAGAGCTGGCATCTCTGGTTCGCATCGCCACCGGCCCCTGAGAGACCAGGCTCGCATCGCTTGACGCTGGCCCCTGCAAAAGGACACACTGGAGCCACTATCTCAATCTTCATCTAGATCTCGCCCCCCTCGGCGCCATTGCGCCCTGGTTCCCGCGTGCCTTCGATCAACGTTCCCGAGCGCGCGCCCATATCCGTAAACGAGGTCATTGAGATGCACTACCCAACGACAGCTTCGAAGTCATGAACCGCCGGCCCATCCTCGACGCGTCCACCGTCTTCCTGGTGATGATTGCAGTCAGGGGACTGCTTTTTTCGATGATGGTTGTGATCTACGCGCCGTACTTGATCGTCGACGCGCATCTGGGACCATTCCAGCTCGTTCTGCTAGGAACGATCCTCGAGGGCACGATCCTGGTGTTCGAGCTTCCTACCGGGATCGTCGCGGACGCGGTCAGCAGGCGAGCTTCGATCATCATCGGCTTGACTCTTCTCGGCTCCTCCACGGTCTTGGTCGGCACGGTCCCCCACTTCGGCTGGATCGTCGTGGGAGATGTGCTGGCGGGCCTCGGCTACACCTTCACGAGCGGTGCCGACGTTGCCTGGATAACCGATGAAGTCGGAGAAGAACCAGCCGCCAAGCTCTATCTGCGGAGCGCGCAGTGGGCTCAGGCGGCGGGGATCGCAGGGGTCGGCATCGGGGTATGGCTGGCGACAGCTCGGCTCGGACTGCCGTTCGTGGTGTCGGGCGCGGGAACGATCGCGCTTGCGGGCTTCTTGATCTTGACTATGACCGAGAACAACTTCACGCCCCAGCGTGTGAAGGGCACCAAGCTGCGCACTTCGTTTGCCGCGCAGTGGAAGCAGAGCCTCGGTGCCCTGAAAGGGCGTCCGGTACTGTTTCTGATCTTCGCCATCGCCGCCTTGCACGGCGCATCAACCGAGGGATTCGATCGCCTGTATGCCCTTCACTTCATCAAGGGGACACACCTGCCGGCCCTCGGGAGCCTTCACCGAGTGCTGTGGTGGGGCATCATCGACGCCGGTGGTGCGTTCCTCGCCATCGGAGCGACGGAATTCGTCAAACGAAGGGTGGAAACCTCCAGTCCTCGTGGTCCTGCTAAAGCACTCGCGGTGATCTACGTCCTGCTCATCGTGAGCGTGGCGGTGTTTGGTCTTGCCCCTGGATTCACGCTGGCGCTCGGAGCCTTCTGGGTTGCGGGAACGCTTCGGAGCGTGGAGGAGCCGATATTCACCATCTGGGTCAACCGCGGCTTGGACCCCGCTTCGAGAGCCACGGTGAACTCCATGTGGGGTCAGGCGGACGCCTTGGGACAGGTCGTCGGGGGGCCGGTCCTCGGCGTGATCGCTGCAGTGCGGACGGTGACAACTGCGATCGTCGTATCCGGTTTCCTAAGGGCGCCCGCGCTCCTCTTGTTCCGCAGAACTCATGGGGAGGCTCCTATCGCGCCAGAGGAGCTCGAGCCTGGTCTGGGCTCAGATCCGGACGCCCCGGTGGTGGAGTCAACGGTGTAACGGGGTTTTAGCCGAGAGCTTCTGCCAACCGCCTGCCGAGAACCACTGCGGCCCCCGAGCCCGCGACCCCGAGAAGTGAACGAGGTGCGGACAGTTCGCGGCGGGAGAGAAACGTGGACAGGGCATCACCGGCGTCGGACAACGCGCCTGCTTCGAGCCACCCTCTTACCGGAGCTTCTTCTCTAAGTGCGACCAACAGTCCAAGCCCCAGCGCGATGTCCCGGGCTCCCAGGCCGCGAAGTCCCATCACCGCGGTGGTGCCGGTGATGTCCTCACCTGTCCAAAGCTTCGCGGCTCGCCGCGGTGCGAGGAAGGCGACCACACCGAAGGAGAGGCGTGCCCAGCCGAGCATCCGTGCAAGGTCTTCATCGGTCATTTCATCCATGGTCGAACGCCTTTCGCACCAGGTCATGGTCATGAGGCCATGCAAAGTCGATCTCGTCGATCTCATCCTCGCTTATCCACCGAGCTTCCGCCACGTCGTCGTTCGGGGTTGGCACGCCGGAGACGAACCGGGCGAGGAAGCCCAGCGCCAGCACCCATTCATCCTCGTCGCCGTACGCGTGCGGCACGGCCTGAACGAAATCTGCCTCGGACACGTCAACTTCGATACCGAGCTCTTCGTGAACCTCACGTTTCACCGCCGCTACAGGGTCTTCTCGGAATTTCAAGAAACCTCCGGGAACGTCGAAGCGGTCCTTCTCAGGCTCTCGGGCCCGGCGCACGACGAGCACCTTCCCATCACGCAGGACAGCGCAGCCGGCGGTGGGCGCGGCGTTCCGATACCACGATCGCTTGCACCGCGGGCACTTGCTTCCGCCTTCTCCGTCCGGTTCTGCCAGATCCGTGCCGCAGGCGGGACAGAAGCGGAACGGCTTCATCGGACCCGGGAGGGGGCCGCGCGCTTGCCCTCCTCTGCCTCATGGAAGCGCGCCAGGACGAAGAGCAGATCCGAAACGCGGTTGAGGTAACGGAGGATCTCGGGGTCCGGCACCATCGACTCACGGTCCATCGCTACGGCCTGGCGCTCCGCGCGGCGGACCGTAGAGCGCGCTACGTCAAGGCCGGCGGAGCCCATCGTCTCGCCGGGGAGGATGAACTCGTTGGGCAAAGGGTGTTGCTCGATCAGCTCATCGATCTCTCGCTCGGCTTGCAACGCCATGTCGGGAGAAACCTTCGAGACCCCCTCTTGAAGCTTGCCCTGATTGTCTTGCGAGGTTGCAAGTTGCGCGCCGACGATGAACATCTCCCGCTGGATCCTGATCACTATCTCTTCAACGCGGGCAGTCAACCCCCCAGCGCGCGCCAGACCGAGCGCGGACACCGTCTCATCCAACGTGCCGTAGACGTTGGTACGAACGTCGTCCTTGGGTACGCGTCCGCCGTACAGAAGACCGGTGGTCCCGTCGTCGCCCTTCTTCGTGTAGATCTTCATTCGCAGAGACTAGGGCTTGAAGGCGCGAGCGTGGAGGAAGACCGGCATCAAGTGCGTGCTACCGAGCTCGGTGGCCTCCGCGTCCTCAGGACGCGGTTCGCGCAATGCCTCGATCGCGAGCCCTGCGTCTTCCAGCGCGGCGGCGTACAGGCTGAGCGGACGGTGCATCTGCCAGAAAGTCAGCTCAACCCCATCACGATCAGAGTGGTATTCATGGCGGCGCGCGTTCCAGTAGGGCTCGCTGATCACAAAACTGCCCTTGGTATCCGTGAAGTCGCCGGCCGATATGAAGGGGTGTAGCAGAGCAAAGCAAAACCTTCCCCCGGGCGTCAGGATCCGGGCGATCTCGTGAATCGCGGCCGCCGGATCGTCCATGTCCTGCAAACACATGAAGGCGGTTGCGAGGTCGATGCTCGCCGTCGCCAACGGAAGCCGCGCGGAGTCGGCGACGACTCCCCGACCGCCGTTCTCGACGAGAGCGCGGATCGCCGGTTCGGAGTAGTCAAGCCCGATGACCTTGTGCCCATGGGCTTCGAGGGCGCGACCGAGCCGGCCCTCGCCGCAACCGACGTCGACCGTCAGCCGTCCGGGGGCCGGGACCAGGTCCAGGAAGCTCGGCAGGTTGAGAAGGAAGTAGTAGCGGTCGTGCTGCGGCGTTCGCGCGAAGCGGATCCAGTTGTCGCTTTCCGCCCGCCACGCGTCACGCAGCGTCATGTCCGCGGGGCTAGTGCTGGTGTTGGTGTACGTGCGCGGCGTGGCCATCCGATGCGGGGGCGATCGGGATCAGGGGCAGCGAGATCCGCTTGGTCGGCTTGGGTTTCGGAGGAACGATGTTCACGAGCTCCTTCGTTGTCGTTTCGATGCTTCGCGCAGCTTCGCTGTCGGGGGCCTGAAGCACGATGGGGGCACCGGCGTCGGCAAGCTCTCTCAGTTGGGGATCGATGGGGATCTGGCCGAGCAGAGGAACGTGCAGCTTCTCAGCCAAGCTCGCCCCGCCCCCGCTTCCGAAGATCGGATAGGCGACACCATCATTGCCGCGGAAGTAAGACATGTTCTCGACCACTCCTAGAACATTGAGGCCGGTCTTCTCGGCCATGAACCCCGCCCGCTGGGCGACCTTCTCGGCTACCGCTTGGGGAGTGGTGACGATGACCATGCCTGCGCCGGGAAGAAATTGCGCTATCGAGATCGAGACGTCACCGGTGCCGGGAGGCAGGTCGATCAACAGGTAGTCAGGCTCGTCCCAGTGAACGTCGGTGAGGAATTGTTGCAGCGCCTTGTGCAGCATCGGCCCTCGCCACACGACGGGGTTGTCCTCGGCCGTGAAGAGCCCGATGGAAACGACCTTCACACCGAACATCTCGGGGGGCATGATCATGTCGCCCACGACCGTCGGACGTTCGTGGATGCCGAGCATGCGCGGGATCGAGAAGCCCCACACATCGGCATCGAGCAACCCGACCGAGTGGCCGAGCTTGGCGAGCGAAGCTGCAAGGTTCACGGTCGTGGTCGATTTCCCTACTCCGCCCTTGCCGGATCCCACCGCGATGACCTGGGTGGGGGAATCGGAGCGAGCGAAGGGGGCCGGAGTGTCCTTGCGGAGCCCGCCG
>DATAPE010000281.1:0-12915 GCA_036265345.1 Actinomycetota bacterium
CAAGAACAGAACTAGATCGGAATTCCGCTCGGGGTGAAACTCGTTGACCTGCAACGCCGAGCGGCGCGCGGTTACGCGCCAGTTGATGCGCCGAACGCTGTCGCCGCGGGAGAACTCCCTCACGTTGGCGAACTCGATCCCGTCCCCGGCAACCTTGGAGACGTAGTTGCCGGAAAACACCTGGGTATCCGTTGGTGCGATACCCCGCTGGATGCGTTCAAACCTCGGGTACACCTTGATCCCGACGCTCGGATCGATGACCCGTTCGAAGGTCATGAGGTTGCCGGGCGTGTGTGCCCTGATGCCGATGGGGCCTACCCGGTGGGCGCCCCACCGCGTCGCCTGCAAGCTCACCTGCAAGAGGGTGGGTTCCGCGGGGTCCAGCCTCACGCTCCACCGCGAAGGTCCCACGACGGCAAGGCCATACATCGGGCCCAGTGCGATCTCTGTCTCGGGGACCGGCTCGCGTGCGACCAGCGTGATGGTGAGGTCGATGAGCTCCTCCTCCAGACACCGGTCGGGGTCGACCGAAACGGTCATCCTGATGGACGGCGCACGGGCGGCCGATGCCCCGTAGGCGAGAGCGGTCAACAACGGAGCTGCGATGACGGCGGCTTCCAACCGGGCCAGAACGGCGGCGCTGATGAGACACAGGGCCGCCAGCCCCGCCAGGGTCACCAGCTTTGGCGTCACCCCCCTCGTCATCCCGCCGCGGCATCCTCCTCGGTCGCCGGCGTCGGCACCCGGTCCACGATGCGACTAACGACTTGTTCGCCCGTGACGCGGCGAACCCAGAGCTCGGGTCGCAATGTCAGCCGGTGGGAGAGCGCGGCGACGGTGACCGACTTGACATCGTCGGGCGTCACGAAGTCGCGTCCCGCCACCAACGCCTTGGCCCGGCTGAGCTTCATGACGGCTATCGCGCCGCGTGGGCTTGCGCCCACCTGCACTTCTGGATCGGTTCTCGTGGCCGTCACCAGAGCCACGATGTAGCGCCCCACGTTCTCCGACAAGAAGACCCGCTCGAGCGAGGCCTGCATCGCGAGCAATCCGGCAGCATCCACGATCTGCTGCAGATGGACCTCGTCTTCCCGGCGTTCGATCCGGCGGTCGAGGATCTCCCACTCCTCGTCGGCGGTCGGATATCCGATGCCGACGCGCAGCATGAAGCGATCGAGTTGTGCTTCGGGAAGCGGATAGGTTCCTTCGTACTCGATCGGGTTCTGAGTTGCGATCACGATGAAGGGTGCATCGAGCTGGTAGGTCGATCCTTCAACGGTTACCTGCCGCTCCTGCATCGCTTCCAGCAGCGCGGCCTGCGTCTTCGGCGGTGCCCTGTTGATCTCATCGCCCAAGAGCAGGTTCGTGAACAGAGCCCCCTTCCGAAACTCGAACCGCGCGTCACGCTGGTCGTAGATGAATCCGCCGGTGATATCGCCGGGAAGAAGATCCGGAGTGAATTGGATCCGGTTGAAGTCGATCCCCAGCGTCTTTGCGAAACAAGAAGCGATCAGGGTCTTGGCGAGGCCCGGAAAGTCCTCGACGAGGATGTGTCCGCCACTCAGGATGCCGAGGAAGACCATCTCCAGGGCGTCGCGCTTGCCGACTATCGCCTTTTGAACCTCGTCGAGGACGTGGGACGAGAGCTCCCGGGTGCGCGCTATGGACGCATCTTTCACAGCGCCTCGATCTCATCGAGCGCCTGGTTCAGGTCCCCGGTGGTGATGGGTGTGAGGCGCTGTCCGTCGCTGGGTGCGATCAGCTCTGCGAGCTCCCCGGAGAGAAGATCCGCGGGGGGCGCTTCCCCTTCGGCCAGCTCGATGCCGCGCGACATCTGCAAGCGCCGGCAGATGAGGGAAACGATCATGGGTTTCAGGCGATGGGAGAAGTCATGCTCCGAGTACGACACCCATCCCGCAAGCCGCTCGATGCGCTCCAGATCGGCGGGACGGATCGGAGCCGACTCCGGGGTCCTGAGCAGAGCTTGGAACGGCGTCAGCCTGTCATGACGCATGGCGGCGGCGCGTGCGATCAGCGCGCCAAGCGCAATCGCAAGGATCGTAAGCACTCCCGCTGCCCATGCCACCTCGCTCCACGCGGGTAGAGCCACGGCGACCACCCAGGTCGCGATCAAGACGACCAGCAGAACGGCGATAGCTTCGACTCGATTCATACGAGAGCGAGCTCGCTGCGCACTTGCTCCAAAGCATCCAGAGCGTCCTCTCGCATCCGCTCGTCCACGCGGTGGGGGCTGAACTTGGCCCTCTCGAACAGCGTCGTGAGCCGGGACGCACTCGCAGCGCTGACCGAGCGCTGTTGCAGCACTCGCGCGAGGAACTCTGTCGGGGTATCCGAGAGGCGGCGCGGGATTCCGGATGAGGACATCAGGCGTTCCATCCTCGCGTAGCACGCTATGACCGCCCGGCGAGGATCGGAGATGCGGCGAAGATCGTCGATCCCGGCGTCGAGCAACCCGGCCAGTGGGTCATCTGGCAGCGGCGGGGCGATCTCGCCCTTGACCCGGGCGAGCAAGAACACGATACCGGCGACCACCAGAGCGAGGATCAAAGCGAGCACGATCGTCAGGGCGATGCCCAATGGGCGGGATGTCACGTGCGGGACGACGCTTCCCGGAGTGGCCACCGACGTCGACGTCGGCGTGGGCCGGGCGAAGCGCTGGGCCAACTGACCCAGTCGATTCCGCAGGAGGTCGGATGAGACCGCGATGCGCAGAAGCAGCACCACGAAGGCAAAAGCCAGGAGGCGCGTCCACCAGGGCGTCTTTTGGGCCCGTAGATCCGCTTGCCGCCGGCTGACCATCATTATGCGAACGATCAGTGCGGCGATAACGAGGGACAAAGACAGAGCAACGAGCAGATAATTCGCCACCACAGGTGTATCCGGCAACACGACCTTAGTGACCCCTGCATGACGAAGCCATATGAAAGCCTCGGGGGTGGAGATCGCCGCCAGCAGCAGCAGGACCGCGACCACCACGACGACTGCCGCAGGGGACGCGCCCGGCCCGCGATCGGCTCCTGAGCTGCCTTGATCCGAGCTTGTCATAGGGGAACTCGAAGTTAGCATCGCCTCAGATGGCACGCTCCAAGACCTATACCGAGAAACGCTCCTTCGAGGACACTCCAGAGCCTGCTGCCACCTTCACCGGGGACGTCGACCCCGGGACGGCGCCCGCGGGCAAGTCGTTCGTGATACATCAACACCACGCGACCCGCCTCCACTTCGATCTGCGGCTCGAGATGATGAACGGTTCGCAGCCGGTGCTCGTTTCATGGGCGGTTCCAAAGAACCTGCCCATAGAGACTGGAGAGAAGCATCTCGCCGTTCACGTAGAAGACCATCCCTTCGAGTACGGATCGTTCTCGGGGAGCATCCCATCGGGCAATTACGGCGCCGGCGAGGTTCGCATCTTCGACTCCGGCACCTACGAGCTATTGGAGCAAGAGCCCCGCAAGCTCACCTTCCGGCTTCTCGGAGGGCGGATGAAAGGCGTGTGGCACCTGATCCAGACCAAACGCAACAATGGCAAGGATTGGCTTGTCTGGTTGAGGCAATCCGAACGACCTCCGTCGGAGCCCACGCCCGAGCCCAACCCGATGCTGGCGACTCTGATCGGTGACCCCTTCGACTCGGACGAGTGGCTCTTCGAGCTCAAGTGGGATGGCGTCCGCGCGTTCGCGGTGTGCAACCATGAGACGACACTGTTCTCCCGCAACCAACGGGATATCACCGCCACATATCCAGAGCTGGGAAAGCTTCACGAGAGGATGGTGGCGATCGACGCAATGATCGACGGTGAGGTGGTGGCAATGGTCAACGGCCGCCCGTCATTCGAGGCCCTGCAGAGCCGAGTCAATCTGCAGGAACGCGTCGCGATCACACGAGCATCCAAAGCGCTCCCCGTGACCTACGTGGCGTTCGACCTTCTGTATCTCGACGGGCAATCGCTACTCACGACCCCGGTCGAGGACCGAAAGGCGCGGCTACAGGAATTGGTGGTGGAGAAACCCGGGCTCGTGATGGTGTCGCCCGCCATCGAGTCCGAGGGCCGCGCGGTGTTTCAAACCGCCCGTTCCCAGAACCTCGAGGGCATGGTGGCTAAGAGGCTCGGCAGTCCCTACCGCCCGGGCAAGCGATCCAAGGACTGGCTGAAGGTCAAGTCGATCTACGACGCCGACGTGGTCGTGGGGGGCTGGACCAAAGGCGAGCGAGGGCGCTCCGGAACCCTGGGGGCACTCCTCGTGGGGGCCTATGACGAAGGGGTGCTTCGCTACGTGGGCGCGGTGGGGACCGGGTTCACCGACCGCTCCTTAGCCGACGTGCTCAGCCAGTTGCAGGAGCAGGAGTCCGAGCGATGCCCGTTCGTAGACGACCCTTCGGGCAGCCGGAGCCAGTTCGGCAAGGTCATCAAGGATCCGCACTGGACCCACCCGCGATTGGTTGCCGCCGTGGAGTTCCGCGAGCTGACCTCAGCTGGCAGGCTCCGGGCCCCCTCGTTCAAGGGCCTCCGGAAGGACAAGGCGCCCGAGGAATGCCTGTTCGAAGACCTTCGTCCGAAGACGGTTCCTATCTAGGTCGGCGCTAGTGGATCAGGCGCACCCGCACGGAACAGTCCAGTAGGAACCTTCTAACCTCATCCCAGCCCTGATAAGGCTCTCCGGTGGTCACGACCTCCGTGATGCCGGAGTTCGCTATCAATTTGGCGCACGTGAAACACGGGGCCCCCGTTATGTAGATGCTGGCGCCTTCCCTCTGCTCTGGCGAGGAGTAAAGGATCGCGTTGGCCTCGGCATGGATAGCGATGCAATCGTCATGGCCCCATCCGCTGCGGGCATCGGCATTGGCGCGAGGACAAGCTCCCTCGTCACAATGAGCGTGCCCCGAGGGGGGGCCGTTGTAACCGGTTGATCGGATCCGGCGATTCCTAACGATCACCGAACCGTGCTGCCGCCGCACGCACCGGGACCGCGTGGCGGTCTCGCGCGCGATGTTCAGGAAATAGTGGTCCCAGTCATTGATCTTGTTGGTATCCACGACCCGGTGGGCGATGCTCACGAACTTCCCCTTCCGTAGCAGACCATCCCGGACGCGACACCGCACCGAGACCAACAGGGAAGTACTGCGATTCTTGCCCGCCCGCACCTTCGACGCAAGTCCCCGGAGAGATTTCCCTCGAACTTCGTCCTGGTGGGGCCGCGCCCGCCGCTATCCTGCCGCGAACATGGCCCCCGATCTCGCCGGCGATATCGCCTTGGACCTCCTGCGTTCCTCGTGGATCATCGAGCGCGCCCGGGCGCGCGTCTACCTCCGTTGGGGCGTCGCAGACGCTCGCTTCGTGGCATCCGCGGGGCGGGCGGAGGAGCGAGCGGAGATCGTGGGCAAGGCGCTCGATGACGCCGGCGGCCGGCGGGACGAGGCCCTCGTCGAGCCCCACGCCGGGTGGATCCAAAACATCATCGGGGCGGCGCCGGGCGAGGTCACGTTTGGGGATTTCTTCCTCGCGCGTCTCGGCGACTGGGTCCAGGCCCACGCGGGCGGGCTCGTCCAAGACGGGGGCCGGATGCTCCAGCTCGGGCAGGAAGAGGCCGAAGGCCTGAGCTTCCCAAACGAGCTCCCTCCGCCCCCACCGTTCGAGCTCGTGCCTACCCCCGCCCTGACGCCGCCCGGCAAGGTTCGCTTCCGCTTTGCGATCCTGAGTGACCTCCATGTGGGTTCCCTCGACAAAGACGTCATGGCTTCTGTAGCGATCGACGACATCAATGCGTCGGGGTCCGACCTCGTCATCCAGCTTGGAGACATCACCGACCACGGCAACCGAGAAGAGTTCAAGAGCGCGGCGAGTCTCCTGCAGCGTCTCACTATCCCGTGCACGACGATGATGGGAAACCACGACGTGTTCTCCTTCCACGAGGAGCGCTTGTCCGGACGCGAGCTCTACCAGGGCTCTTTCGGGAGGGAGCCGGACGGGGTGTTATTCGAGCACAAGGGGATGCGATTCGCGGTCCTCGACTCCGCCGAGCACGCGGTGTCTCCGTTTCCGGCGTTCGACCTGTTGTCCGGAGCATTCATCGACGAACCTGGAGGAGGGATCGCTCGCGGATCACTGACCTCGGTTCAACACGAGATCCTCGCGGCCGTGGCGGCTCCGGGCGGTGGTCCCGCATTCCTGTTCCTGCATCACCCTCCGCAGCCCTTCACCGGCTTTCCCCCCGTGCTCTTCGGTCTGCGAGACGCGGACTCGGGGAGGCTGCACGCCGTGGTGGATTCGGGGAACGTGTGGGGGGTCTTCGCCGGTCATACCCATCGCAACGCACGAACGAGGACCTACCCCGGCGGCGTTCCGGCCCATGAGGTGGCCATCCCGCGGGATTTCCCCTTCGGTTATGCGCTCGTCGACGTAACCGACAACGGCTACCTGTACCGCTTCGTTCAGATCTCCGACCGCGATCTTTTGATCAGTGCCTACGAGCGCACCGGCGAGATCCAGCGACGCTATTCCCGCGGCTCAGATCAGGACCTGGCGTTCGTGTGGTCGCAACCGAGTAACGCCTAGACATCCACCCCGTGGCGCGGGTACCTGGCGGTTAGCTTCTGCAGCGCGAATCGATAGAGCGGAGGGGTCAGCACGCGGGGGATCTGCAGTAAGTAGTTCCAACGCGGAACGGTTCGTTCCAGCTTGCGACTCTCTACCGTCTGCAGGATCGCAGCTGCTACCTGCTCCTCGGTACCGAGCACGTGCCGGAGCAACGGGTCACGCAGGAAGTCGCTCTGCGGAAAGCCCTCGGTTGGAATCAGGCCGGGGGCGATAACGCTCACATAGACCCCTTTGGGGGCCAACTCGTAGTGCAGGGCTTCCGACCAGCCCATCAGTGCGAACTTCGATGCGGAGTAAGCGGCCGATCCCGTCACTGCGATCCTGCCCGCCATCGACCCGACGTTGACGACACTCGACGGCGCCGCAGCTTCGAGCAGTTCTAGGAGCTCTGAGGTGCAGTACACCGCACCGAGGAAGTTGGTTGCCACGATCGCCTCGAGCTCGGAGACTGCGTCCGCGTCCTCGAGTGGCCTGTGATGGCCGCTGAAACCGGCGTTGTTCACCAGCACGTCACACCGCCCATAGGTGCGCTGGACGTGGGCGGCGAGTCTGTGGACCTGATCGCGTTGGCTGACGTCGGTAACTACGTACGAGTGACGTCCTCCGCCGCACTCCCCCACAAGGCTTTGAAGCTGCTGTTCTCGCCGCGCTGCTGCGCAAACCGTGGCTCCGGCGGCCGCAAGCTCTAGCGCGGTGCGGCGTCCGATGCCGCTCGACGCTCCCGTCACGACACACACCTTGTCGCTTAACCGCATTGGGTTCCTCACAATTTCGGGGATGGTGAGCGCTGCACCGATCGGGCTCGGATCGCTCTGCTGGGGTAGCGTACGGCACGCTCAGACCCTTTCCTTCCTGCATCTGCTGGAGGTGCCGACGGTAAGCCAGGATCCGAAGATCGAACGCGTCGTCGAAGCGGGGGCCGCGGCCGGACTCGAGGTGCGCCCGGTGACCTTCTCGCAAGAGACCCGCACGGCGGTGGACGCGGCGCGGGAGGTGGGATGCGAGCTCGGTCAGATCGTAAAGTCCCTCGTCTTCCAGGCAGACCAAGAGTCGCTGCTCTTCTTGATGTCCGGGGCGAACCGGCTCGACACCGGCAAAGCGACGGCTGCGGCGGGCGTGGGATCGCTGACCAAGGCCGACGCAGCGCGCGCTAAGGAGGCCACCGGTTACTCGATAGGCGCTACTCCTCCGTTCGGCCACGCGCATCGACTGAGGATGTTCATGGACGAAGACCTCCTGGCCTACGATGAAGTGTGGGCGGCCGCGGGGCGTCCTGATTCTGTTTTCGCCGTCGCTCCCCAACCGCTCGCCTCCGCGACCGGAGCCATCGTCTGCTCACTCGCCGTTACGTCTATCTGAGACCGCGCACGGCTGGGCGCGGCGCAACTGCGCAGGTTCGAAAACCCGCCCGCGAGGGCCTGCCGCTGCCATAGTGAGTCCGATGAGCAGCTCCAAAGATGGTCTGGAGATCAATCAGGACCTCTCCTTCCAGCAGAAGGAATGGCGCGTCAAGAGGATCGTGTGGGTGGTCGTCACGGCTCTTTTGGTGGCGGGACTGCTGGGTCTGTTCGGACCCGGGCCCCTCAGCTCGGCATCCACCGGGACCTCCGGCCTCCGGGTGCACTTCCTTCGCTTCGCACGCTGGCAGGCCCCCCAATCGGTGGTGGTCTCGGCGGCTACGGGCGGCTCGGCCACCCTGCAGCTATCGATCGGGCGGCCGTTTCTCGACAGCATGCAGGTTCAACAGATCACCCCGCAGCCGGCCAGCGTTAAAGCGTCGGGCAACGCCTTCCTCTACACCTTCGATGCCACTGGACCCGGGGCCGCCACGGATATCACATTCAACCTGCAGCCCACGTCCCTGGGCACGATCCACGCAACCGTCGGCCTTTTCGTTGAGGGCCACCGCTCATCGCTTCACTTCACCGAACTCGTCTATCCCTAGGAGGAGCCAGTGGATTCCGTTCTGCGCGCGCTGGCGGTGTACGTATTCCTGTTAGTCATCTTCCGCGTTGCAGGAAAACGAACGATGGCTCAGGTGACGGTGTTCGACTTCGTGCTGCTGTTGATAATCAGCGAAGCAACCCAGCAGGCCATGATCGGACAGGATTTCTCCATCACCAACGCGATTCTGGTGATCACAACATTGATCGCGGCCGAACGCGGCCTAACCTGGGTGCAGGCGCGCTACAAGAAGATCGATAAGTTGCTCGATGGACTGCCGCTGGTATTGGTTGAGGATGGGAAGCCGTTCGAAGATCGTTTGAGGCAAGAGCGGGTCGGCGAGGACGACATCCTGGCAGCAGCGCGCCAGACCCAGGGGCTGGCGCGCATGGATCAGATCAAGTACGCGGTACTGGAGCAGACTGGGGGCATCTCGATCGTCCCCAAGGATTGATCGAGGCTACGCCACCGACAGCTCATCCGACCGGGCGGCGCCTGGCGGCTCGAACACCTTGGCTTTGCGAAGGTCGACGAAGACGGCATCCCCGGTCTGCAAACCCTGGAGCCTGTCGTTCGGAATGTCGGCGATCACCAATTGATCGTCCGGAAGCCTGACCTGGAGCTTCGTCACCCACCCAAGGTCCGACATCCGTTCGATCCGCCCGGGGCTCGAGGAACCGTTGCGGCTTTCCCGTCCCACCCACACGTCGTGGGGCCGTACATAAGCATGCGCGGCGGCGCCGTCGTCGAGATGCTGCGCGCCTCCCAGGAACTGCTCGCCGAACTGCACCCTTCCGTTGATCGCGACGCCGCGGATGACGTTGGCGGCACCCACGAAACCCGCCACGAACGGCGTAAGTGGAGTGTTGTAAACCTCGGTCGAGCTTCCGATCTGCTCCACCCTCCCCTGGTTCATAACGATCACTTCGTGGGCAAGCTCGAGAGCCTCTTCCTGATCGTGAGTGACGAGAAGGCTCGTGATCCCGAGCTCGCGATGGAGCTGATCGAGCCACTTCCTGAGCTCTTGCCGCACCCGAGCATCGAGGGCCCCGAAAGGCTCGTCGAGCAACAGCAACTTTGGTCTCGGTGCCAACGCGCGCGCCAGCGCGACGCGTTGCCGCTGGCCCCCGGAAAGCTGGTCGGGATAGCGGTCCTCCAATCCCTTGAGCTGCACGAGCGCGACCAGCTCGTCGACCCGTTTGGTCTGTTCTGCCCTGGCCTCCTTGCGCACAGCCAGGCCAAAGGCGATGTTCTGGCGAACCGTCATGTGTCTGAACAAGGCGTAGTGCTGGAACACGAAGCCGAGCTGGCGCTCCTGTACGGAACGACCGTCGAGCTGCTCGCCCATGATCCATACCCGTCCCGAGTCTGAATGTTCAAGCCCTGCGAGTATCCGCAGCACAGTGCTCTTACCGGACCCGCTCGGGCCCAAGAGAGCAGTGATCTTGCCTTCCTGCGCCTCGAAACTGACGTCGTTGACTGCGGCGAACGAGCCGAAGGTCTTGGTTAGATGCTCGACTCGAACCGCGGGCTGACGGCCGATCTCGGCGAGCGCCCTCTCATCGACTGGGGACATGGGATTACCTCCTGGCCTTGTGCTTCTTTAGAGTCTCGATGGTCACCAACAGAAAGATGGAGATGGCCGCCAAGGACAACGCCACCAGGTAGGCGGATGGTTCCTGCCTCTCTTCGAATGCTCGGAAGATGTAAAGCGTCGCGGTTTCGGTTTGACCCTGGATCGCTCCCGACACGATGAGAACCGCGCCGATCTCGCCGAGGGCCCGGGCAGTCGAGAGAGCCACGCCGTACATGAGGCCCCAGCGGATGCTCGGGAGCGTGACGCGAACGAACGTCTGAAGCGAGGAGGCGCCAAGGGTCTTGGCGGCCTCCTCTTCGTCCACACCGATCTCATGCAGGACCGGGACGACCTCGCGGATGACGAAGGGGATGCAGATGAAGATGGTGACGAGGATCATGGCCGGCAGAGCAAAGATCACCTGGATGCCCCTGCTTGCAAAGAAAGGTTCGAACCACCCGCCCCGCCCGAACAGCAACACGCACATCAAGCCGACGATGACGGGCGAGACGGCCATCGGCAGGTCGACCACTGCGTTGAGGAGTCCACGCCCCCGGAAGTGATGCCGCGCCAGCACCCATGCCGTTAGAACGCCAAAGGCGGTGGTCACCACTACCGTGATCAGGGTGATCACTCCGGTCAACCAGTAGGCATGACGAACGTCGGGCTGGTTGAGGGTGGTCGAGACGTTGCTCCAGCCGGCCCTGGCCGTGGCCCAAACGATCCCTCCCAGCGGCGCCAGCACCAAGATGCCGACGTAACCAACCGCCAGCAGGATGAGAAGCGTCCTTACCAGAGCTCCGGGATCCCGCGGCGACGTGGATTCGACGCGAGCGCTCACGGCCGGTCACCCCGGTTGCCGGCAAGCCGGTAAGTCACGACGACCAACGTGAAGGACATCGCAAACAGAACCGCAGAAACTGCCGCCGCCTCGTCGGAGCGGAACTGGCTGGCCAGCTGGAAGATGAACACAGGTGCCGTGAGCGTGTGGTTCGTGATGTTCCCAGAAACGATGACGATCGAGCCAAACTCGCCCAGCGCACGAGCGAACGACAGCAATGTCCCCGCGGCGATGGCCGGTCTGAGAGCGGGTAACACGATCTGAACGAAGGTGCGCAGCCGCGACGCGCCGAGCACTTCAGCTGCTTCTTCTTGAGCCACATCGAGCTCAGCCAGCACGGGTTGCACCGTCCGGACCACGAAGGGCAGGGTCACGAACAAGAGAGCGAGGAGCACACCCAGAGGGGCGAACACGATGTGGATCCCATGGGCTTCCAGCCACCCTCCCACCGGAGAGGCCGGTCCGTAGAGAGCGACGAGCATCACGCCGGTGACAAGGGTCGGGATCGCAAAAGGAAGATCGACGACGGCGCTGAGCACGCCGCGTCCCGGGAATCGATACCGCACCAGAACATAAGACAGCAGCGTCCCGAAGATGGCGTTGACCAGCGCCGCGGCGAGTGCGGTGATGAGGGTAAGTCTGATGGCCGCCACGGCGCCTGGGGCCGCCATCGCGCTTCGGAGCGAATCGAGGCCGTTGGCGAACCCTTTGGATATGACTGCACTCAATGGGAGAGCGATCATCCCTCCCAGATAGATCAGTGCACCAGCACGAAGCCCCCACCGGCCGAGCCCGGAACGCAGTCCTGTGGCGGACGGCGCTCGGGTTCGGCCGAGTGGGAGAGCTTCGCTACTCATGGTTAGCCTTGCGCCGCCTTCAGGGCTTGAGTGAACAAACCATTGCTGCTGAACAGCTTCTGATCAAGAGCGTTCCATCCACCGAAGTCGTTGACCGTGAAGAGATCCTTGATCGCCGGCATATGAGCTGCGGGATCTCCTTTCTGCGCTTTTGCGGCATTGGTCGAGCGGAGGAATCCGACGGTTGAATAGAGGTCCTTCGCCGTCTTTGTGTGTAGGAAACGCACGAACGCGTTGGCGATGGGCTCGACGCAATGGGCTTCTGCGTTCTTGTCCACGACGGCCACGGGGTTCTCGATCAGCACCGTCGATGGCGGGTATACGGCCTGGTCGGGCAATCCCGCATCTTGTGCAGTGAGGATCTCGTTCTCGTACGTGATCGCAACGTCTCCGTTGCCCGATTCGAAGTTCTTGATCGAATCGCGAGCGCTCTTGTCCATGACCGTGACGTTGCTGAAGATGTTCTGCAACAGACTCTGAGCTCCGGAGGTGTCACCCTTCTGGTTGCCGGCATACCCGCGCATGGCCGCGCCGTACGCACCGACGATGTTCCACCGTGCACCGCCGCTCTGGGCGGGATCGGGAGTCAGGATCTTGAGACCTGGTTGAGTCAGATCGTTGAAGTCCTTGATCTGCTTCGGGTTGCCCGGCCGCACGTCGAGAGCCACGACGGATGACGACACCATTCCCTTGTCGGGCTCAGCCGTCCAATCGTGGGTGATCAGTCCTGCGTTCTTGATCGCGTCGACATCCGGGGCCAGCGACAGCGCCACGATGTCCGCGGGGAAGCCATTGACCACGTTCTGTGACTGGGTGGTAGAGCCCCCGTAGGACTCTTCGAAGATGAGCGACTGGTCGTTGTGCTTCTGCTTCCAGTAGTCCTGGAAAGCCGGGATGATCTTGCCGTAGACCTCACGAGGCGTGCTGTATGCGGCGAACGAAATGACCGGTGTCTTGGCCGGTGTGCACTTGCCCGACGCGCTGGTGGCTGCTTTCCCACTCGAGCAGGCGCTCACGGCCAAGGCTGTTACTGCTAGTGCGCCGATGAGGCGCGTACTTCTGTGCTTCACGATGCTCCCTT
>DATAPE010000282.1:0-9404 GCA_036265345.1 Actinomycetota bacterium
CGAGGCGACATTCCACGAGAGAATCGGAACGCTTGAAGGCCCGAGGGAAATAGTGCTCGGGTGAGTGTCTCCTCCAGGAGCCCAACGCCCCGCCAGCGAATAGAGAAAGAGTGTCAGCGACGCGGCGAGGCTGCAGTCGTCACTGGGTGCATCGCATTGCTGAAAGGCCGCAGGACGGACCCCGAATTGATCGTCGCCCTCGGCGGCCCTCCAGCGCGGTGGGCAATCACCGGGGAACGGGGAGGCCCGCCTTACTGGCTTCGGGTCTGGGCCGCGCGAGGTTTGCTTTATGTCTGGAACGACAGAGCGGTGAAAGCGGTGTTAGCCGCGATGAATGATGATTCCTGGCGGGTGAGAGAGATGGCCGTCAAGGTGGTCGCAAAGCACCGGCTTGGTGATGGTCTCCACGGTATCGAGCGTCTTAAGAGAGATGCCCATCCACGGGTGCGTCAGGCCGCGTCACGGGCCCGCGCTCGTCTAACCGACTCAGCCTGACCATTGGTCTGGCCCTCCGTGTTTCGGCGACTTGCACGAAGGGTTTTGACCCCTCGACCTTCAGGGGGCAAACTGCCGGGACTGTGATGCTGCGCATCGGACAAAGGGGGACGGTATGAAGCCGGGTGACGCTAGGAAAGCGTTTGGTATACGGCCGAGGATCCTGATGGCGCTGTTGTCCGCGGGTGTGTTGGTGACGTCGTTTTCGGTGGGCGGCGCTGCTCGGCCGGCCGCAGCCTCAACCCCCACGGTCGTGACGCTAGGGTTTGACGACGGAACCGTCGACCAGTTCGACAACGCCTTCCCGATCCTTCAGTCGCATGGGATGAACGCCACCTTCTTCGTCAACACCGGACCGATCGTCGCCGGGGACCCGAGCCACATGACGTGGGACGAGCTCCACACGTTGTCGGCGGCGGGGAACGAGATCGCCGGCCACACGATCGACCACGCCGACCTGAAGCCGCTCACCGTCGCCGAGGCCGAGCACGAGGTGTGCGACGACCGCAACACCCTTCTTGCCCAGGGATTCGCGCCGGAGTCACTCGCCTATCCGTTTGGATCGTTCGACGCTACTAGCGAGGCGGTAGTGCGCTACTGCGGCTACAACAGCGGTCGCGGCGTGGCCGGGATCTCCAAGAAGGGGCCGTTCGGTGAGTCCATCCCTCCCGCCGACGCCTTCGCCACTCGCACTCCGCCCAATCCCAAGAAAGCGACCAAGCTTTCCACGCTCGAGTTGTATGTGACTAATGCGGAAACAGACTCGCAATCCACCGACTGGGTGCAGTTCGTGTTCCACAGGGTCTGCGATAGGTCCACCGGTGGGCACTGCGGGGCCTACACGATCAGCCCCACGAAGCTGTCCGCGTTCCTCGACTTCCTCCACGGCGAGATCAACGCCGGCCGGGTCGTGGTCGAGACGACCGAGCAGGTGATCGGGGGGCCGTTGAACCCTGCTTGCCAGTGGGACTCGGGCGGAACTGGGTGCGTGCCTCCGGCGCCGTAGAGAGCAATCAGCCGTGCGGACAATGCGGCGTGGAGGATTCCGAATCGCTGGATTGAAGCACTAGCTCAGTTCCTCATACACTGCCTGACCCGCCACCCGAGTCGAGGGAGGGAACCCATGCACGCCTTACTGGTGACCGCCGACGTCGAACCAGGCCACGAGGAAGAAGGCCTGGAGTATCTCAACGCGATGCTGCCTCAGCTCCAACAGGTACCAGGGCTGGTGTCTGGCTACTGGATGGCGACGACAAGGGATGGAGAGAGCCTGGCGATCGTTCTCTTCGAGAACGAGGCGTCGGCCCAAGAGATGGCGCAGATGGGCCTAGAGAATGCTCCGCAACCTCCGGGCGCCACTTTCCGCGCGGCAGAGGTGAGGGAAGTCGTGGCTCATATCTGAGCGGCCTGTTGGATGATGTGAGACCCCCTGTTGACCGGATTCGGTTATGTCTATGTACTGTGGTGAGTCTCTGATGATCTCCATCAACTCACGCCGACTGGAACTACCGGCTGACCCACCCTCGTAGGCGACAGTTTATGGCGCGAGCCCGAATGGAGGGTATCGGTCGGTTACCAAGACGAGTGCGTAGGCGAGGACACGGTTGTGCCACCGGAGCACTCCCTCGGTGAAGGTGAACGCCCATCTCGGGTAACGACCTGTGAAGAGGATCGCGAACCAGGCGATGATTACTACGACCACCGCGGCAATGTAAAGGAAGAAGAGCACGATGTAGTGAGGGATCGCCAAGAACCATTTCACCAAGGGAAGCCAGCGGTTGAGTTCCCGTGGCACGTCCGGGAACGGATAGTCGAGATGCACGGACTGATGGTCGTCGGTCGACGGATAGTGGTCGTCCATCAGTGCCAGGTAGGCGCTCACCCTGTTCCCAAATCGCTGGAGCTCGAGATTCCAGTCGAACCACCACCGAGGATATTTCTGGCGAAAGAGAATCATTACGAGAGGAGCAAAGAACAACAAGCCCCCCGCCCCCGCCGCGGCAGCGCGGCCGTAGTGACTGCTCCATTCGAATGTCCCCCCAGACACACCGGCTAGGACGATACAGATGGGAATGGCTGTGAAGATGCGAAAGAAAGTCGTCAGCCTGTTGAGAGATCGATCTGGGTAGTCAACCGAGAATTCAACGGGGTAATGAGCTTCATCCATGGTTCCTATCTCCTCTCATGAGTCGGTAAAGGGCACCTTCTTGGCCTGCGGCCTGTGTTCGTGAAAGGGATCGACTTCCAACCGCGCCGAGGCTAATCCACCGGGCGAGGCCTTGCCTGATGAGGTCGGCGATGATTGTCGTTACGCTCGGCCCTCTTAGACACGAAAGCCCAGACAGCCTCACAGGGAGGGACGCCATGACCTCGGGATCTGAATCGCCCCAGGCCAATGCGGCGCTCGTGCGGGAATGGTTCGAGGCATTCAACGCCGGCGACACCAAGAGGTTGCTGACCGTTGTGGCGCCAGACCTAGTGATGCACCTCGCAGAAGCGCCGGAGCCAATCCGCGGGCGCGAGACGTGGCAACAGGGATTCGAAATGATGAAGCGTGCGTTCCCCGACCTCGAGGCACATATCGACGATGTCGTCGCGACCGAGGACCAAGTCGCGGTCCGCGTGACCTTTCAGGGCACCCACGCGGGAGAATTCCTCGGCATACCCGCCACCGGCCGCCCGATCCGCTACGTCAGCCACGAGTTCTACCGCCTCGAAAGCGGAGCGATCGCCGAAGAATGGATCTGCTCCGATACGGCATCGTTATTCCGCCAGCTGAGTTGAGGCGTGAGGCACGCCGACTACCGTCGGAAGGAGAAAGCATGGCCGACATCGCTCCGAACATGACCGACTATGAGGTGACCTACCAGACCTTCAGGCTCGAGGTCCCGCTCGTCTTCAACTTCGCCCGCGACGTGGTGGACGCGTGGGCCGCGCGAGAGCCCGCGAAACCGGCGCTCCTGGCCGTTGGGCCGGCCGGAGAGAATGCTCGGCGTTTCACATTCTGGGATCTGTCGCGCGCTTCCAATCGCGCCGCCAACTTCCTCGGTGCCCAGGGCGTCCGCAAAGGTGATCGGGTGTTCGTCATGCTCCCCCGGATCCCGGAGTGGTACGACGTCATGCTCGGTTGCATGAAGCTGGGCGCGGTGCCCATGCCGGGCACCATGCAGCTCACAGGGCGGGATATCGAGTATCGGGTCAATCAGGCCGGGGCGACCGTCGCCATCACCGATGCTAACGGCGCCGCGAAGCTCGACGAGGTGAGGGACCGGTGTCCCACGCTCTCGACCTTCGTCTCGGTCGGAGGCGCGAGGGACAAGTGGCGGTCGTTCGAGGAGGGGCTGGCCTCGGCCAGCGAGTCAGCCCCGGACGCCGAGCTGACGGCGTCCGACGATCCGCTCCTCATCTACTTCACTTCCGGGACCGTCGCCTATCCCAAGATGGTGCTGCACACCCAGGCTTCGCTGGGCATCGGGCACGAGATCACCGCGCGGTTCTGGCAGGACCTCAAGGCCGACGACCTGCATTGGACAGTGTCGGACTTCGGCTGGGCGAAGGCGGCCTGGGGCAAGCTGTTCGGGCAGTGGCGCATCGGTTCGGAGTTGTTCCTGTGGGACGCGCGGGGCAAGCCGGATTTCGACCTGATCCTTCGGATGATCGGGAAGCACGGGATCACTACCTTCTGCGCGCCTCCCACGGTCTTCCGCTCGTTCGTGCTGCTGGACCTCTCTAGTTACGACTTCGGCCGCCTCCGGCACTGTGTGTCGGCGGGGGAGCCCCTCAACCCGGAGGTCATCAAAGTCTGGAAGGCCGCCACTGGCATGGACATCTACGACGGCTACGGTCAGACGGAGACCGTCAACTTGCTGGCCAACTACCGCTGCCTTCCGATCAGGCCCGGGTCTATGGGGAAGCCCACGCCGGGTAACGACGTGCACGTCGTCGACGACGACGGAAAGGTGCTCGGACACGGTGAAGAAGGGCATGTCGCCGTGCGGGTGAAACCCGAACGCCCTCTGGGGCTGTTCAAGGAGTACTGGAAGGATCCGGACGCGAACGCCGCGGCGTTCCGGGGCGACTGGTACTACACGGGCGACCGCGCCACCGTGGATGACGAGGGCTACTTCTGGTTCGTGGGGCGGTCCGACGACGTCATCATCTCCGCGGCCTACCGGATTGGCCCCTTCGAGGTCGAGTCGGCGCTCGTTGAGCACTCCGCCGTCGCCGAAGCGGCCGTCGTCGGCAAGCCTGACTCGGAGCGGGGACAGATCGTGAAAGCCTTCGTGGTGCTCGCGCCGGGCCATGATGGGAACGACCCGCTGGTCCGAGAGCTGCAGGACCACGTCAAGCGCGTTACCGCCCCGTACAAGTACCCCCGCGAGGTGGAGTTCGTCGACGAGCTGCCCAAGACCATCTCCGGCAAGATCCGTCGGGTCGAGCTGAGAGAGGCCGAGGCGAGCGGTCACTGATCTGCGCTCTCAGAGTCCGAAAGGAACCTCCATGCTCGATGGCCAGACCGTTCTGAACCGTCCATCGACGGGCGATGACACCGCGCTCGACCTGCTCCGCGCTGTGTTCCCTGGGCCCTGACGCGGCGGTGCGGAAGTGACGCATCGGCCGATTAGTTTGTCGTTCGAGCGCGGTCTACTTTTCTGACAGCACATGAACGAAGGGGTGTTAAGCAATGGGCAAGATCGTCGCTACCGAGTTCATCTCGCTTGATGGCGTCATCGAAGATCCGGGTGGTTCGGAGAACTTCGCGCATGGCGGCTGGAGCTTCGAGTTCAAGCGTGGGGAAGACGGTGACCAGTTCAAGCTCGACGAGGCGCGCGACTCGGATGCGCTGCTGCTGGGGCGTACGACCTACGAGGGCTTCGCGGATGCATGGCCCTCTCGGGAAGGCGACTTCGCCGACAAGTTCAACTCGATGCCCAAATACGTTGTCTCGTCGACGCTGAAAGACCCCAAATGGAACAACACGACTGTCCTGGAGGGCGATCTACCTGCCGGCGTAACTGAATTGAGAACCAAGCACGAGGGCGACATCGTGGTCCACGGCAGCGCTCAACTGGTTCAAGGTCTGCTCGAGAATGATCTGCTGGACGAGCTCCGACTCATGGTCTTCCCCGTTGTCTTGGGCCAGGGAAAGCGTCTGTTCGGAGCATCTGACAAGAAGACCCTGAAGCTACGAGAGACCAAGCCCGTCGGTGACGGCGTGCTGATCGCGATCTACGACAAGGCCTAGATGCTCGAGAACGGCATCAGACCCGTGGACGTGATCGCTGGAGAGCAGCTCGCAGCATTGGAACGCCTTCATGAGCTGTTTCAGGAGCATCAGATCGAGTACTGGCTTTTCGGAGGCTGGGCCGTTGATTTCCATGCGGGCGGAGTCACGCGAGCACACGCTGACCTCGACATAGCTGTGTGGAAGAAGGATCAGGATCGGATCGCAACGTTACTGACTGCGGAATCTTGGATCCACGCTCCCGAACCAGATGAGGATGGCTACACGGGCTATGTACGTGACGCGGTCCGTCTCGAGGTTGCCTTTCTCGCGCGGGCTGAGACAGGCGAAGTGTTTACCCCGCTTCGGGAGGGACAGGGGCGGTGGGCGGACGGAGCCTTCCAGAACGATGTTGCAGAATTGCAGGGGGTGCAGGCAAGGATCATCAACCTGTCCGCCCTGAAAGCCGAGAAGTCAGAAAGCCGCGCTGACCCTGTCGTGGCGACTAAGGACAGACTGGACTCGGAAGTCCTCTCGCGTTTGGAATCAGGTGCGTGAGTCCTAACCGCTCTGTGCGGGATCGTTCACACGGGGCTTGTGGGCGCTAACGATGACGTAGACCCACAGGCCCCCCCGACGCGCGGCCCACATCGCCTCCGAGCCCTTGATATTGCCGTGCTGCACATCTGACCGGAGGTGGAGGCGATGCAGAAACTTTGCCCCGGGGGAGAGCGCCGTCACGAGGCGATGGAGATGTCGGAGCGACGGCTCGACCGCAGACGTCACATCCTCGACCTGGATGTCTTCGAAGCCCGCGCTCGCTGCCGATCGCATCAACTCATCCGGGGTGGCCAGATCCGGGACCGCCCACCGCTCCAGCCAGGCGCGGAGCAACCGTTCGGCCTCGGGGGACGACGGCCGACTCACTCGCGCGAAATCCGCCATCACCAGCCGGCCACCCGGACGGAGCAGGCGATTCGCTTCCGCGAAGAAGGCACGTTTATCGTCGGCGTGGCACACGCTCTCTCGAGCCCAGACCACGTCGAACACCGCGTCCGCGAAGGCTGTGTGGCAGAAGTCCTGGCAGGTGAACGAGACGCGGGCCTCGACCTGCCGAGCCCTGGCGAATCGTCTGCCCCGTGCGGCCTGGTTCTCCACGATCGTGATCCCGTGGACCCGCGCGCCCCTGTTCTGAGCCAGCCAGAAGGCTCCACCACCGACGCCGCAGCCGGCGTCGAGAACACGATCCTCTGGACGCACTTGCGCGATGTCCGCCATCACTCGATCCATGTTGTCCAGCGACTGACCGTGCGTCCTGGTGGCCCCATCCCAATAGCCGAAGTGGATGGCGGGGTTCCGGAGAGTCATCCAGAGAACCCGGTAGTCGAACCACGTCTCGTCGTAGTACGAGACGATCTCGGGACGCAGACGGGCCGGCCCTCCTCGAATCAAGGGGACACCGACCCTTCTCGTCCCGACGACGGCCGTGACCGCAGCAAGCCGATGCCCACGCGGATGGTTCGAGGGCTTCGCACGAGTACCCGCATCAGCCAGCCCGCCGAGTAGCGGGACCTCAGGAGCCGATCGATGTGCTCCGCGGGGAGCGGGCTGAGTGCCCGGCCCAACCGTTCCCAATCGGCATCGGTCTGTCCGAGCAGGCGCCGGTGGACCTGGTAGGCGGCCCGGAGCTCACGCCCCTGCGACCGTCGCCAGCTCCGCTCGTATTCGCGCAGATAAGGGGACTCTGCCCCGCCATCCTCAAGCGCTCGCGCCACGGCCCGCCCCGCCATCGACCCGGCGTCCAACGCCAAGCGGATCCCCTCTCCCGCCAGCGCCGAGACCTGGCCCGCAGCATCGCCCACCCGGACCAGGCCATTCCAGACCAGGGGCCCGGTCGGCGCGGAGAAGGGGACGATCCCTCGATGGACCTCCACCCGTCGAGCCCCTTCCAGCGACGCTCTGAGATGGGCGCTCTCGGACAGGAGCCGCCGAAGCAGCTCTGCCGGCTGCGGCCCCGGGGCGGGCAGAGACACTCCTACGCCGACCCGGACCCGTCCGCGGCCGCAAGGGAACGCCCACGCATAGCCATCCGGGGCGAATTCCCGGCCCAAGATAAGCACGGCCTCCTCCTGGTCGTAGGCCGGGGCTTCTAGCTCCTCTTCAACGCCGAGGCCAAACTGACGGAAGCCGGTAGGGACCCCGAACCGCCGGCTGGGAGTCGCCGCATATCCCGAAGCGTCCACAACGACCTCGGCCCGGACCTTCTGAGTTCGTCCCGAGGCGTCGCGAAGCACTACTTCTGACACGCGGTCCTTGCCGATCGAAAGTGATTGGAACGTGGTTCCCGTTCGCACCGATGCTCCCGCCTGAACGCTCCTCGAGGCCAGAGACCGGTAGGTGCGCCGAACGTCAAGAACGCAAGCGCTGGCCTCTCGGTGTTCGAAAGTCGTTTCCGACCCTGCTGTCACGAGGCGGACGCGCCGAAACGGATGGTAGAGATCCGCGGAGATCCCGTGCTCGACCATGTCACGGATCCACGTGCCCCCGCTGGTGCGAACTTCCTCGCCGATCCGCGGATCCTTCTCTACGACCAACGCCGTCGCACCTGCTTCGCCGAGGGCTCTGGCCGCACTGAGACCGGCAGGGCCGCCTCCCACGATGAGGACATCGACTCGGGCTCTGTCCATCCCCCCGTCCCGTCGAATATGGCGGCACCGCTGCGCCAGCGGGCCGGTATCCTAAGCCCAGGATGGAACCGGGCGGCAGCGCGCACACATCCACGGCCGACCTTGTCAGGCGACGCCGCCGTTCCGGAACCTCGCTTCCTCCTCTTCCCTCGGGTCAGGACGGCGATCCAGGACTATTCGGCCCGTCCTCGATCGTGTGGCGCGTGAACCGCGAGCGAGTCCTGGTGCTCTCGGCTCCCGCCGTCGCCATCCTGCAGCTGGCTCACCCATTGGTCGCAGCGGCGGTGGCCGAGCACACCGATCGCCGAAGGACCCCCGCGCAGCGACTCGGTGCCACGATCGGCCTGAACCTCGCCGTCATCTTCGGCGACCGGGAGCAAGCCGAACGCGCCGCGTCACACGTTCGAGATCTCCATACTCGGATCAGGGGCCGGCTGGCCACGGAGACCGGATCCTTCCCGGCGGGTGCCCCCTATCGGGCCGATGACCCGGAACTTCTCCGGTGGGGGCATGCCACGATCGTCTGGGCGGGGGCCGAGTGCTACACACGCTTCGTCGAGCCACTAACGCCGGTCGAGCGAGACCAGTACGTGGCCGACATGCGTTCATTCGGTGCTGCATTCGGTGCCGATGCAGCGACTCTGCCCGCCACCTTCGCCGACCTCCAGGCATACGTCTCTTCAATGGTCGAGGGCGACGCGCTCGCGATAGGCGACGACGGCCAGCAAGAAGCCAGGGAGATGCTCTGGCCGAGGGGGATCCGAGAGCGTGCAAGTGGTCCCTTGCTGCGCACCGTCACCGCGGGAATGCTTCCCGAGGCGGTTGGACGCGGTTTCGGCCTTCCCTTGGAGGGACGCCGGCGGGTCACTATCTCGGCCCTGGCGGGAGCCAGCCGGGTTGCGGTGCGCACGATGCCGCGCCGGCTTCGGTGGTGGCCGCACTATGGGACCGCTTGTGCCCGCGTCGGAGGGGTATGAGATGAGCTCTGATAAAGGCGT
>DATAPE010000283.1:0-2811 GCA_036265345.1 Actinomycetota bacterium
CGAACGCCCGGCCGGAGAAGAGGGTGACGAGGATCTTTCCCAGGAGTTGACCGGCTAAGGCTCCTTTGCCGGATTTTCGGCACTCTCTATCCCGAGAGGGCAGTGGTCCACGTGGTACCTGTGGTCCAGCCGTGGACCGCACTGACCGCACTGACCGCACTGACCACATGGACCGCATGGTCCAGCCGTGGTGTTGCCCCGTTTTAGTGGACGGTTTCCGGCAGAGATTGTGGTGCATTCCTCCTCTCGAAGTCGAGCGGGCTGAAGTAACCCAGATGTGAGTGGCGTCGGCGGCGGGTGTAGAAGACTTCGATGAAGTCATCGATCTCGACCCAAGCGTGATCTCGGTCGGTCAGGCGGATCTGATGTAAGAGCTCACGCTCGAAGGTGGCAAAGAAGCTCTCAGCGGCGGCGTTGTCATAGCAGCTGCCCACCCGTCCCATCGAACGCCTGGCGCCGATACGGGCGCACAACCGGGCGAAGCCAGCGGAGGTGAACTGGGTGCCCCGGTCGCTGTGCACGATGACGCCGGGTCCGGGGTTTCGTGTGGCGATCGCACCCCGGAGAGCCGCGATGGCAACGTCTGCCCCCGGGGATGAGTCAAGGGCCCATCCCACAACAGCACGGGAGTAACCATCAAGAACCGTGGCGAGATAGCTAAAGCCGGTGGCGGTAGGAACGTAGGTGAGATCGGTCATCCACAACCTGTTGGGCGCGTTGTGACCGAAGCGGCGTCCCACCAGGTCTGGCGCTTGCCACTTGCCCGGGCGGGTGAGACAACGGCGCCGCCGGCGCCCACAACCGCGCAGGTGGCGAGCCACCATGAGCCGGGCGATGCGCTTCTTGGAGCACCCGATGCCGTAGCCCAGGGCGAGCTCGGCGTGGATCCGGGGAACCCCGTAGTTCCCCCGACTGGCAGCATGGATCGCCTCGATCACGACCCCTAAGAAGGCATCATCTTGGGCATGGCGCGACGGCGGGCGCGTCCTCCACGCGTAGAAGCCGCTGGTCGAGACCTCCAGCACTCGGCACAAGGTTGCGATCTTGTGGTTGGCCTTCTCCGTCTCTATGAACCGGAACGCGGCGGTGGGATCGATCCGGTCTCCGCGGCGAAGAAGGCCGCTGCTTTTTTTAGGATCTCGACCTCTTCTTGCAACGCTTTGTTCTGACTCGTGAGCCGGGCCACCTCGCGGGCGGAGTTCGGGCGCTTGGCTGCGACCTGGCCGACCTGTAGGTCGTGCTGTTTGATCCATCGTCGCAGGGTGGTGGCAGGGATCCCGAGCTCGAGGGCAACCGTCCTCGCCGACACCTCGTGGCGACGGCTGAGATAGCTGATCAGGGCGTGCTCCCGGAACTCTGCCGGCCATCGACCGGGATGCTTCATGGACACTCCTCCTTTAGGCGCTCGTGCGCCACGATTGAGTGTCCACCAAACTGGGGCAAGACCAGCGAGGACCCTGCGGACCACAAGGACCGCCAGGACCACAGCCCCTTTGGTTGCGGTGTCATTGAATTCCGGGGAGAGGGTGGGTCAGTCATCCACCAGAGCTCGTCGAACCCGCGCTCCCGCCCCCGTGATCTCGTAGCCGGCGGGTCGCTTCAGGGCAAGGCCTCGTACCTCTAAGCACGACAGAGCCAGGGCCACCGCCCCCGAACGTTCCCCCAGATCGCGACGGATCCGGTCGGCGGGTATCGGGGTGTCGTCGAGAAGCTCCAGGACCCTTCGTTCCAACTGCTCGAGGATGGGTTGCCGGTTGTCAACCTTGTTCGAGAATCGCTGTTCCCAGACCACGCCTGGGGCCAGCTCCTCGAACACGTGCCTGGGCTCGGTTACCAGGGTCGCCAAGGAAGTGCGGATCAACTCGTTGGGTGCCGCGGCCATGCAGTTGCGGATGCTGCCGGGCACCGCGAACACCGAACGGTTGCAGTCAACCGCCCGCTTAGCGGTGATCAAAGCTCCGCTCTTCTTGCCGCCCTCCACAACGATCACGCCGGCAGACAAGCCGGCAACGATCCGGTTACGCTCGGGGAACCGCCAAGTCGCCGGTTCCGTTGCGTCCGCGTACTCGGACAAGAGTGTTCCCTTGACGGCGATCTCGTCGCGGAGCTTCTCGTTGTGAGCCGGATACAGCACGTCCACCCCGCAGCCCAGAACCGCAATGGTGCGGCCCCCAGCCTTCAGTGCGGCGCGATGCGCGGACGCATCGATGCCCATGGCAAGGCCTGAGACGATCACGAATCCCGCTTCGGCCAGCTCGCAAGCCAGACGCTCGGCGACCTCGATCCCCGCCCGGGTGGGGCGTCTCGTGCCCACGATCGCCACATGGATCGCCGACGAATCCAAAGGGAGCCCCTGCAGATGGAGACAGCGCGGGGTGGGCCACGGCCCGAGCTCGTTAAGGCGTGTGGGCCATTCTGGATCGGAGGCATAGAGAACCCGGCTCATGCCGCCACCTGATCGCCGGTCGGCAACAGCCGGAAGCTCAAAGCATTGAACAGATCGACACGGGTGATCACCCCGTTGCCCTCGAGGTCGGCAACCGTGCGCGCCACTCTCAAAAGACGGTCCACCCCGCGCCCGGAAAGAGAAAGAGCATCGATCGCCGCGCCGAGCTCGAGCCGAGCGGTGTCTTCGAGACGAAGCGAGGAGTCGAGCTGGCTTCGAGAAGCTGAAGCGTTGGTGGTCACCGGGGATGAGTACCTCGTCGCCTGCATCGCACGGGCGCGCTCAACGCGGCATCTCACGACTTCCGAAGGTTCGCCTTCGGGCGGCCCCATCAATTCCTTCTTGGTCAGCCGCGTCATGACAAC
>DATAPE010000284.1:0-7156 GCA_036265345.1 Actinomycetota bacterium
GCCACCACTTCGAGGTCGTGGCCGGGCATCAGGTTGTGGTCCTCGAGGAAGCTCAGCACATCGTGGTTGAGCTCGACGTCCTCCAGCAGCCGCGTCAGGCTGCCCGCGTCTCCTTCTTCCATCGCCGCTACGGGCGTGAGCTCGGACCACGGGGTGACCGATTGCGTGACGCCCGGGATCGGGTTGCCATGAGGGCAGGTCGCCTCACCGGTGAGCTTCGAGAGGATCGCCTCTTCCACCTCCACGGTCATGACCTTCTCCCAGTCCTCGGCCTGCTCGTGGCATAGGTGCCAGGGGATCCCGAGGATGTCGACCAGCATCCGCTCGGCGAGCCGGTGCCTGCGCACGAGCGCTTCGGCTATCGCTTTTCCTTGTTCAGTGAGGGCTATGTCGCGGCTGTCGATCGTTACGTAGCCCTCGTTCACTAGCCGTCTGATGCCTTCGGACACGGTTGCCGGAGTGAGGCCCAAGCGCTCGCCGATACGCGCTTGGACGATGCGTTGGCCCTCCTCTCCCAGCTCGAAGACAGCTTCCAGATACTCCTTAGACGCGGGGTTGAGGGCGCGGAGATCCGGAGAGGGAGAGGCCATCAGCGGATTGTAAAGTGACCCCCACTGATGCCTGCAGCGAAGCGTTCGAAACGACCCAAGCTTCTGTTGCTGGACGGACACTCACTCGCATTCCGGGCGTTCTACGCGCTTCCCGAGGATCTCGCCACTTCGGACGGCACCCACACCAACGCGGTCTACGGCTTCACAGCCATGCTCATCAAGTTGCTTCAGGACGAACGGCCGGATCACATCGCCGTGTCTTTCGATCTGGGCGCTCCGGTCGAGAGGGTTGCCGAGTTCGCCGACTACAAGAGCAATCGGTCGGCTGCGCCCGACAACTTCTCCTCGCAGATGCCGTTGATCCGAGAGGTTCTACGCGTGATGAAGATGCCGATCTTCGTGATGGAAGGACACGAAGCCGATGACATCATCTCGTCACTCGCGAAACGCGCCGAGGTGGAGGGCGTCGATGTCCGCATCGTCACGGGAGACCGGGATTTCTTCCAGCTCGTAAACAAGAACATCCACGTCCTCTACAACCGCAGGGGGATCTCGGACATCGTCGAGATGGATGCCAAGGCGGTCGAGAGCCGGTACGGCATCCCGCCCGCCAAGTACGTTGATCTCAAAGCCCTGGAGGGCGACACCTCGGACAACCTGCCGGGTGTACCCGGGGTGGGGACGAAGACGGCGGCGAAGCTGATCCAGAAGTACGGCAGCGCCGAAGAGGCGGTCGCACACGCGTCCGAGCAAACACCCAAGCTTGCGCAGAATCTCGCCACCCACGGCGATCAGGTAGCGATCAACAAGAAGCTGTCCACCCTGGTCGAAGTGCCCCTCGAGGACGTTGCGATCGAGGAGTTGAAGATGGGGCCCTGGGATCTCGACGAGATCAGGGAGTTGTTCGGCTCGCTCGAGTTCCGCACGCTGCTCGAGCGGTTGCTATCCGACCTGCCTGACACCGCAGAGGGAGAAGGGGATCCCTTCGAGCTCGACGTTAACGTGGCATCGACCCCCGCCGCTCTCGAAGAGTTAGCGGGCGTCCTTAAGAAGTCGGGCTCGTTCGCTCTGGATATCGTCCCGGTCAGCGCGCGCGGCATCCCGCGCTCCGTCGCCTTCTCGTGGAACGGCCAGAGCACGTTCGTTCCGGTGGGGCGCGAGGGGGTCACCGCCGGCGAGCTTGCTGCGTTCCTCGGGCCGGTGCTCGAAGACCCGGAAGTGGGAAAGACCGCACACGATGTCCGCGCTGCGCTGCTCTCGGCAGCGGCCGCCGGCATGCGGCTCGAGGGAGTCGAGCTGGATACGCATATCGCGGCCTACCTGCTGGATCCCGGCGCGGCGGGCTACGCACTCGAGGACATCGCAAGGAAGTACTCGGGGCGCGAGCTGAAAGCCGCGGGGGCCGAGCCCGTCGATCCCGAGGCACAAGCGGTATTGGACCTCGGTGGAGAGGAGCGCAGCGAGGTGGAGGCGGCCGAGGGGTCTTTGCGCGCGCTTGCCGTCGCCGAGGTGGCGACCGCGGTGCGACCCGAGTTGGAACGGGTCGGCATGTCAGAGCTCTACGCCACCGTCGAGCATCCACTGATCCCGGTGCTCGCCGGGATGGAACGGGTCGGCGTGAAGATCGATCTCGACTACCTCGCAGAGATGGCCCGAGACCTGGACAAGAACATCTCGGTTTTGGAGACCGAGTGCTACGAGACGGCGGGGGAGCGCATCAACCTCGGGTCTCCCACGCAACTCCGGGTCCTCCTTTACGACAAGCTCGGGCTGAAGACCACCCGGCGCACCAAGAGCGGCCTATCCACCGACGCCCGCGCGCTGCAGCAACTGGTCGACCAGCATCCATTCGTGCAAAAACTGCTCGATTACCGCGAGCTTGCGAAGCTGAAGAACACATACGTCGACGCGCTCCCGCCGTTGGTGGACGAAGCCGATGGGCGGGTGCACACGACTTATGACCAGACGGTCGCTGCTACCGGACGGCTGTCGAGCACGAATCCGAACCTCATGAACATCCCGATCCGCACCGATCTCGGCATGCAGATCCGACGCGCCTTCATCCCCGAAGAGGGCAACCAACTTCTCTCGGTTGACTACTCGCAGATCGAGCTGCGGATCATGGCCCACCTCTCCGGCGACCCAGTTTTGATCGAGGTGTTCGAGAGTGGCCGCGACATCCACGCCGCAACCGCCGCCTACGTTTATGGGCTGGCCCCCGAGGAGGTCAAGACCAAGCAGCGGTCGGTAGCCAAGATGGTGAACTTCGGTCTCGCCTACGGCATGGGAGCCCCGGGGTTGGCCGAGCGTCTCAACGTCCCGGTGCCCGAAGCGCGCGGGATCATGGACCAGTACTTCGAGGTGTTCGGCGGGGTCCGGACGTTCCTTGACGAAGTCGTTACCCAGGCTTACGCCGACGGCTTCACGACGACGATGTTCGGGAGGCGCCGTTATCTTCCGGAGCTGGGCAGCGGTAACCCCAGGGTGCGCTCGATAGGCGAGCGGCAAGCGCTCAACGCCCCCATTCAGGGCTCTGCCGCCGACATCCTCAAGCTCGCGATGGTCGGCGTGGAGCGAGCGCTTCGGGCGGCGAAGCTGTCCACCCAGATGATCTTGACGGTGCACGACGAGCTGGTCTTCGAGGTGCCCGAAGGCGAGGCCGATGCGGCCTCCGAGGCGGTGGTTCGGGAGATGACCCAAGTGATCGAGATGCGGGTGCCTCTGGCGGTAGAGAGTTCGTTCGGCGCCAACTGGGCAGAAGCCAAGGGCTAGGTTTTTGCGTGCCTAGCCGCGCATAGCGGCTCCCCGACCACAAAATCCGCCTGGCGAGGGGAGAACTTCGACTTCCTGGGTAACACGAGGGGATGAGCGTCAAGGAGACCTCGACCCGGGTGATCGCGGGGCGCTACCGCTTGATCGAGCAACTGGGTCAGGGCGGCGTCGGTCAGGTCTGGAGGGCCCGCGACGAGCTCCTGCGCCGGGACGTCGCCGTGAAGGAGATCGTTTTTCCCGAAGCCGTGTCCGAGCTGGAGCGCGCTTCCATGCAGGCGCGCGTGCTGCGTGAAGCGCGGGCCGCCGCAGGGCTGCCGCACACCTCAGTCGTAACTGTGTACGACGTCATAAGGGACGAAAGCCGTGGCTACATCGTGATGGAGCTGATCACGGCCTCCAGCATCACCGAGCTGGTGCAGCACAGCGGGCCGATGCCGGTGGCGAAAGTGGCCGCGATAGCCGCTCAGATGGTCGAGGTCCTCGAGGTGGCCCACGAGCACGGGATCATCCACCGGGACGTGAAGCCGGGCAACGTGATGGTGCTTCCGGAGGGAACCGTGAAGCTGGCCGACTTCGGCATCGCGTGGATCAAGGACGATCCCAAGATCACCGCCTCCGGGCTGGTGCTGGGGTCACCTTCGTTCATGGCCCCCGAACAGGCCCAGGGAATGGAGAGCACGCCGGCCACCGACATGTATGGGCTTGGTGCCACGATGTTCTACGCGGTGGAGGGCGAGCTCCCGTTCGACAAGGGTCAGGCGATCGCCACGCTGACGTCCGTGATGACCGATCCGCCGCGGCGGCCCCATCGGGCAGGTGCCCTGGCGCCGCTCATCCGTGCGCTGATGGCCAAGGATCCCGCCGCCAGGCCGAGCGCATCACAGGTCAGGAGCTTGCTCAAGCCGCTGGTATCGAGCGGCCCCTTCCCGCCTCCGGTTGATGTGGGGATCGTTCCGCCTGATACCGGGTCGAGCACGGGGGCACAGCGGCTGGTGTTCGACGACCTCAGCGACCCGCCTGGTCTGTCCCAAGCCGCCGGGAGCGCGACGCAGGGTCCGTTCGTTGCCGGGAGCGCCGCCGCAATCGCCGGTTCGCCGGGATCGGCCGGGGGCCGGAACCTGGAGGACCTTCCTGCCGGCGTCCCCGAAAGGATCCACGCGGAGATAGCGCTCGGTTGGGATCAGGGATCTCGCAGGTGGACGTCCACGGTCGCCCGGGTGTTAGGCGTGGTGCTGGTTGCGCTCCTCGCGGCGGGGGCGATCTATCTCCTGTCCCACTTGAACCAAGGAGCAGATACAGGCCGTAAGGGAGCGACCGCCGGCCACCACAGGCGGCAGGCGAACGGAGCGGGGGCCGGGCAGCCCTCGGCCGCCTCGACGGCGTCGGGCACTGCCGCGTCGCCGTCCGCGCCCCCCAGCGCCTCGAGCTCGGGAGGCTCCGGTTCCTCGAGCGGCGTGGTCCCGGTGGCCGGCTGGACCCCTTACGCCAACTCGGCGGTGGGCTGGTCGATGTCGTACCCGCCCGGCTGGGCCCCCGTACAGCGCGACAGCCACGTCTACGACTTCGTCGATCCCAACGGCGGCCGCTACCTGCGGGTGGCGTGGACCACCACGCCGGGACCCGATCCCGCGGCGCGCTGGCGGGAGTACTCGAAGTCGTTCGGAGCTCGCTATGCCAACTACCGCACGATCGGGATCTCCAAGAACTTCACCTTCAAAGGGTGGAAGGCTTCGGCGTGGGAGTACACGTATTCGGCGGGTGGAACGCTCCTTCATGCCGTCGACCTCGCCCTCGTCAACGGCACCTACGGTTTCGCCCTCAACTTCCAGACTCACGACGCCGACTGGGCAGCATCGCAACCCATCTTCGACGCGTTCAAACAGTCCTTCCAACCCCCGTCTTAGTTCCCTTTGCGCGCTTGGTTACCTACGGTCGGTGGCCGTGCGACCGGAGAATCCAGTGAGAAGGTCGGGTTGAGCGCCCTGGCCCTCCCACTTATACTCATTTCGCCCCCTGAAGAGGGGGTTCATTTCTGCTAGGAGGAAATCGGACCTACATGGCGCAAGAGCAAGCCGAGGCTGTTCAAGCCTCGACCCTGGGCACCGGCAATGGAGCCGGCGCCGAAGAGACGCTCCCCGACGGCCATGGCGGGCTGATCACCAGGACCGCTCCGTCCACCTCCGGCGGCACCTATGCAGGCGGCACGATCGTCGAGAACGATGTCGGCGATTCCCAGGAAGAGCTCATGGCTGCCATCGAGGCGACCATCAAGCCTTTCGAGGAAGGCGACCTGGTGCAGGGCAGCGTGGTCAAGATCGAGAAGGACGAAGTCCTCCTCGACATCGGCTACAAGTCCGAGGGCGTCATACCGCTGCGAGAGCTGTCGATCCGCAACGACGTCGATCCTTCCGAGGTCGTGTCGATCGGAGAAGAGCTCGAAGCTCTCGTCCTGCAGAAAGAGGATGCCGACGGGCGGCTGATCCTTTCCAAGAAGCGCGCTCAGTACGAACGAGCCTGGGGCAACATCGAAGAGAAGAAGAAGAAGGACGAAACCGTTATTGGACCGGTGATCGAAGTCGTTAAGGGCGGCCTCATCCTCGATATCGGGTTGCGCGGTTTCCTTCCTGCATCCCTGGTCGAGATGCGCCGGGTTCGCGACCTGCAGCCGTACGTGGGAAAGGAGCTCGAGTGTCGCATCATCGAGCTCGACAAGAATCGCAACAACGTCGTTCTGTCGCGGCGGAAGTTCCTCGAAGAGTCGCAGGCCGAGCAGCGCCACGAATTTCTCGACTCGTTGCAGAAGGGCGAAAGACGCAAGGGCGTCGTTTCTTCAATAGTTAACTTCGGCGCCTTCGTGGACCTCGGCGGCGTCGACGGACTCGTTCATGTGTCGGAGCTGTCGTGGAAGCACGTCGATCATCCGAGCGAGGTCGTCGAGGTCGGTGAAGAGGTCGAGATCGAGGTGCTTGATGTCGATCTCGAGCGCGAACGCGTGTCGTTGTCACTCAAGGCGACCCAGGAAGATCCGTGGCGGCAGTTCGCACGCCAGCACTCCGTTGGCGATGTGATCGAGGGTCGCGTTACCAAACTCGTGCCGTTCGGAGCCTTTGTCGAAGTCGACGATGCCATCGAGGGTCTGGTGCACATCTCAGAGCTGGCCGATCATCACGTTGAACGGGCGGAGGACGAGGTAAGCGTTCACGATCAGGTTCCGATAAAGATCATCGATATCGACCTCGAGCGCCGCAGGATCAGCCTCTCCAGGAAGCAGGCGCTCGCGCCCGACGCAGACAGCAGCGCCATCCCGGACGTCGAGCGCGGGATCAGAGAAGTGGCCCCCGCGCACGCGGACGCCGAGCTCGACTCGGAAGACTCGGAAGAGGAAGAACAGGCAGGGGAGCCGGAGCCGGCAGCGGAGGCAGTTGGCGTCGATTCGGAGGAAGCCGCTGAAGAGATCCCGGCCGAGTCTGAAGGGATGGGGACCGCCCCAGGTCCCGAGCTCGAGGAGATCATCGCGGAGGAGCCGGCCGCAGATCTGGGCGAGGGCAAGGGTGCATTGGCGGAAGCAGAAAGCTCCGAGACGGAAGCCGAGACCGCGCCGGGGGAGGATCAGTCGATCGAATCGATCGTCCAAGATCTGAAACGCGAGCGGGGCCAGTCCTAAGCAGGACACAGCTCATGTTGCTCGTCGGACTCACCGGCGGGATCGGGGCGGGCAAATCAACCTTTGCCGCACTGCTCGCGGAACGCGGAGCACAGATCATCGACGCAGATGTCCTCGGCCGCGACGCGCTCCGGCCTGGCGAACCGGCGTGGAACGCGGTGGTAGAGCA
>DATAPE010000285.1:0-4662 GCA_036265345.1 Actinomycetota bacterium
CCATTGCTCCATATGCCAGCGTCCAGAAGTCAGTGAATACCTTCGGCGGTTCCGGCGAATCCATCATGCGCTGCGTGAGCAGGATGCCGATCATTCCCTCTGCAGGGTCGGTGTATGCCGTTGTGCCAAAGCCGCCGGTCCAACCGAATCGGCCTGGTGTGTGAAAGATTTCTTTGCGCCGAATGTCAACTGCCATTCCCAGACCCCAGCTGCTATGCACACCGAAAAAGATCTCGGATCCTGCACGTTGCTCGGGCGTGAGTTGGTCGGACGTCATTAGCTCCACGGAGGCGCCTGAGAGGATCCGCTCTCGGCCGTGCCGGCCTTTGTTCAACATCATGCGGCTAAAGGCAAAATAGTCATCGATCGTCGAGACGAGCCCGCCTCCACCCGATTCGAACGGCGGCTCAGCCCCCCATGCGCTGTTCATCAGGTCGTCAAACACATTCAGCGTGTTCGTCTGATGATCGAAGAAATAGAACCCAGGCAAACGGTCGATCTTTTCGGGAGGCACGTGGAACGCCGTGTCTTTCATTCCGAGCGGCTCGAAGATTCGCTCGCGCATGAACGTGCCGAGGGATTGTCCCGACACTCGCGCGATCAGCACCCCGAGCACGTCGCCACTCACCTGATACATCCACCGCTCGCCCGGTTGCGCTAACCACGGCAGGGAGCCGAGCTTCTGCAGCCATTCTTCCGCACCAGGAGCTTGCGATGGCAGCATCGGACCGTCACCGCCGATCCGATAATCACGGATCAGCTTCTGAATGGGATACGTGTTCGGCATCGCCATCACACTGCCGAAGCCCATGCGGTATGTAAGCAGATCCCGAACGGTGATCGCACGCAGGGCGGGCACCGTATCATCGAGATCTGAGGAGATGGACTTGAGCACATGGCGGTTTGCAAGCTCTGGCAGCCACGGTTCGATCGAACCGTCTAGCCGTAACTTACATTCCTCCACCAGAATCATTGCGGCAACTGCCGTGATGGGTTTCGTGATTGAAGCGATGCGAAAGATCGTGTCGCGACTCATTGGAGCCAGATTGTCGAACGCAAGGGTGCCAACCGCCTCCACGTGAACGTCGTCGTGATGGCTGACGAGCGCAACAAACCCAGGCATCTCGTTACGTTGGACGTATCCCAACAATACTTGGCGCATTCGCTCAAGCCGCGATTTCGAAAGACCTATGGTGCTCATGTTTAGCTCCTCGCGCTCATCGACTGACTTGCCGTTCTTTGCCATCAAGTGTCGCCTTGATAAGTTCAAATCACGCGTGCCCTCAACTGACCACCTCACTTGAGAACGCGGCACCGCAGATGGGTCGCTGCGGTGGCCTCGATCACCTCCATGGGCTCGAGCCGAAGATGCTCACCGCCTAGGTATTCGAACATCCGCGTGCCGCCTCCGAACAGCACGGGCACAAGGTGGATCGAGATTTCGTCGATCAGGTCTGCCCTGATGTACTGCTGCCCGCTCTCGGCGCATCCCATCACGGAGACATCCTACTCCCCGGCGGCCGCCGTCGCCCGCTCGAGGGCACTCTGGATGCCGTCGGTCACGAAGGAGTACACACCTCCCTCGGGCACCTCTTCGGGCTTGGCGTGGGTGAGGACGAACACCGGAACCCGGGCAGACCCGTGGGGCCACCTGCTCCCCACCATGCTACGGAGAGATCGTAGGTACGTCGGCCCACGATGACCGCCCCTTCGGAGTTCGCGGCCTCGGCGAGGAGCTGGCGGTTGCGCTCGTCCTCATCGAAGGCCCACTCGTGGAGGCGTTGGCCGCCGTCGCCCAGGGGTTCCTCGGGGCGAACGTTGGTGGCGGTAATGAAGCCATCGAGGGACATGCTTATGTCGAAGATCACCTTGGCCAAAAGAGCCTCCTTGGCACGAGCATGGTCCTCCTTGGCCTGCAAGAAGATAAGCTTAGAGGCTGTGCCGTAAGAGCACAATCGATTCAAGTTATTACGAAGTATCAGTGGGATGGTAGAGGTGGGTAGCGGAGACGGAGCCTATGCCAGACCCCGCGCCTGATGACCCCGATGCGTGATCGTGTGGGCCCTCGATCCTTCGGGGCTACGCGAACTTCTTAGAACGCCGTTTGGGCGAAGTTCGCAGAATGCCCCTACCACGCACTCCGGTGAATAGAGCACTACTAGACTGCTTGCTCACCCTCGGAAGTCGAATCGGGACGCAACCACAGCGAGACGTGGGCGGGCTGCATCGTCTCTCGCACCACCCCTACCAAATCGTTGCTTAAAACATCTAGGTCAGACCCCTCCCTGAGTTTAGTTGAGAAGGCTTCGAGGGTCTTTCTCGCATCGTACTTCTTGCGGTAGAAGCGGCGGTCTATGAAGGCCTGTATGCGCCGTCTCAAGGGGCTGAAGAGCGTGGCTATCAACAAGGTGGATGCCACCACTGCGAAGGTGGATTGCTGGCCCGTGAGTACTACGAAGAGCCTCTGCAACACCACGATGCCTCCGAAGTAGAGCGCGATCAGTGTGGCTGTCAGTGAGCCGTAGACTAGGGTACGGTTTATGATGACGTCGATGTCGTATAGGCGGTACCTCAAGACGGCGATGCCCACCGCCACCGGAATCCCCGCGAAGCTCAGCAGCTCCACATCCTGCAGAACCCCAAGCCATAACGGCTGCGTGCCTGTTGAGTCCGGGAACTCCGGTGCGAAGACGAGCGCGCTGACTACGGTGATCAGGGACATCAGGCCCACGAAAGAGCCTGCGAAGGCTATCCACTTTATCTGCTCTCGCTCCTCGCTCCCGGAACGCCGGTAGCGCAACACCAAACTGAACGCCGAGGCAAGGGTGCACAGGGGAAGCAGAGCCGGAATGACGTTCGTCGCGTCCGCGATCCAGGGATATCCCTCGAGCCCGAACGGGTTCCGTACACCCCCGAGGTCCGGCAGCGGACCGGGGGCGAGGGCGATGGCCAAGCTGACCAGGACCATCACCGCCCCAGAGAACCAGGCTAGAGGGGCCCATCTCCTGGAGGGTAGCCTCCCGTCGGGAAAAAAGAGGATCAGGTAGATAGAGAGCAGCCCCACGGGGGGCACCCACAGCCATTGGCTTAGCGCGGCGACAGCCGCCGGGAACGGGATCACGCCGGTCGTGGCAAGGGCGTAGGCTGTGTACTGGTCGTTCAGGGCGATGAGCGTCCAAAAGAGGCCGGCGACCAGGCAGATCCAACCGATAGGGTTCTCGGGACGTCTTGAGGCGATCAGGGCGCCCACTATAGTGAAGGCGAGGAAAGGCGCCAGGATCAACAGGTTGCCGATGGCACCGCCGGAGCCCCAGTCGCTGGAGGGCTGCGCGGCCGGGGCTGTGACGTACAAGGACAAGATTGTCAGTATGGTGCCGGCGACGAACATGGCCCCCGAGAGACCGGCGAGCGACCAGGCCAGCCAAGAGGAAGCGCCAGTATTCGCCCTGCCGACTTCTCGATCCCGCCGCTGTGTCCCTTCCGCCACAACGCCACTCTACAGGACGATCGTCTCCCAAGCGTTACGAAATGCGGTACGAGAGAGCATCAGGACGAACATCTTAGAACGCCGTAAAGCGGAAGTTCGCAGAACACCTCTTCCAGGCACTTCAGTGAATAGGGCTGGGGCAAAGGAAAGGCGCCCCTCCGGGGGCGCTATTATACCGACCTGCGCTCCTCGGCTCCTATAATCGGCATCGCGCTAGGCAAGTCGACCCCGATCCCTAGGAGCAGAGGAGGAAAGCAATGCCCGATACCGACAAGAAGGTTTGGCTCGTTACCGGCGCCGGCCGTGGCATGGGTGTGGACATCGCCAAGGCGGCGCTGGCCGCCGGCAACGCGGTCGTCGCGACTGGCCGTCGCCCCGAGGCCGTCGAGCAGTCCCTGGGCGGTGCCCAGGACGACCTGCTGGTCGTCAAGCTGGACGTCACCAGCCCCGCGGACGCCGAGGCGGCGGTGCAGGCGCCCGTCGAGCGCTTCGGCCGGATCGACGTGCTGGTCAACAACGCGGGCAACTTCTACGCCGGGTTCTTCGAGGAGATCAGCCCTGAGGACTTCCGGGCGCAGATCGAGACCACCCTGTTCGGCCCGATGAACGTCACCCGCGCGGTACTTCCTGTCATGCGCGCCCAGCGCTCCGGCCTCGTCGTCGCGATCTCGTCGACCGCCGGCATCGTGGGCCAAGAGTTCTGCACCGCGTATGCCGCCTCGAAGTTCGGGGTGGAGGGCTGGATCGAGTCGCTGAGCCCAGAGGTCGCCCCGTTTGGCATCCGCACGATGCTCGTCGAGCCCGGGTTCTTTCGCACCGAGCTGCTCACGCCGGAGTCGACGAACTACGCCGAGCCCTCGATCGAGGACTACGCCGAGCGCACCGAGCAGACCGTCGCTGTCTGGAACAGCATGAACGGCCATCAGAGCGGTGACCCCGCCAAGCTCGCCTACGCGCTGGTCCAGCTCGCGAGCCAGGATGAGCCGCCGCTGCGCTTCGCGGCCGGCGCCGACGCGATCGCCACTGTCGAGCAGAAGGCGAAGGATCTCCTCGCCCAGGCCGACGCCCACCGCGAGCTGTCCAGCAACCTTGCCCACGACGACGCCTGAGTCACCGCCTAAGGGAGCCCCTCAGGTGAACCGGCTCTGCCCAGGCACCTGAACAAGCACGAGCAG
>DATAPE010000286.1:0-5865 GCA_036265345.1 Actinomycetota bacterium
GATCGTCGTCGGGCACGCGACTTTCTGCATAGTCGTCGTCTACAACAACGTCATCGCCCGCCTCCGCCGCACATCGGCCTCCTTCGTCGAGGCATCCGCGGATCTGGGGGCCAGCGGGTGGCAGACGTTCCGCTTCATAACGCTCCCCACGACCGCCACCGCGTTGGTTGCCGGAGCCCTGCTTGCCTTTGCCTTGTCGTTCGACGAGGTGATCGTGACGGTCTTCACCGCGGGGGCCCAGAACACCCTGCCGTTGTGGATATTCGGAGCGATCCGGCTCGGGCAGCGGCTCCCCGAGGTCAATGTGGTCGTGTTCGCCGTGATCCTGTTAACGCTCGTGCCGCTGGCGGTGGCGGCCCGGTTGACCGGCGGTAGCGGGCTTTCGGCCGCCCCGACCGCATCCAGCCGGTCGAGCTGATGCCGCGGCCGGTGGCTCGGACCTCAGCGGTGGGCTGATGCCGCGACTGGCGGCTTCTACGTCGGGGGTGAGCTGATGCCGCGGCTGGTGGCTCCCACAGCAACGGTGCGGGATTCCTACCTCGAGGGCGAGCGAGCCGCGTTCGCAGACGAAGGCCTGGACGATTCGGTACTCGAGGGGGCCGAGGCGGATTTCGAAACCTTCGCCGCCAGGCGTCGCCGTGCCCGCGTGCAGTGGGGAGTGCCGGTCACCGAGCTCTGGTTCGTCGACGGCCCGTCTTACATCGGCACCGTGGTCATCCGGCACCGGCTGACGCCTGAGCTGCGGGCCAACGGTGGTCACATCGGATTCCACGTCGTCCCATCACAGCGTCGCCACGGGTATGCGACGGAGATGCTGGCCCAGGCGCTGGGGTTTTGCCGCCGCCTGGGGCTGCCGGAGGTCTTGATCACATGTGATGTCACCAACAGTGGCTCTCGCAAGGTCATTGAGGCGAACGGGGGCCGGCTCCAGCGGACCCAGGGGGGCATCCGCGCCTACACGGTGGACCTGAGCGAGTCCGTTTCTGTCACACCCCCTGTCTAGCCTGCTCTCAGCGAGCGACGAGGGAGGGTTTGGACATGAAGATCGACTGCACTCAGTGTGAGATGTACCAGTCCGAGCACTGCGCCGATTGCCTGGTGACCGCCCTGCTCCATCCTCCCGAGGTGCAGCTGGATCTCGATAGCGACCTCGACCCGCCGTTGCAGGCGCTGACGGAGGCGGGCCTGATCCCGGTGCTCAAGTTCAGGCCCCGGCGCGAGCCCGGATCCGACGCGGCGTCGGCGGCGAGCTAAGCGTTCCGAAACGAAGCTTCCCTGTCAGGGTTCCAGCGTTCCGAGACGGGGTCTCGAGGGTCTCGAGGGGTAGGAGCTTGTGCCGAAGGGTGGCTAGTCTGATTTCGTGAACGCGGGGCGGATCCTGATGGCGCTGATAGTTCTGGCCCTCGGATCCGCGGGAGTGGTGGCATTCGTCTCCCGGACCCCTGCCTCGATCAGGCAGGCCAAGCCGCCTGCGGCCGCTACGGCTGCGGACAGGGGAGCGAGTTTCACGCCCGCCGAGATCGCTCGCGACGGCGACTATCAGGGCCCCGGGTATCTCTCGACGGCCCTCTCTCTCGTCATCTCCATCCTGGCCCTCATCTGGCTCGCGCGGGGGCCGGTGAGGTGGATGGTCGATCATCTCGAGCACGTTGTTGGGGGATGGCCCGTGCGGACCTTGCTGATCGCATTGGCGGTTGCGGCCGTACTCACGATAGTGGCACTCCCGCTTGGTTACGTCGGTTACGCGATCGACGGGGCTTGGGGCCTCTCGACGCAGGGGGTGTCGGGATGGTTGTTGGACCAAGGCCGCGGCTTCCTTGTGACCGGGGTGACCGCTGCGCTGACCGCGCTCGTCTTCTTTGGTCTCATTCGATGGCAACCCCGGACGTGGTGGCTATGGGGGTGGGCAGCCTTCTCGCTGCTCACCGCGGTGTTGGTCTTCCTTTACCCATTCGTGATCGCTCCGCTGTTCAACAAGTTCACCCCTCTGCAAGACCCGGCGCTGGTCAGCAGCGTCCACCGCTTGGCCCGCGACGCCGGCGTGGACATAGGGAAGGTCCTTGTGGCCGACGCGAGCAAGCGAACGACCGCCGAGAACGCGTACGTGGCGGGTCTCGGCAAGAGCAAAGAGCTCGTGATCTACGACACACTCCTGATGCAGCAGGATCCGAAGGAGACAAGATTCGTGATCGCTCACGAATTGGGGCACGAGAAGAAGAATCACGTGCCCAAAGGAGTCGCGGTCGCATCGCTAGGTTTGTTCGTTGGGTTTGCGGTCCTGTGGTGGCTGTCGCACCGGACGTCGCTGTGGCACTGGGGCGGCGCGTCGGGGATCGGCGATCTTCGCGCGCTGCCGCTGCTCCTTCTATATGCAACGGTTGCAACAGTACTGACGCTACCCATCCAGAATGCCGTCTCGCGGTACTTCGAGAGCCAAGCCGACAGCGTCGCGATACAACTCACGCACGATCCGGCTCCGGCCGTCGCAGCCTTTCGGCGTCTGGCCTTCTCCAATCTCTCCGACCTTCGTCCCCCGAAGGCTGCCGTGTGGTTGCTGTTCACACACCCGCCGGTAGCCGACCGGATCCGGGCGGTTCTGTCACAGGCGAGTGCCACCCCCTAGACTGAACGTACACACCAGCTTGCAGGGGGAATGCACTGGAAATCGAAACGATCGTCGAGAAGTTCTGGGACCGCGTGGTCCGGCATCCCGACCGCGTCGCTCTCAAGCGCAAGGTAGAGGGCGAATGGCGAGACATTACCTGGCGTGATTACGGGACCGAGGTCACCCGCGCGGCGAAGGGACTGATGTCGCTGGGCTTTGTTCCCGGCGACAAGATGAGTCTGCTGTCCTACAACCGGCCGGAGTGGCACTTCGCCGACCTGGCCTGCATGAGCGCAGGGGGGACGACTGCTCCGATCTACATCACCAACTCGGCCGAGCAGGTGGCGTACATCGTGGCCCATTCCGATACCAAAGTTGCGGTCGTGGAGAATGACGAGCAACTCGCAAAGATCCTCAAGTCTCGTTCCGAGCTGCCGCGCCTCGAGAAGGTAGTCGTGATCGATCTCAATGACACTCCCACGGGTAGCGACATCGTCATGACCTGGGACGAGCTCTTGGCGGCAGGTGATCGTTTCGAGGGGAACGCCTTCGAAACCGCGCGGGCGGCGGTGACCACTGCCGACATCGCTACGTTCGTTTACACGTCGGGTACCACCGGGCCCCCGAAGGCCGTGATGCTGACCCACGACAACATCTGGTGGACGTGCATGCACACGGTCAGCAGACTTCCGCTGGGCGATCTGCGGGAGGTGGCGACCGACGCCCGCACGCTCTCCTACCTGCCGCTTTCGCACATCGCCGAGCGGATGATCTCGCACTTCCTCCACATCTTCTATGGGACCGAAACCTGGTTCGCGGAGTCTCTCGCTACCGTGCCCGACGACCTCGCCGCCTGTCGGCCCACGTATTTCTTCGGAGTGCCCCGGGTGTGGGAGAAGCTCCACGCGCGGATAGAGACCGTGTTGACCGAGCGCCCGGCGGCGCGCAAAGACAGGATCGAACTGGCCCTGGTCAAGCAAGCGATCGCCGTCGGCCAGCGGGTCACCGAGGCGGAACAGGCGGCCGTGAGGCAGGGCGGCAAGCTGAGGGACGCAAGGTTGTCGCCATGGCTCAAGGTGAAGCACGCGGCGTTTGAAGCTGTCGTGCTGCGGAAACTGCGGAAACGCATCGGGCTGGGCAGCTGCAGTCTGGCGCTGTCGGCGGCGGCTCCTTTGAATCCCAGCATCACCTCTTTTTTTCACGCTCTGGGAATCAAGATCACGGAGGGATACGGCCAGTCCGAGGACACCGGGCCGACCACCTGGAATCCTCCCGATGCGATGAAGATCGGCACCGTCGGCCCCCCGTTAGACGGCGTCGAGGTAAGGCTCGCTGCCGATGGCGAGATCCTGGTCCGCGGCGGCAACGTCACGCCCGGCTACTACAAGAACGAGCGCGCCACCCGAGAGCTTCTCGACGACGATGGATTCATGCGATCCGGCGACATCGGAGTGATGGACGAGGCTAGGTATCTGACGATCACCGATCGCAAGAAGGATCTGATCATCACGGCCGGGGGCAAGAACATCGCGCCGCAAGAGCTCGAGAATCGCATCAAGCTCCACTCGCTCATCTCTCAAGTGGTCGTGATCGGCGACGGGAGGCCGTTCTTGACCGCCCTGATCACGCTAGACCCCGACAAGCTCCCCGGATGGGCCGAGCGACACGGCATCGACCATGCCGCCCCCGCCGTGGCTTCAGATACGACCACTCTCGAGGAGCTGCAAGCAGTCATCACCGAGGTGAACGAGACTTTCGCCCACGTCGAAGGCGTCAAAAAGTTCCGCGTCCTCGAGCGCGACTTCCTCGAAGAAGAGAACGAGATCACTCCTACACTGAAGGTCAAACGCAAACAGATAAATGAGAAGTACGCAGACGCGATAGCCGAGATGTATCGAGAAGGATCACCCGTAGCTTCAGTGATACCCGCCCCGCTTCGCACCTAAGGTCGAGACAGCTCCCAGCGCGGCGTTTCTAAGGCTTCGATCAGGCGACGCGGGCGCGCACTTCGCCACTTGCTTCAACAAAGAAGGCAGTGGGGACGACGGACACGTTGTACTTGTGAGCAAGCTCGCGCCTCTTGGAGACATCCACGGTGACAAGCTCGTGGCCGGCATCCCTGAGTTTCCGCTCCACCTCGCGACATTCAGTGCAGAGGGGGTGCGTGAATTCCACGACTAGAGGACCGCCTGTCGTTACGCCCAGTTCGGCAAGATCGATCTGCGTGGCAGTGCCCGGCCGGATGCCTCGAAGTCGAGCCGATACCTTGTAGATATTGCAGCCGACGCAGATCCCGGTTAGGGCGGCAAACCCGGCGAGAGCACCCACGATGCCAACAAGGAGCCACCCCAGCATGTGGAGTCCTGCGAGGTGGAAGACAGTGGCCGCGCCGAGGAAGGAAGCTCCCAGGATGTTGGCGAAGCGAGGGGGCCTCGCGTCCTCTATCTCGCCTTCGCCGATCCTGGGCTGGATCAGCTCGAAATAGACGACACAGGGAAGGCACCAGCGGCGGCCAAACCGGAGCCCAACTGCCAGCTGCAGTCCCATCAATGAGGCCAACCACCACCAGCCGGTAAGGAAAGCCAGCCCGCAAACGAGCGCTACGACGATCTGGTTGAACCTCGGAGCGCGAGCGTCGATGACGTCGACATCGCCATAGGGATCGGCAGACCTGGGGCGGGTCTTTTGCACTGTTATCACCGTAGATTTAGCCTAGCACCGCAAGGCGGCCAAGGGGCGGCCAGAAAGCCGGGCGGCCCAAGGGGGCCGGAAGCCACGGCCAAAGGGTGGGCAGGAAGCATGCGGGACGGCCGGGGCCGAGACCCGAACAAGGGTCGGCGCTCCCGGGTGGAACAGGCACTATTCGCGGGCGAGATTGCTGTGGTGCCTGTGGTGCCCGTGGTGCTTTTTCGGAAAGTCACCACGGTCACCACGGTCACCACAAGGTTTAGGGACGAGGGATGTCAAAAACTCCGCCCCCAGCACGCGAGAAGGCCTCCCGACGAGCTCGAAATCTGGTCTCGTGTGCGAGCCCGAGGGTCCCCGATGAGCTCGGCAAGCCGTGGCTCTCCCCGGGGCCACACGATCATCCCCAGACTGGGCCGGTCGCGCGATACCTACTCCTGACCGGCGAGCCCGCGGTCCATGCGGTCCATGCGGTCCATGCGGTCCATGCGGTCCATGCGGTCCATGCGGTCCATGCGGTCCATGCGGTCCATGCGGTCCATGCGGTCCATGCGGTCCATGCGGTCCATGCGGGG
>DATAPE010000287.1:0-5698 GCA_036265345.1 Actinomycetota bacterium
GGAGCGCGCTTTAGAGGGACTCTCTTTCCATCGCACGTAACGCCGCTCGTCGCGCCGTCGACACCGTGCATACGTCCGAACATGTGATCGAAGGTCCGATTCTCCTTGATGATGAAAACGATGTGCTTGATATGTTGGCGCGCGAGCTCGAGTTGATCGGCCTTCGCGCTCGGCGAGCCCGCGCTACCCACGGTGGCTGAGCTGGTCACGTGGGCGTTGTCGGACTGTTGCTTCACGTTGTTGCCGGATTGACAGGCAACAACAACGAGCGAAACGCTGAAGAGGCAGAGCCACCATTCGACTCGGCGAGCGGAGCGGGCACCCACGCTCGACACGCTACGCCAACCTGATCAGCTCTCCTGAGGAATGCGGCGAGACCGGCATGCTCCTCGGATCGCTAGGGCAAGGCTCCCACTTTGACCCACGGATGCGCTTCGTAGGGGGCATGCACGTCTTTGCAGAAGCGACCGCTCGGGTCGAGCTGGTTGAGATTGCCGCAGCCATGAAGTTTGAAGTGGAGGGCGTGACCGTCGAAGCGCCACGTCGCCTCGGGAGCGGTGAACGCGTTGAAGGTCGGCCGTTGGACCTGGAACGTTACGCGGTGCCTGTCGCCTGTGTAGATGCCCACTGCGATCGGGTTGAAGATCCCGTGATTCGCCCGTTGAACGGATTCGAAGTGGCCATCACGCATGTAGACGGTCACCGTACCGGTGTTCTGCGGGACATCAGCGTGACTGGTTTTCGGATCGAAACGAAACAGGTCTGAGCGCGTGACCGTGTAGCGATAAACGCCGTTGGGGATGGGCGGAACCGGATGCTTATGCTCCGGCAGCGGCGCGGGCGCGGTGTGTGGCCTCAGCACGACCCTGTCCAAGGACGGCAAGGGACTGCTGGGGGCAGGATCGAAGTCGAATCGGGACACCCGGGTCGATGTCAGCCTCGCGCTCTCCCGGCTGATCAAAGGCACCCACGGAACCACTTGACTCGTCAGATACTGATCGAGCTCGGCGTAGCACCTCACCTGCGCGCCGAAGGTAAGAGGCAGGCATTGCCTGATTCGCCCGTCCACGCTCGGCACCCGTGTGACGCGGTAACCCCAGCTCTTGAGTTGCGCCGGGGTCGCGCCAAGCCGGGTCTGATTGAAACCGCCGGTCACCTGCAGTGAGGTCCCGCCGAATAACGGAGCGAAATATGTAGTGGGGCTGGGAGTGTCTTTCAGCCAGGAGTCCATCCGGATCTGGACGTGCACGCTCGGATCGCCGTACGAGGAACCAAACTTTTGGGGATTGGGCGTGTAGACGCGCACCTCCAATCCGATCCGTTTGAGGTCGCGCGCCACCTTGCGCGCCGTTGCCAACGTGGTCGGGCTCCGATAAACCCACAACACGACGCGCCGGCAGGCCGCGGCATCGCAGCGGCCGTCGTGGTTCGTGTCGTAGCGCGACCGCGCCATCTCGCGCTTCGCGGCTTTCAGGTCGCCACTGGAGGCGTGGTACGGATCAAAATTCAGCAGGAGGTTGTTCTCTTGATCGTCGAGGCCGACATGTGTGTCGGTGACTGCGGGCAGATGGCTGTTGTTCCAGTAGTGGAGCAGGGGCCCCCGGGCGATGGCGAAGTTCATCGCCCGGCGCACGTGCACGTCATCAAGCGGCGGCATCGCAAGGTTCAGGCTCAAGAAGCGGACCTCGTCCCGGGGGCTCTGGGGAGCGGAGTCCGGCAACTGCGCCAAAGGCGCATCCCAGTCGAGCGCGAAGTCGATGGCGCCCCGGCTGATGAGCTGCCGCGCGGCGCTCGGATCGCTTACGGATACCAGCTCGATGCGGTTTGGCAGAGCGGCGCGCAAAGGGTCGGTAGCCGGTTGCCACGAGGGGTTACGCACCAATGTTAGAGAATCGGGGGCGTCTCCAAGAGCAGGCAATTGTTGCTGGGGCGGCTTGGAAAAGTCCATCTGAGGAGACCCTTCGATCATGTACGGGCCGGTAGAGACCAGATAGCTGGAATACACACGTTCGTGTCCCTGCGCGGCTCCGAAGCGCCACTCGGGATGGGAGGGAACGGGTGGGATCGGGGCCATGTCCGGAAGCGACAGTAGATAGCCCAGGTTTCCCGATGCCCGGTTCAGGTGAATCACGAGGGTGTGGTCATCGGGGGCCTGTAAACCGGAGATGTGCTGGGCGTGTCCCTCCCCATAAGCCTTGCCTCCGACGATGGCGCCTGCAAGATTGAGGTAAGAGCCGAGATAGCTATCGAAATAGGGCCCGAAAGGGGCTGGGAGCCACGGCGGCAGGGGGCTCAACGCTCGTTCGATCGACCTGACGAAGTCTTGTGCGCTGACGGTTACGGATTGGAGCGGGGGGCCGTAATGGATCCCGGATCGGATATGGAAGGTCCAGGTCAACCCGTCACTCGATACCTGTGGCAGGGAGGCCGCGAGATCCGGCCGCAGCAGACCTCCGCCGTCCGCACTGGACAGCCCGTTGTAGGAGAGCAGCGTTCGCAACAAACAGCACCGCTCGAGCTCGAAGGCCATCGGAAGGTAACTCAGCTGCGGGTCGTCGATCTGTCCCCCACAGAAAACGAACATGCATTGGTCATCGAGACTCCTCACCACACCCACCCGCAGCGCCCCGCCCGAGAGCGGCGTGCCAGACGAGGGCGGCGGAGGAGATGAGGATACGCACGACGCCGCGAGAATGAAGACGGCAAGAGCGGCTGCTCCTGCCCCCACTGCGCGGCGACGTGGTCGCTTGCCCTTACTGGGCATCACCGTTTCACTCTAGTGGTGTGAGCCGAGGAGCGGCCGGTTCGAGGGGGACCGAGCTTAGCTCTCAAGGCATCCAGAGCCTCAGGGCAGGTCCGCCACCTTTACCCAGGGATGCGCCTCGTAAGGGGCGCGCACGTCCTCGCAGAAGCGACCGCTCGGGTCGAGCTGGTTGAGATTGCCGCAACCGTGGAGCTTGAAGTGGAGAGCGTGACCGTCGAAGCGCCACGTCGCCTCGGGGGCCGTGAACGCGTTGAAGCCTGGCTGCTGAATCTGGAACGTTACGCGATGAGCATCACCCTTGTAGATGCCTACCGCGATCGGATTGAAGATGCCGTGGTCGGCGCGTTGAATAGATTCGAAGCGGCCGTCGCGCAGATAAACGGTAACGGTTCCGGTGTTCTCCGGGACATCACCGGGACTGGTTTTCGGATCGAAACGAAACAGGTCGGAACGCGAGATCGCGTAGCGATAGACGCCATTGGGGATGGGCGGAACTGGATGCTTGTGCTCCGGCAGCGGCGCGGGCGCGGTGTGAGGCTTGAGCACCACCCTGTCCAGAGACGGCAAGGGATTACTCGGCGCGGGATCGAAGTCGAACCCAGACACGCGGTTCGAGGTCAGCCTTCCGCTCACCAAACCGATCAGCGGGACCCACGGAACTAGCTTGGTGGTGAGGTATTGATCGAGCTCGGCGTAGCAGCGCGTCTGCTCGCCGAAGGTGAGCGACAGGCATTGCCTGATCTGACCGTCCACGCTGGCTACATGCCGGATCCCGTAACCCCACTTCTTCAACTCCGAGGGCGTCGATCCGAGCCGGTTCTCATTCAGACCACCTGTCACCTGCAACGACGACCCGCCGAACAAGGGCTCGAAATAGGTGGTGGGGCTAGGCGTGTCTTTCAGCCACTGGTCGAGGAGCATCTGGACATGCAACCCGGGGTCGCCGTACACCGGTCCAAGATCATTGGGATTGACTTTATGAACGCGCAGCTCGAGCCCTATGCGCCTCAAATCCCGGGCCACCACGCCGGCGGCACCGACCTGCTCGGGCTTGTCCGCTCGCGCCCATACCAGGATGTCGCGGCATACCGAACCATCGCAGCGCCCGTCGTGGTTCGAGTCATAGTGCGAGCGGGACATCTCCCGTCGTGCGGCTTTTAGGTCACCCGTGGCCGCGTGGTAGGGATCGAAGTTCAGCAAGAGGTTGTTCTCTTGGTCGTCCAGGCCCACATGTGTTTGAGGGACTGCAGGCAGATCTCTGCTATTCCAGAAGTGGAGCAGGGGCCGACGAGCAATCGCGAAGTTGATCGCCCGCCGGACGTGAACGTTGTCCAGCGGTGGCATGGCAAGGTTCAGACTCAGGAAGCTCACCTGGTCACGCGGGCTGGTGGGGGTATTCGAGCCAGACAGCCGCCGAAGTGGTGCATCCCAGTTGAACGCGAGGTCGATAGCGCCTTGGCTGATGAGTTGCTGGGCGGTATGCGGATCGCTTACAGGGACGAGTTCGATACGATCCGGCAACGCCGCACGCAGAGGATCCGCGGCGGATCGCCACGACGGGTTCCGCACCAGCGTCAAGGAATCGGGAGCAACACCGAGCGCCGGCAACTGTTGCTGCGGGGGTCTGGAAAAATCGAGCTGTTGTGCGCCTTCGATCATGTAAGGCCCGGTGGATACCAGGTAGCTCGAGTAAACACGCTCGTGGCCTTGAGCGGCTCCGAAACGCCACTCGGGATGGGAGGGAACCGGGGGGATCGGGGCCATCTCCGGCAACGAAAGCAGGTAACCAAGGTTTCCCGATGCCCGCGTGAGGTGGACGACGAGACTGTGGTCGTCGGGGGCCTGCAACCCAGTTATGTGCTGGGCTTTTCCCTCGCCGTAGGCCTTGCCTCCAACGATGGCGCCGGCGAGGTTGAGGTAGCCGCCAACATAGCTATCGAGGTATGGCCCGAAGGCGTCCGGGAGCCACGCAGGCCGGGGAGTCAACGCGCGTTCGATCGAACGAACGAAGTCCTGAGCGGTGACGGTCTCTCCTTGTAAGGGGGGGCCGTAATGGATCCCCGACCGCAGATGGAATGTCCAAGTCAGGCCGTCGCTGGACACTTCAGGCAGCGACGCGGCAAGGTCGGGTCGCAAGAGACCGCCTCCATCGGCGACGGAGCGGCCGTTAAAGGACAGAAGCGTCCGCGAAAGGCAGCAGCGCTCCAGCTCGAAGGGCATGGCAGCCACATTCAGTTGGGGATCGTCGATTCCCGCGCCGCAAAACACGAATTCGCATTGGCCCTCCAGGCTGGTCACGACGCCCACCCGAAGGGTACCGCCACCCTGCGGCGTGCGGTGCGAACCGGCGGTGGATGACGATGAGACGCACGAAACCATGATCACGGCGAGGACAAGGAGTGCAGCCACCACACGAGTGGCGCGGCGCACAGCTCCGTTCCCCAACGCGGAACTCATCGCCGACACTGTAGTAGGGCTCGGCGTTCATGACGCGGTCGTCTGTCCAAAGCTCTGCTTATGACTTTCCGACCGATCGGAAATGGTCTTTTCGTCACGACCTGTTCTGGCTTGCGCAACAGAGGCTCTTAGCGAGACCCCTGGGCACAGATCTCCCACAACTGGACATCAAGGGTGATGTCGGGCAGGCTCGCACCAAAGCAACAAGGATCGACGGGGGGAGGTTGTCGGATATGAGCAGGTCTTGTGTGTTTGCTCTCATCGCAGCAAGTCTCATCGTTCTAGCCGTCACCGGCATCGCTCAGGCAGCACCTACTTGCTTTGGCAAGCCAGCATCTCGAGCGTCATTCCTTGGTGGCTCGGGTGATGACATCATCAACGGGACCAGTGGTAACGATGTCATCATCGGGGGAGGCGGCGCCGACACCATCGACGGAAAGGGTGGCGCCGACCTCATCTGCGGTGGCCCCGACGTCG
>DATAPE010000288.1:0-3196 GCA_036265345.1 Actinomycetota bacterium
CTGCCAGCTTCCGGTGCCGTACGAGAGGCCCTGGCCGAAGTTGCTGCCTTGCCCGACCCGAAGCCCGTACACCGTGCCCGAGGCATAGGGCGAATCGTCGAGGTTCGTGATCGGGGCTCCACCGGTCCACGGGTTTGTCGGTACGAACTTGTAGTACGCGCCTCCGGCTGCGCCGTTGCCCGCGGAGAGCTCGTCCCCGTAGTAGGTCACGCCGCTCGGGAGAGTGCCGAGGCCCTCGAACGAGAGGAAGCCCAGGGCGTTGACGCGTCGGATCTTCGGGGTCGAGGTGACGCCGGTGACGTTATTGATCGTCGCCCCGACGACGGTCAGCGGGTCGACCAGTTCGTACATGGCCCCGACCGAGCCGTTCTCCTCTCCGAACAATACGGTGCCCCACGGAGTAACCCGTACCGGGTCACAACTGTTGATCCCGGTCGCGATGGTGGTGGCGTCGCCGTTCGAAAGATCGATCTTCTGCAGGGCAGGCTGTGCGACGCCCTCCTCGTTGCAGGCGATGATGACCTGCGGATTCGACTGCGGCCAGAGCACCATTTGGTCAAGGTTCGGGGCCGCCTTGCCGGCCGTGACCACGTTGACCTTGAGCCCCTTCGCCACCGAGATCAGGCCGGCCGGGTGGGCGAGCGCCTGGGCCTGGTCCAGGTCCACGGTCGAGGACGCACCGAGTGGTTGGCCGATCCCGAACAGTGGCTGAGACTTGTTGTGCAGCTGCGTCTGCTGCTCGAGACCCCAATCGCTGAACGCGGCGATTGCTGTCCCGACTCCCAGCGCGAGGACCGCCAGACCGACCGCAGGTACGGGCGTGCGAAAGGCGAACCGCATAGATCCCTCCCCAAGTCGTGCGTCGGGCCTGTTCCCGTACGCATCGGGAGCGATTCTGCGAAACGACAAGGCTGAAATGCGGTAACGAAATGGTGGAAAAGAGGCGCAGACGAACGCCGGTCCGACCACCGCGGCTCCTCACGCGTGGAACTGGCCGTGCTGACCGACCCTCGGGCTGTCGAGGAATGCCAGCACGCGCTCGGCGAGCAACGCGGCGGCGGCGGCGTCGTACGCCGGGAGTGACGAGTCGGCGAAGAGGTGCTCCTCCCCGGGATAGAGGAAGAGCTCGGCCTGGTCGGTCGAGTCGACGAGTGCCTGCGCGGCCTCGAGGTCTTCGAGAAAGAACGGGTCCGCGGCCTTGCCGTGCACCTGAACGGGGACGCCCTCGGGCCACGCGTCGCCGAACTCCGAGACGGGAAGGCACGAGTAGATGAGCAACGCCCCACGAGCGCCGGGCCTGTTCTGCGCGAGCTGCTGGGCGATCATGACCCCGGACGAGAAGCCGGCGTAGACCGCCGCCGGCCCGATGCCCTCGGCGGCGGCCACCCCCCGCTCCGCCAGTGCGCCGAACCCCGCTTCGCGCGCGAAGTTCATGCCCTCCTCGATCGTGTCGAACGTGCGTCCGTCGAAGAGGTCGGGCGTGTGCACGGTGTGCCCGGCCTCCCGCAACTCGTCGGCGAACGACCTCACTCCTTCGGTCAGGCCCTGGACGTGGTGGTACAGCACGACTTCGGTCATCTGCGATCCCTCCTGCGCGATTGATCCAGAAAGTTGGAACATTCGACGATGCTAGTCTATTCGGCGATGGAGCGCAACTCGACTCACCCCGACTACGACCTCGCCGACCGGATCGCGCTCACGATGCCCTCCCAGGTCAAGGCGATCAGCCATCCCCTCCGCACGACGATCCTGGGCCTGCTCCACGAGCGGGCGGCGACCGTGACCGAGCTGGCGGTCGCGGTCGAACGGCCGAAGAGCACCGTCGCGCACCACGTGAAGGTGCTTACCGAGGCCGGACTGGTCCAGGTGGTCAGGACGCGACGGGTACGGGCGATCGATGAGCGGTATTACGGCCGGACGGCCCGGATGTTCTACGTCGGGGTCGAGCGAAGCGCGGACGGGGGCGAGCTGCCTCGAGACTTCAACGACTTCGAGCTCGCCGCCGGGGAGTCAGGCGCGGCGTTCCACGACGGGAAGCTGTGGGGCTTCATCCGGCACGCCCGCATCTCGGAGGAGCAGGCGTCGGAGTTCTGGAAGCGGATGGCCGAGCTGGTCGCGGAGTTCGAACAGCTTCCACGCTCGGGCAACACGGTCTACGGATTCGCGGTCGGCGTCTATCCCACCGACCTACCGGGCCTTCCGGGCGACTAAGCCGGCGGAAGCCTCGTCGGCATCCCCTAACCCTGATAAAGGCCGATGTGATTCCCGCTCGGGTCTCGAACCTGCGCGAAGCGAGGCATGCCCGGCTGATCCATCGGTCCGTGTTCGTCCATCCCTCCCGCTGCCAGCGCCCGCTGGTACGTCGCGTCGAGATCCTCGACCAGGAAGCCGATGTTGACGGTGCCCGCAAGCTCGGGGCTCGGCCACAGCGAGACCAGGAACCAGCTTTCGGTGTTCCATTCCCCGAACGTCGCGTTCAGGTGAACGGGGCCTTCCCCATGCGCCTCCTCGGCGAACTCCACCCCGAGCGCCTCTTCGTAGAAGCGCCTGCACGGATCCAGCTCGGTGACCGCGATGTTGATCATGACGATCCGATTCCCCTTGACTGCCGGCACGTCGACTCCTTTCTCGATGAGCTCGTCCACCGCCGTGAGGTATTCCGAGAGCACTTCGGCCTCCTGCGCCAGGCGCCCTCGATGCTATGCGAGCACTTCACGGACGTCGGCCACCTCCGGCGTTTCCAGGACCCTCCCGATGTCGTTGATAGGCAGGTCGACCGCGCGGAGCCTCTGGATCACCCGCGCAAGGCGGACCTGGTTCGGGTCGTAGTAGCGGTACCTCGTTTCCGGATCGACGAACGCAGGCTCGAGGACACCGGCGTCGTAGTGCCGCAAAGTCGTGACCGAGAGACCCGTGAGCAGTCCGAACGAGCCGATGCTCAACAGGTTGTCCCGGCTCACGGGGCACAGCATGAACTCTTCGGTTAACCGAGAGTCAAGCGCGCCCAAAAGGCCCCGAATACCTGAACCGCGCGCTGTTCGATTCTTGCCAGCGACACCCGCACGTCGCACGGAATGGCCAGCTTGTAGGCCCGGACCGCAGCTTGGCGCCGCCACGCACGCTTCCTTGCATTGGGCGGGCCGTCGCCTTAGGGTCGAAGGCTCACTGCGGCTGGCTGCGTTGGGGGTTCGCGGCG
>DATAPE010000289.1:0-3000 GCA_036265345.1 Actinomycetota bacterium
AAGCGTGGGCGGAGCTGATGGAGCGCCTCGGCTACACCCGCTACGGCGCCCAGGGCGGCGACGTGGGCGCTGCCGTCACCGACGCGATGGGCCGCCAGGCACCCGAGGGTCTGCTCGGCATCCACATGAACTTGCTCGTGACGATTCTGGCTGGCGGCCCCTTACCGGGGGAATCCGAGGAGGAACGCGCGGCTCTTGACGCCATCACCACGTTCAGGATGAGCGGCTTTGGCTACTTCCTGGAGCAGTCCACGCGGCCGCAGACCATCGGCTACGCCCTGCTGGACTCACCCGTCGCCCTGGCGGCCTGGATGCTCGATCACGATACGGACGCCTACTACAAGATCTCGGGCGCCTTTCTCGACGGGCAGCCCTCGGGCGGTCTCACCCGGGACCACATCCTCGACAACATCACGCTGTACTGGCTGACGGGCACTGGGGCGTCTGCGGCCCGGTCGTACTGGGAGAACGGACGAGCCCAGGCTCTTGCGGCCGGCCAGGCTCCTCCGGAGGTCTCGCTGCCGGTGGGCTTCACGGTGTTCCCCGGCGAGATCTTCCGGGCCCCGCGCAGCTGGGTCGAAAATTCCTACCCCACCCTCAGCTTCTTCAACGAGGTCGATTGGGGAGGCCACTTCGCCGCCTGGGAAGAGCCGGAGCTCTTCGCGACAGAGATGCGACCCGCATTCACGTCAGTGCGTTAATCGGCGGACGTGGGCGGTGCGCACAACGCGAGCCTTCTTCCCACGGCGTACGCGGCCACATCGCTGTGAATCTAATTGGAGGAGATACGTGTCCGAATTCGCCGCACTGAAGCAGATCGACGCCGGAGTCCTGAACGTTGGATACGCTGAAGCCGGCCCCTCCGATGGTCGGGCGGTAATCCTTCTGCACGGCTGGCCCTACGATATTCACAGCTACCTCGATGTAGCGCCTTTGCTGGCACAGGCAGGCTACAGGGCGATCGTCCCGTATCTGCGCGGCTATGGCACGACGCGCTTCCTTTCAGGTGAAACCCTCCGCAATGCCCAGCAGTCGGTACTCGCCGTCGACATCACCGCGTTGATGGATGCTCTGGAGATCGAGAAGGCGATCCTGGCCGGTTATGATTGGGGAGCGCGTACGGCCAACGTCATCGCCGCGCTCTGGCCACAGCGCTGCAAGGCGATGGTCTCAGTGAGTGGTTATCTGATCGGCAGCCCTGAAGCCAACAAGATGCCACTGCCGCCAGAGGCTGAGCTCCAATGGTGGTACCAGTTTTACTTTGCCACGGAGCGCGGCAGGGCCGGCTACGAGGAATACCGCCACGATTTTGCCAAGCTCATCTGGCAGATCGCCTCGCCCAAGTGGGACTTCGATGATGCCACCTTCGATCGCAGCGCAGCGTCCTTGGAGAACCCCGATCATGTCGAGATCGTGATCCATAACTACCGTTGGCGGCTCGGCCTGGCTGAAGGCGAGCCGAAATATGATGATCTGGAAAAGCAGCTTGCCGAATTTCCGCTCATCAGGGTGCCCACCATTACCCTCGAAGGCGATGCCAATGGTGCGCCCCACCCGGAGGCCAGTGCCTATGCGGGGAACTTCTCGGGCAAATATGCGCACCGAATCATCGGGGGCGGCGTTGGGCACAACCTGCCCCAGGAAGCCCCGCAGGCCTTTGCCCAAGCTGTGGTCGATGTCGACGGTTATTGACTGGCGTCGGCCTGCGAGTAGGGCGCGCAAGGTCTTCAAGATTGGCTTTCCCGCTTTGGAGGAGAGACAGGTGGACAAACAATCGAATGGAAGGCATTCACTATGAAAGCAAGAGAGCTCTTGCTCGCCGCGATACACCCCAGATTACCCATAGAAGGTGAGCTACCGTCACTCGACAGCGCGACCGAGTGGCTCAACTCGCAGCCGTTGACGGCGGCTGGCCTGCGCGGAAAGGTCGTCCTCATCAGCATCTGGACCTACACCTGCATCAACTGGTTACGCCAACTTCCCTACGTCAGAGCGTGGGCCGAGAAGTACAAGGATCAGGGCTTGGTGGTCATCGGCGTGCACACCCCCGAGTTTGCCTTTGAGAGAAACCTCGATAACGTTCGTCGAGCCGCGAAGGACATGAGGGTCGATTATCCGATTGCAGTCGATAGCGACTATGCGATATGGCGTGCTTTCAACAACAGATATTGGCCGGCCCTCTATTTCGTCGATGCGCAGGGACATATTCGACACCATCTATTCGGCGAGGGCGCATACGAAGAGTCGGAGATGATCCTTCAACAATTGCTCGAAGAGGCCGGATATGGCCGCGTCAGTGACGAACTAGTGTCCGTCGATGCACGTGGTGTTGAAACTGGCGCCGATTGGGGAAGCTTGAGGTCTCCGGAAAAAACTATCTCGGCTATGAGCGCACCGAGAACTTTGCGTCTGCAGGTAGTGCGGTATTGGACGAGCCTCGCGTCTATGATGCCCCCGCGCGGTTGGGGCTCAATGATTGGGCCCTCTCGGGGGATTGGACCGTGGAGCCACAGGCCGCTGTGCTCAACGAGGCGGGCGGGCGGATCGCCTACCGCTTTCACGCCCGCGATCTTCATCTGGTGATGGGACCGGCAGAGCGGGGAACCTCCGTGGAATTTCGCGTGCTCATCGATGGAGAGGTGCCGGACGCTGCTAAGGGGATCGATGTCGACGAGCAGGGCAACGGCACGCTCAGCGAACAGCGGCTGTACCAGCTGATCCGACAAGAGAAGCCCATCGCCGATCGACTCTTCGAGATCGAGTTTCTCGATTCGGGGGTGGAGGCTTATTGCTTCACCTTCGGCTGATTCAGTGGCAGAGGCTATCTAATCCCTACGACAAACTGGAGAGACCATAAAAATGGGCGGCTCTTTCAAGATAGGACGATTCTCGGGCATAGAGGTGAGGGTGCACTGGACGTTCTTGCTGCTCCTGGCCTTCTTCGCCTTCGTCGGCTACCAGGCATCGGGTAGCCTCCTCGGGGCGCTCACAGCCACAGCC
>DATAPE010000290.1:0-14932 GCA_036265345.1 Actinomycetota bacterium
CTGCTCCTCTTCGGAAACGAAGGTTCGGGGTTGGATCGAACCGTCTTGGACCAGGTTGAACGAAGCGTGACGATCCCCATGCACGGAACCGCAACGTCGCTGAACCTCGCGGTTGCGGTGGGCGTCGTCTTGTATGAAGTACTCCGACAGCAGAGCCTGAAGTAGGGAGACCAGATGCGCGTTTTCATCATCAGTGACATGGAGGGTGTGGCAGGCATCACCAGGTGGGAGCAGGTTTCTGCCAACAGGAAGGGCTACGAGGAGGGCAGGCGTCTCTATACGGAGGAGATCAACGCCGCCGTCCGCGGCGCCGTAGCGGGAGGAGCAACCGAGATCGTGGTGATGGATTGTCACGGCGCGGGCGACGATTGGTCCTTCAACTCTTTGATCCCAGATCTTCTCGACGATCGCTGCGAATGGGTGGTCCAGAAGGATTGGACCGAATACACCGGATTCCTCGAGGACGGATGCGACGCCGCGCTGTTCGTCGCAATGCACGCCATGGCAGGAACCGCCGATGGTGTGCTGAGCCATACCGTCAGCGGAACCGAGTGGCGCAACCTCCGCTTCAACGGAAAGCTCGTGGGGGAGACCGGGATCAACGCGGCGCTCTGCGGCATGTGGGACTGTCCAGTGCTGCTGGTAACCGGCGATGACGCCACTTGCCGGGAGGCCACCGAATTGTTGGGGCAGGGCCTCACCACGGTACGCGTCAAGACCGGCATCGGCAGATTCAGCGCCCGTCACGTCCCGGTGCGGCGCGCCCGTGAGTCGATCGAAACGGGCGCGAAGGAGGCGCTCGCCGACCTGGAAGCGGTAGCCCCCTACCACGTCGGTTCGCCGTGCGAGATCGAGGTCGAGCTTGCTTCCTCCGATCTAACTGAGACCTACCGGAACAGACCCGGCCTCGAGCTCAAGGACTCACGCACCATCGTCTCCCATGGCGATGACTGGTGGACGGCGTGGAAGCAGGTCTATCTGTGAGTTAGAGGGCTCTCAGTGCAGGCATGACCTCGGTGACAAATTCCTCGACGCGAGCCTGCCCCTCTCCCGGCCAGCTCGCGATCACGTACGTCACCCCAGCCTCGCGCAGTTGCTCGGCGGTGGCCCGCACGGAATCCCAATCCTCCGACAGGGACAGGGCGGTGGAACGCAGGATGCCGGCGGGGTCCCGGCCTGCCTTGATCGCGTGTTCTTCGACGATCGTGCCTTTACGGCGCAGGCTGCCGGGGTCGCCGAAGGAGTGCCATACATCCGCATGCCGTCCGACGATAGGCAGCATCCTCTTCTCACCGCTCGCCCCGATCCATAGAGGAGGGTGGGGGCGTTGTACGGGTTTGGGGTTGTAGGAGGCTCCCTCCAGCCTGAAGTGATGACCCTGGAAGGAAACGCGGTCTTCGGTCATGAGGAGCTTCGCGATCTGCACCGCATCTTCGAACCGATCGACTCGTTCGCCGGTTCCGGGAAACTCGACGCCAAGCTCGATGTGCTCTTGCTGGAACCACGCGGCCCCCATCCCAAGCTCGAGACGCCCGTCCGTGATGTGATCGACGGTCACGGCCTCGGTCGCGAGGATGGACGGATGCCGATAGGTCGCGCCGGTAACGAGGGCGCCCAACCGGATGCTGGTGGTAGCCGCGCCCAGGCCTGCGAGCAGCGTCCACCCTTCGAGGCACGGCCCCGTCGGATCCCCGTAGAGCGGCTTGAAATGGTCGAAGACCCAGGCGCTGTCGAACCCCGCCTGTTCCGCGAACAGCACGCGCCCGAGCAGCGACTCCCATGTGAGCTGGTGTTGGGACACATCGATGCCGATCCGCATCCGTCAGGCCTCCTTCTGAAGGGTCTCATCCAGGAAGTGTGTGACCGTCGCAGCAAGGGTCTCGTACTTCGCCCAGAAGAAGTGGTTCGCGCCCGGCAGCTCAACATACTGGGCCAGGGGCACCTGCTCGGCCCACGCGCGGCACGCAGCGGGCGAGATCTGATCGTCGTTGGCTCCCGTCACTAAAAGTGTGGGACAGGAGATATCGCACGACTCCGCGGGCGGCATCCCAGCGGTTACACCCGGCTTCGGAGTGACTGCCGGGGCCACCGCTACACACGCGACAAGCCGCTCGCCGGCGCAAGCAACGCGCATCGCGACGGCGGCCCCGAACGACCATCCCCCCAGAGCAAGGGGGAGCCCGGAGAAGCGCTGCCGGAGCAGATCGAGACCAGCGTGAACGTCGGAGATCTCGGCCTCGCCGGTCCCGGATTCCCCCTTCGATCTGCCGATGCCACGGAAGTTGAAACGCAGGACCGCCCAGCGCCTGGCCACCAACTCGTCACGCAGCGCAACCAGAAGGGGAGCGTTCATAGTGCCGCCCATCTGCGGATGGGGATGGCACAGCAACAGCGTGGCTGCCGGGGAACCCACCATCTCGAGGACTCCTTCCAGCTCGAGCCCATCGCTCGATCGCAGGGTCACCACCTCGGAGATCATTGCGGATCTTCCAGGGCCGCTCTGATCCCAGCCGCTACCGCGGCCGCGGCATCGGCATCGGGATAGGGCTTGCGCGGCCACAGAAAACCGCGCAAGCCATCGTGGAATCTGCGGGGAACGACGTGGAGATGCAGATGGGGGACCGATTGGCTCACCTTGTTGTTGATAACGATCAACGAGCCATCCGCGTCCGCAGCGGATTCGACGGCTCGGGCCACCCGCTGCGCGGTGCCGAAGAAGGGTTCCACCAAGCTCGGGGGGAGGTCCAGGAGGGTCTCATGATGAGCCTTGGGCACGAGCAAGGTGTGCCCGGAGAACAACGGACGCACGTCAAGGAAGCCGAGCATCAGGTCTTCATCCAGGACGATATGAGCTGGGACCTCGCCCGCGATGATCTGACAGAAGGTGCACATGGGCTCGAAGACTAAGTGGGCGGATAACGTTCCTGTGGGACGAGGATCGCAAACGGCTGCGTTACTCCCAAAGGAGAGGGAGGTTTCATGGAAGAAGAAGCGGTTCGCAAACATGCCGAGGCTCATGCCGCCGCCAACGCCTCGGGAGATATGGCGCGGGCGGCATCGGACCTTACCGATGAGGCGAAAGCGAACATCGGGCCCGTTGTTCGCCAGTTGCCGAGGCCGATCACAGCGGGCGAGGTCGTCAGCGTAAAGGAAGGGGACACCGGACGGTTCATCGTCGAGATCAGGTACTCGGGGACCGATAACTGGGCGATGGTGGAATCCATCTGGGTCGAACGCGATGGGCGGCCGATGATTGCAGAGACCCGGATCGTGTAAGCACCTCTATTATCCTGAAAGCGGATGGAAGCGGATATCGGCGGGGTCCAGCGCAAAGTCGTCTTCAGCAACGTTCGCCCCGCCCGGATCAGCGACGGGGACTCGGGGATAGCGCTCAAGAATGGGCGCACCCTCCCGTTCGTGGTGTCCCGGTCGTGGAGCGCCCCTGCCGGTCACTACGCAGAGGCGTGGTACCTCGTAGACCCCGCCACGAGAGAGGTCTTGTTCGAATCATCTTCTGACGAGGTGAGGGTGTGGGGGTTGCAGTCGTGGACCGAGTTCAGTGACACCGTCACGGAACCCATCCCGCTCGTCCCGGGAAGCTATCTGTTCGTCTTCGCTCTGGGCGGCCTTAAAGGAGGAGAAATCACGGTCTCGGCGGCCGCCGCGGTCGGATCGGCCGCGTGATCGTTTTGCTTGACGGGCGTGGTCGTGCGTCCCAAACTTTTTGTGGCCGGTCTCTGAGGAACAGCCGAGCTTCCCCCATGGCATCCGCAGGAGCCGGCTTTTAGCATCCAGGAGCCGCTGCCCCTCGTATCCTTCAAGTGTGCGCCGCCTTTTTCCTCTCCTTTTTTGTGCCGGCATGATGCTGGCCCCTGCTTGTGGGGTCGATCTCCAATCCCATTTCGCGGCCCCCTCTCCCACGCCGTCGATCTCCCTCAGACAGGCCACTGCGATCGTCGCCCATTCCTCGGTTGCCAAGGTGGTCCAAAGGGTGCTGCCCTCGGTCGTGAACATCAGGGTCACCCAGTTCGGTGTCGGCGGGCTCCTGGGAGGCTCACAGACCGGGAGAGCTGAGGCCTCCGGCGTCATCATCAGCCGTGACGGCACGATCCTGACGAACAACCACGTGATCGAAGGTGCCGTGAAGGTGACGGTCGTCTTCAACGACGGGATCCACAACGATCCCTTGCAAGGCCACGTCCTCGGAGCAGATCCAACGCACGATCTGGCCGTGGTGAAGGTGGACGCTACCCACCTCAAGCCGATCGTCATCGGAAGGTCCGGCCGCCTCGAGTTGGGAGATGAGGTGGTCGCTCTCGGATTTCCGCTCGGGCTGGGGGGCCCCACGGTCACGAAGGGGATCGTTTCGGGGGTCAACCGGACGATCACGGTCCGGCGGGACAGCGGGGCGACCGAGCACTTGGTCGGCTTGCTACAAACCGACGCTGCGATCAATCCCGGGAACTCCGGAGGGGCTCTCGTGAATCTGGGAGGTCAACTCGTCGGCATCAACACAGCGGCCGCCAACGCAGGTTCCGCAGAGAACGTTGGGTTCGCCATCTCCATCGATCACGCCCTGCCCGTGGTGAGACAGATCCTTACGGAGCCGGTCCAGAAGCGAGCGTGGCTGGGAGTCTCGGTCCGTGACCTCGATCCCACCGTCGCGCTGCAGATGGGACTGGATCGACACGCCTCCGGAGCGCTGGTAGCGGGCGTGATCCCGGGAAGCCCGGCAGCGGCCGCGGGGATCCAGACCGGCGACGTCATCGTTGAGGTAGCCGGACAAGCGATCACTTCCGCCAACGCTCTTACGAACGAGCTGACGGCCCTGGACCCAGGTCAACGCGTCACGGTGAAGCTAACCGGGAGCCACGGTTCGCGAACGATCGATGTGACGCTCACGAACCGCCCGGCGACTTTCCAACCGAGCGGCTAGTCCAACTGCTCGGCCGCCGCCATGCATAACCCCGATGTGCCAGTGCCGACACAGGCTCCCACGAGAGGCCCGTTCGCCGAAGGCGAGCGAGTGTTGGTGGTGGACTCCCATGCGCGGCGCTACCTCGTAACCCTCAAACAGGGAGGGGAGTTTCACACTCATCTGGGCGCACTGCGCCATGACGACCTGATCGGGCATCCGGAGGGAACCATCGTGACTGCGTCGCGGGGGTCCACGCTGCTCGTGTTCCGGCCGACACTGGCCGACTTCGTTTTGAAGATGCAACGTGGCGCTCAGGTCGTCTACCCGAAGGATCTTGGTCTGATCCTCATCTATGCGGACATCTTTCCCGGCGCCCGCGTGCTCGAGGCGGGGACCGGCTCGGCCTCGCTGACACTCGCTTTGCTCCGCTCCGTGGGCGAGGTAGGTTCGGTCGTCTCCTATGAGCTGCGGGAAGACCATTACAAGCAAGCACTGACCAACATAGAAGCTTGGTACCGGGCATTCGGAGCGAAACCCGACAACCTCGAACTCGTTCTGGGCGATGTGTTTGATGCTGGCTCTACTGCGGCGCAGGGACCCTTCGACCGCATCGTTCTCGATCTACCGGAGCCGTGGCAGGCCGTTGCTACCACCGCGCAAGCGCTGGTGAGTGGCGGAACATTGTGCTGCTATCTGCCGACGGTCCCGCAAGTCATGCGGACCGTGGAGGCGATGAGAGCCGGGGGCTTCGCGCTGATCAATACCTTCGAAGGCTTGGTAAGAGGCTGGAATGTTTCTGGTCAGTCGGTTCGGCCCGACCATCGGATGGTCGCGCATACCGGTTTCATCATCACGGGACGCCGGTTAGCTCCAACAGAGACTCTGAAAGATGCGCTTTCTGAGAATGCAAGGGAGTAGGCTTTTCTCCCGAGGGAGGTGGTTGCGATCCCAGCCAGCGATTTCGAGCGTTACGACCGAGAGATTCAAGAGCTCAGAGGACAGGTAAAGCTCCTCGAAGATGAGCTCGGGATAGCGCGTCGCCAGCTCGAAGCTGCCCCCCGCCAGATCCACAACCTGGAGAAACGTCTGGCCGAAGCAGCCGGGGAGATGGCGACCACTCGCGACACGAACGCTCGTCTCGATGGGCTGCTGCGAGAGGCGCGCGAGCAACTTGCGACCCTGAGGGAAGAGGTAGAGCGGCTGGCCAAGCCCCCTTCGAGTTATGGGATCTTCCTTCACCTGTACGAAGACGATGGCACGGCCGATGTCTTCACCAACGGCCGCAAGCTCCGCGTCAATCTGTTACCGGAGAACGTCGACGTCGCGCGCCTCGAGCGGGGGCGGGAGGTCATCCTCAACGACGCGTTGAACATCATCGGTGTCTGCGATTTCGAGAATCAAGGCGAGGTCGTGACACTCAAAGAGGTGCTCGACGGGGGCCTGCGCGCACTCGTGCTGGGTCGGGCCGATGAAGAGCGGGTAGTCGAGCTGGCCGAGCCTCTGATGGACACGCGGCTGAACGCCGGCGACTCCTTGCTACTCGACTCCAAATCCGGTCACGTGCTCGAGAAGCTCCCGAAGCCCGAGGTGGAGGAATTGATCCTCGAGGAGGTGCCCGACATCTCTTACGAGGACATCGGCGGATTGAGCGAGCAACTCGAAGAGATAAGAGACGCAGTCGAGTTGCCATACCTCCACGCAGAGCTGTTCCGAGAGCATCAACTCGAGCCGCCCAAGGGGATCCTGCTCTACGGACCTCCGGGCTGTGGAAAGACCTTGGTAGCAAAGGCTGTAGCCAACTCTCTGGCCAAGAAAGTAGCTGCGAAGTCGGGCCGGGATGATCGCCGTTCGTACTTCTTGAATATCAAGGGCCCCGAGCTGTTGAACAAGTACGTTGGAGAAACCGAACGCCAGATCCGCATGATCTTTCAGCGCGCGAAAGAGAAGTCCGAAGAAGGCGTGCCTGTGATCGTGTTCTTCGACGAGATGGATTCACTCTTCCGAACACGCGGCTCGGGCATCTCCAGCGACATCGAGTCGACGATCGTCCCTCAGCTGCTGGCAGAGATCGACGGAGTGGAAACGCTGAAGAACGTCATCGTCGTGGGGGCGTCGAACCGCGAAGACCTGATCGATCCCGCGATCCTTCGTCCGGGGCGACTCGACGTGAAGATAAAGATCGAGCGGCCGGATCAAACTGCTTCCAGGGACATCTTCTCGAAGTATCTGACCACCGAGGTACCGCTGTCGCAGGCCGAGATCGCCCGGCATGGCTCTGCAGAGGAAGCCGTCTCCGCGATGATCGCCGAGACGGTTGAGAAGATGTACAGCGAGGACGACGACAATCGGTTCCTCGAGGTCACCTATGCCAATGGCGACAAAGAGACGCTGTTCTTCAAAGACTTTGCATCCGGTGCCATGATCGAGAACATCGTCCGTCGTGCCAAGAAGACGGCCATCAAACGGGCGATCAAGGGCGAAGCGAAGGGCGTGAACCTGCAGGATCTCTTGACCGCCATCCATCAGGAATACAAAGAGAACGAGGACCTGCCCAACACCACGAACCCGGACGACTGGGCCAAGATCTCCGGCAAGAAGGGTGAGCGCATCGTTTACATCCGGACGTTGGTCGGCGAGCACAAAGATGGAGAGGGCAACCGTCAGGTCGAGCGTGTCTCGACCGGCCAGTATCTCTAGGGCCGCCCTGCTGCGCCCCACCGCGTCGTAACCTCGTTCTATGGCGATCCCCAAGATCTGCGGCATCGAGACCGAGTACGGCATCGTCGTACAGGAGGCGACGGACTTCAATCCCATCATCACGTCGTCCCTCCTGATCAACGCCTACGCAAAGCCCATCTTCAAGCGGGTGAAATGGGATTACGACGAAGAGAGGCCTCTGCGCGACGCCCGCGGCTTCGAGCACGCGGCCGGCGATGGTGGGGTGGAGGAAGAGACCGGGCTCGTTAACGTCATCCTGCCGAACGGCTCTCGCTATTACGTCGACCATGCTCACCCCGAATATTCCAGCCCGGAATGCTCCAACCCGCGCGACGCCGTGATATGGGACAAGGCGGGGGAGCGGATCCTCGAGCAATCGATGGACGCCGTGAAGGAGATCACGCCCGCGGGACAGCGGTTGTTCATCTGCAAGAACAACTCCGACGGCAAGGGGAACTCCTACGGCTGTCACGAGAACTACCTCGTGGACCGCAGGACGCCGTTCCCGAACCTGGTGAAGCACTTGATCCCGTTCTTCGTGACTCGCCAGGTGTTTACGGGTGCCGGCAAGGTCGGATCCGAGAACTCCGCGGAGAAGACCGATTATCAGATCTCGCAGAGGGCCGACTTCTTCGAAGTGGAAGTCGGATTGGAGACCACCTTCAAAAGGCCGATCATCAACACCCGAGACGAGCCTCATGCCGATCCCGAACGGTACCGAAGGCTGCACGTGATCGTGGGCGACGCCAACATGGCGGAGCTCCCGATCTTCCTGAAGATCGGGACGACGTCACTCCTTCTGCAGATGATCGAGGACGACTTCATCGCCGACGATATGACGCTTGCCGATCCCATCCATGCCATGCGCTTGGTGTCTCACGATCCCACCTGCCGGGCAACGATCGAGATGAACGAAGGATCCTCGATCACGGCGGTGGAGCTTCAGTGGGAATACTTCAAGCTAGCGAAGAAGTATGTCGCTGAGAACGACAGCGGTCCGGTGATGGATCGCGTCCTCGACGAATGGGAGCGCGTGCTCGGGGGCCTCGAGCGAGATCCTGGCCTCTTGTCCGCAGATCTCGACTGGGTGGCCAAGCTCTCGGTTCTCGACGCTTACCGTGACCGCGACCACTTGCCCTGGGACCACTCGAAGCTACGTCTGATCGATCTCCAGTACCACGAGGTGCGGCGTGAGCGAAGTCTTTATTGGAAGCTCGTCCAGTCCGGAAAGATGACGAGGATCGTCACGGATGCCGAGATAGAGCGCGCAGTGGATCATCCCCCGGAGGACACCCGCGCTTACTTCCGGGGAGAGTGCTTGCGTCGGTTCTCGTCCAGGATCGCGGCCGCCTCGTGGGACTCATTGATCTTCGACACGGGCGACGATCCGCTGCGCAAGGTGCCGACCATGGACCCGACCCGAGGGACGCGTGCTCGGGTGGGCCAGCTGCTGGATGAGTGTCCCGATGCCGCAGGACTGGTAAAGAGGCTAAGCGCCTGATACCGGAGGTCGAGCCTTGCAGCACAGTAGAATCGGAGCCAGTAACACCCTACAGATGAGGTGATCCATGCCCGGCGAGCAAACGCGCAAGCCGAAGCCGAAGGAAGAAGAAGAAGTTCAGGACAACTCCACAGAGAAGGCCACTGCCTCCGATTCAACTAAGGAAGTGGACGATCTATTGGACGAGATCGACGCCGTGCTCGAATCCAACGCCGAAGACTTCGTTCGGGCGTTCGTTCAGAAGGGCGGCGAATGAGCGGCGATACCTTCGCCGACCTGCTGCGCCTCCCGGTTCACGGTCCAGGCTCTTCTTTCTCAGAGGTTCTTCGAACTCAAGCGCACGACCTGCTGCCTAACTCCGATCCCAAAGCGCAGCTGCACGCCCCCGAGGGCACGACGGTGCTTGCGCTTCGCTACTCCGAAGGCGTCATCATGGCCGGCGACCGCCGAGCTACGGAAGGCTTCCAGATAGCTCATCGCTCCATCGAGAAGGTGTTCGCAGCCGACCGGATGTCCGCGATCGCCATCGCGGGGGCGGCCGGACCGGCCGTGGAGATAGTGCGTCTATTCCAAACGGAGCTCGAGCATTACGAGAAGGTCGAGGGTGAACGGCTCACCCTCGAGGGCAAAGCAAACAAATTGTCCCAGATGATCCGTGCGAACCTTCCCGCTGCAATGCAGGGGTTGGTAGTTGTTCCCTTGTTCGCGGGCTACGACGAAGCACGGCAGCTTGGCCGGATCTTCAAGTACGACGTTACAGGCGGACGCTACGAGGAGGATGACTACCACGCCACCGGTTCGGGCGGTAAGGACGCACGATCCTCGCTCAAGAAGCGCTTTCGGCCCGATCTAAGCCGCGAGGAAGCAGAGAAGGCAGCTATCGAGGCCCTCTTCGACGCCGCCGATGAAGACGTCGGCACGGGCGGGCCGGATCTGATCCGAGGGATCTTCCCGAACGTCGCCGTGATCTCGATGGACGGGATCAGAGAGCTCGCCGAAGACGAGACCCGTGCTCTGTTCGATGAGCTCATCTCGGAGCGCCGGCAGGAGATGCTGCAACCGGAGACTCATCCGGTCGATGTGCGGCGCCCGGGTGACGAGGACTAGGGGAGCGCAGCATGCCGATGCCCTATTACGTGTCACCCGAACAATTGATGAAGGACAAAGCTGATTACGCGCGGAAGGGCATCGCCCGCGGTAAATCGGTGATAGCGATCGAATATGCCGATGGCATCCTGTTCATCGCCGAGAATCAGTCCGCCACCCTGCACAAGATCTCGGAGATCTACGACCGGATCGCGTTTGCCGGGGTGGGCAGATTCAACGAGTTCGAGCAACTGCGGATCGGCGGGATCCGTCTGGTCGACGTCAAGGGCTATTCATATTCGCGGGAGGATGTAACCGCCAAGAGTCTTGCCAATGCTTATTCGCAGACGTTGGGAAACATCTTCACGGCGGAGCTGAAGCCGTACGAATGCGAGATCCTCGTGGCCGCGGTGGGGGACCGCACGGAGACGAACGAGCTGTTCCACATCCTCTTCGACGGGTCGGTAAGCGATCGCACCGGGTGGGTGGCGATGGGGGGGCAGGCAGACGCGCTCGGCGTCTACCTGGGAGAGAAGTATCCGAAGAAGGCACCCGGCTTTGCCGCTGCGATCAAGCTCGGCACCGAATCATTGAATTCTGTCGAGGGCCGGGAGATGCCTCCCGATAGCCTGGAGGTGGGCGTTCTCGACCGTACCCTCGGCCGAAGGAAGTTCCGCCGGCTCGACAACTCGGAGCTGGTCGCCCTGATGGCGGGGAAAGGATGACGGCCGTGGAGGATGACAAGGCCGCCGGAACGCCGGATGGCGCCCCGGCGCGCACCGATGACGACGAGGCGAACAAAGCGCCCGATGACGACGAGACGGGCAAGCCGATCATCGATGAACCTACGGGCCCCGCCCTGGAACCGGGACCGGACGAGTTCGACAAACAGGCGGACGATACCTAAACCCGTCTAAAACCGCCCGGGCCCTACCACCCTGGGGAGGCCGGCGTCAGACTCCTCGTTTCGTGCCGTGATTTTCGGGCACACATGTATCACAGAGTCGAGAGGAGGTAAGACATTGATCATATGGATACTGGCAATCATCGGAATCATCGCAATCATCATGTTTGTCCTTCGCGGGCGTAGCGTCTAGGAAGCTTCCGCCCCCCGCTGGGGGGAGCAAGGCCGCAAGGATCCCGCCGTGCGGGCGGCGCGGCAACGGTTTTAGCCGGGTGTCTCTTCACCCCCGCCTTATCCTGAACGGGTGGAGAGACGGATCTTCGGCACGGAGAACGAATACGGCGTTACCTGCACCTTTCGGGGTCAGCGGCGCTTATCGCCCGACGAGGTGGCGCGCTATCTATTCCGGCGGGTCGTTTCGTGGGGTCGTTCTTCAAACGTCTTCTTGGAGAACGGCGCCCGCCTCTACCTCGATGTCGGCTCTCATCCGGAGTACGCAACCCCCGAATGTGACACTGTCTACGATCTCGTTGTTCACGATAAGGCCGGCGAAAGGATCCTCGAGGGTCTGCTGAAGGCTGCGGAGGCACGCCTGCGAGAAGAGGGCATCTCGGGCGATATCTACCTCTTCAAGAACAACACCGACTCCGCGGGCAACTCCTATGGAAGCCACGAGAACTATCTCGTCTCTAGGTATGGCGAGTTCGGCCGGCTTGCCGAGGTGATGATTCCCTTCTTCGTTACCCGGCAGATCTTTGCGGGCGCCGGAAAGGTGCTTCAGACCGCCCGGGGGGCGCTGTTCTGCATCTCCCAGCGCGCCGAACACATCTGGGAGGGAGTCTCGTCTGCCACGACCAGGTCGCGGCCGATCATCAATACGCGCGACGAGCCTCACGCCGATGCCGAGCGGTACCGGCGTCTTCACGTGATCGTCGGCGATTCCAACATGAATGAATGGGCCTCGTACCTGAAGGTCGGCGCCACCGCGGTTCTCCTGCGCATGGTGGAGGAGGGCGTTCAGATCCGAGATATGACTCTGGAGAACCCGATACGCGCGATCCGGGAGATATCCCACGACACCACCTGCCGGCGACGCGTTCGTCTGGCGAACGGCCGCGAGGCCTGCGCGTTGGATATGCAGAAGGAGTACCTCGATAAGGCCTTGCGATGGGTCGACCATCGCGACGATCACATCCTGAAAGAGATCGTGCACATGTGGGAGCACGCGGTCGAGAGCTTGGAGCACGACCAGGAGAAACTCACTGGGCAGGTCGATTGGATCGCGAAACGGAAGTTGATCGAAGACTTCAGAGGCCGCCACAACATCTCCCTGGCGCACCCGAAGATCGCTCTCATGGATCTCGCCTATCACGATGTCGACAGGAAACGTGGCCTCTACTACATCCTCGAGCGCCGAGGGATGGCGGAGCGGATGTGCGACGAACAAGATATCCAGCGCGCGATCCAAGAGCCTCCTCAGACCACGAGGGCAAAGTTACGCGGCGAATTCATCCGCGCCGCTAAGCGCAAGCGGCGTGATTTCACGGTCGATTGGGTGCACCTGAAGCTCAACGACCAGGCTCAGCGGACGGTGCTGTGCAAGGACCCCTTCCGCTTTCAAGATGAACGGGTGCAAAAGCTCATAGCATCTTTGTGATGGCCGCGTTCCACGAAGGCACCATCGTGACGATCTCGGAGCGGTCGGACCGCCTGATCCGCGCTCAGGTCGAGATGGAATCCGGCCGGATCGAGGCAGTTGGATTCCCTTCGATGATCGGCCCCCTGGATGCCGGCGATCGCGTCGTTGTGAATACCACCGGGCTCGAGCTGCAGTTGGGAACAGGCGGAGTGGGGTTCCTCCTGTGGAACCTGGACGGCTCCGGCGCGGTCGAGCGGGGGCCGGGTCACATCATGAAGATGCGATACACCCCCTGGCAGACGGAAGTGTCCGCGGTCGAGGCGCCCGAGAGCGCCACCCACGCCCGCCTGGCCGACGTCACGTCCATCGATGGGATGCCGGTGGTCGCCTGCGGCCTTCACTCTCAGATCGCGGGCGTTAGCGCCGGGATCAGAGCTCGCCACTCGGACGCCGTGATCGCCTACGTGATGACCGACGCGGGGGCGCTGCCGCTGCCGTGGAGCGACCTGGTGCGCTCCCTTCAGCAGACGAACCTCATCGACCTCACCTGCACGGTGGGACATTCGTTCGGCGGCGACCTCGAGGCGATAAACATCTTCAGTGGGCTGGCTGCCGTGAAGGTGATCGGGGAGGCAGACGTAGCCATCGTGGCGATGGGGCCAGGCGTCACGGGGAGTGCTTCCACATTGGGGTTCAGCGCGATAGAGCAGGGCCAGGTCCTCAACGCCGCCTCGGCGCTGGATGGCCACCCGGTCGCGTGCCTGCGGGTGTCGTTCGCGGATCATCGAACCCGTCACAACGGCCTCAGCCATCACACCATCACCGCCCTGACGATCGCGGCTCAGACGCGGGTGACGGTCCCGGTCCCCGATCTCCCGGCAGAGCTCGCAGAAACGGTGCAGGCGCAACTTCGCCGCGGCGGCATCTACGACCGGCACTCCGTGGTGTCGGCGGAGGGGAGGCCCGGACTGAGGTTGCTGGAGGAGAAGGGCCTCGATGTTCATTCGATGGGCCGCTCCATGAGGGATGCACCTGAAGGCGTACTCGCCGCGGCTGCCGCCGGGTCGGTCGCAGCCGAAGCGATCCCAGACTCCTAGAGGCCACTAGATCCCGACGGGCATGAACACGATGATCGAGTGAGCTCCGTCATCGCGAGCGGCTTGGCGTGTAGATAGAGAAGACTGAAATGACCTCTGTCGTCCTTGGATACCCTCGGCACATGAGGCGGATCGAAAGACTGATCAATCTGATCGCGGCCCTACTCGAGACGCCGCGTCCGCTGACAGCGCAAGAGATCCGAGAAGAGATCTCCGGCTACGACCAACCCAACGACGAAGCTTTCAGGCGCGCTTTCGAGAGGGACAAAGAAGCGTTGCGTGCAATGGGTATCCCTCTGGAGCTGCGCAAGAGCGATCCCTTCGCCGACGTCGGCGATGCCTACATCATCCCGAAGGACAAGTACTACCTCCCCGACCTCGACCTCGAGCCCGACGAGCTGGCGGCACTCGGGGTAGCGACCCAAGCGGTCCTGGGAGCGGGGGATCAGGCCGCCTCGGGACTGCTGAAGCTGACGGCGGACACTTCGCTTCCGTCCTTGGGCGGACCTCGGATCCTGTGGGGGGCCGACGTTGCTGCCGAGCAGCCGCTGCTGGGGCCCCTCTACGCCGCACTCTTGGACCGGCAGGCGGTGCGGTTCCACTACGGGACCGATGACGGCGCCGGTTCCCGGACGGTCGAGGGTTACGGGCTCGTGCACAGGCGAGGGAACTGGTATCTCGTGGGCAAGGACACCGGCGATGGGGTGATCAAGTCGTTCCGCGTATCGAGGATGTCCGGGGTGCAAGCGACCACCTCGTCCTACGAGGTACCGGAGGGTTTCGCCGCGGGCGACAGGCTCGACCGGGAAGCCTGGGAGTGGGGGCCGGAACCTACGAGCGACGCCACCATCCTCTTCTCAGACTCCGTGCGGTGGTGGGCCGAACAGAACCTCCCCACCGCGAAAACGCGAGAGCGGAGCGATGGGCTAGAGGTCGAGGTGCCGTTCGCGAACGTCGACGCGCTCGTCTCCTGGCTGATCGGCTTTGGCGACCGAGTGACATTGATCGAGCCAGGATCGGCTCGGCGCAAGCTTCTCAGCAGTTTGGAGCCGTACCTGGACGGCGCGCC
>DATAPE010000291.1:0-11197 GCA_036265345.1 Actinomycetota bacterium
AAAGATCTGCACGTCTGGTTCGATCTTGCCGAAGAGAGGGAGTTGCACGCCGTACAGGGTGTCAGCATCTCCCTCGAAGCCGGAGACAAGGTGGGGCTGGTCGGGGAGTCCGGCTGCGGCAAGACCACTACGATCCTGGCGGTGATGGGCTTGCTCCCGCCCAGCGCGTCCGTTGCGGGCGAAGTCTTACTCGATGGGAACAACATCATGGCGGGTGGCGAGGATTCCATCCGGCCACACCGGTGGACCCGGCTCTCGATGGTTTTCCAAGGCGCAATGAATGCGCTCAATCCCGTGAAGACGGTGGGGTCGCAGATCGTTGAGCCGATGGAGCTTCACGAGATGGCGTCGGGGGACGCGGCCCGTCGCAGGGCCCGTGAGCTCCTCGAGGTGGTGGGGATCTCGGGATCGGGCTTCGACCGCTATCCGCACGAGTTTTCCGGAGGGATGCGGCAACGCGCCGCCTTGGCCATGGCCTTGGCCTGCAACCCGAGCGTTCTCCTTGCAGACGAACCAACCACCGCTCTCGACGTGATGGTGCAGGCTCAGATCCTGGAGCTTCTTTCCGGCTTGACCGAGGAGCTCGGCCTCGCTCTGATCCTGGTGACGCACGATCTTCCTGTCGTAGCGCAGGTTTGCGAACGGGCTGCGGTGATGTACGCGGGCGAGATCGCGGAGGCAGGTCCGATGGATGACCTGTTCCACACGCCGCGTCACCCGTATACCCGTCTTCTGTTTGCCGCCACCCCCGATCTGTATGGAGACGAAACTGTCGTCTCGATCCCCGGAGCTCCTCCTCGGCTCGACCAGCCGATCACCGGTTGTCCGTTCGCGCCTCGTTGCGACAGCACTTTCGAACCCTGCACCACCATTCACCCGCCGCTCCAGTCGGTGGGGCCGGCGCATGTGGCCGCCTGTCACCTGAACGATCTGTCTCCGGCCGACAGGGCAGAGCGTGAAGCCTCGCTGCTGAAGCCGGCCGCGCCATGAACGAGAACGGTGCGGGTCCCGTGCTCGAAGTGGACGATCTCTATACGCGTTATCCGATCCGGCGCGGGTTGGTGGGGACGCTTCTCCGCAAACCTCGGCAGTGGGTGCACGCGGTGGACGGCATCTCCCTGTCTTTGAAGAAGGGCGAGATGATTGCCCTCGTGGGGGAGTCGGGCTGCGGGAAGACGAGCACCGGTCAAAGCGTGCTGCGACTGATCGAAACCACCGGGGGTTCGGTCAAGTTCGAGGGCAGCGACATCACCGGCCTGTCTCGCCGATCGCTTCGACCGCTTCGCAAGAGGATGCAGATCATCTACCAGGATCCCTACGAATCCCTCGACCCCAGGTTCCGCGTGCGCCAGACCGTGGAGGAGCCACTTGTGATCCATCGGGTGGGAGGACCAAAGAGCGGCAGGCGTAACCGCGTCGCCGAGGCTCTCGAGCGGGCCGGCCTGACCCCGCCCGAGCTCTACATGGACAGGTATCCACACGAGCTGTCCGGTGGTCAGCGTCAGCGGGTTGCAATCTCCGCCAGCCTGGTCCTCGAGCCAGACTTACTGGTCGCGGACGAGCCTGTCTCGATGCTGGACGTTTCCGTGCGTGCAGGGATCCTGTCGCTGCTGGACGACCTGAGGAGTGCCGGCGATATGGCGATCCTGATGATCACGCACGATCTCTCGACTGCAGCCCATTTCGCCGACCGCATCGCGGTGATGTATCTGGGTCGCATCGTCGAGCAAGGTCCGTCTAAGGACATAGTGCACAACCCCCAGCACCCCTACACGAAGGCCCTGTTGTCGGTGGTTCCCAAACGGGACCCCCGGGACCGGGCCCCGATGCAGATCCTGCGCGGCGAAACCCCGAACCCCGTGTCCATCCCAAGTGGCTGCCGCTTCCATCCGCGATGTCCCCTCGCTCAGGACGAATGCCGCTCTATCGATCCGGAGCTCCGGCCCCCGCGCGCCGCTCGCTCCGATCAACACCAGGCCGCCTGCATCCTCGTCTGACGCCCTGGGACTGAGTGCTGGCGCCGGGTCTCGGCCCATCCGGCATCCTCGACGACCCGTATCTGCGCCTACCACGAAAGGGAGGATCCGTTGAGAAAAGTGTCATCACAGATCGAGATCGCCGCGTCCCCGGAGCAGGTGTGGGCTGTCCTTGCGGATCTCCGCGACTACCCGCGATGGAACCCTTTCATCACACACATCGAAGGGGAGCTCGAGGAGGGCAGCACTCTTGAAGTAGTGCTCCGTCCTCCGGGCCGAAAGGGGATGACCTTTCGTCCTCGCCTGCTGACCGTGATCGAGGGCAGGGAGTTGAAGTGGTTGGGAAGATTGTTGATAAGTGGGATCTTTGACGGCGAGCATCACTTCTGGATCGACCGGGTGGATAACGGCGTGATCTTTCATCAGGACGAGGTCTTTCGCGGCGCACTGGTTCCTCTAACCGGTTCGATCCTGAAACGCACGTTGCAGGGTTTCGATCTGATGAACCAGGCGCTCAAGGCGGAGGTTGAATCGCGCGCCGCGTCGGCGGCTAAGGACGCACCTTCCTGATAGTTGGACTGCCAACTCGCTCGATGTCGCCGGCGGGTTCCGGGTTGGCCAGCCGCACGCCATCTCCGCCGATCACCAGGCGAGGCCGGGATCGGCGTGGACCGGTTTGCCATCGATCAACGTGAGCAGCACGCTGGCCTCGCCCAGGGGTTCTTCTCCCTGCGATTCAAAGATGTTGCGGTCCAGGACGCACAGGTCTGCGCGCTTTCCAACCTCGATCGAGCCCGAGATGTCGTCGAGCCGATTGGCGTAGGCGGCTCCGATCGTGAACGCCGCAAGACAGGTCGGAAGGTCCAATGCCTGCTCCGGCAAGAAAGGGCGCGCGGTCGGTTCATCAGGGCCCACCCGGGTGATGGCGACCTCCATCTCCAACAGAGGATCGGGCGTGCTGACCGGCCAGTCGCTTCCGAAAGCCATGGTTGCGCCGGCCTTCCGCAGGCTGGCGAATGGGTACTGCCAGTTCACGCGCGGCTCCCCCAGGAACGGGATCGTGAGATCGCGCATCTGGGCGTCTTCACATGCCCAGAATGGCTGAGCGTTGGCGATCACTCCCAGCTGACGGAAGCGGGCGATGTCGTCGGGGTGGATGAGCTGGATATGTGCGATGTGGTGGCGCGCGTCGCGCCGCCCGTTGACTCCCCACGCGGCTTCCACGGCGTCCAGTGCCTCCCTCACCGCGCGATCACCGATGGCGTGGAAGTGGACCTGGAATCCATGCGCGTCGAGGAGGGTGACCACTCGTTTCAGGTCGTCGGGCGGCACCATGCTCAGTCCGCTCTGTCCGGTGGAGGCTCCGGAGCCGTCGAGATAGGGCTCCGTCATCGCAGCCGTGAAGTTCTCGGCGACGCCGTCCTGGAAGATCTTGACGGTGTTGGCGGACATGGTGTCGTGGGTTCCGATGTCGCGGCGCTCGAGCAGGCCTGCGATCTGCGCCTCGTCCTGGCGATGATCCCAGAGCAGCGAGAGCACCACCCGGGGGGATAGCTCGCCCCGATCCAGCAGCGCTCGATAAGCAGCTAGTGGCGTTGCTTCCACCCGCGCGTCTTGCCACGCCGTGATACCGAGAGAATGAAGGTCACGTTGCGCGATCAGGATTCCCTCTTCCCATTCTTTCTGTGTGGTCTCCGGCATGACCCGCCCGACGAGATCCATCGCCCCCTCATGAAGGGCCCCGGTCGGGCCCTGATCGTCCCGTTCGATGCGGCCATCGACCGGGTCGGCAGTCGCGCTGGTGATCCCCGCCATCTCTAGAGCCCGCGTGTTCACCCACGATCCGTGGCCGTCCCGATTGACGAGCACCACCGGCCGGTCGGGGACGATCGCATCGAGGTCCGCACGGTGCGGTGTCCCGCCAGGAAATGCCGGCATTGCCCAGCCGTCTCCGAGGATCCATTCCCTGTCCGGATGACTCTGCGCGTATCGGCGGACGGCATCCAGATACTCATCACGCTCGGACAGCTCGTGAAGGTCGCACTGCAGTTGTGCAAGGCCCCCCTCGGGGGGGTGAGTGTGAGCGTCCTGGAATCCCGGAAGGACGAGGCAGCCGGTCACGTCAAGGACCCGCGTTCCCTGCCCGGCAAGGGACCGCACTTCATCCCGAAACCCAACCGCCGTGATCATGCCGTCGGTGATCGCAACTGCCTCCTGCCACGAGCGCACCGCGTCCATCGTGTAAACGGGTGCGCCGGTCAATATCAGGTCGGGCGCTGCCATCGAGGTCCCTTCGTCGGTGTGCGGGTCGACAACCTAACGACCTCCCGGCGTTGGTGCGACCAGGTCCCACCCCGCGGTCCCGTGCATCAAGAAGGGGGCGGAGCCGGTCTGACCGGCCCCGCCGTGCTCCTACGCGTATGCCTCTTCCAACTCGGCGATGTCGATCTTGGTCATCTGCAGCATCACCTTCATCACGCGGTTCACCTTGTCGGCGTCCGCGTCGGCGATCATGTCCTCAAGGATGGCGGGGACGATCTGCCACGACACCCCGTATTTGTCTTTGAGCCAGCCGCAGGCATTCGTCGACCCGCCGGCCGAGAGCTTCTCCCAGAACTCATCGACCTCGGCCTGATCTTCACAGTTCACGAGCAGCGAGAGAGCCTCGTTGAACTTGAAATCGGGACCGCCGTTCAGCGCGGTGAACCGCTGTCCTGCGAGCTCGAAATCTACGGTCAGAACCATTCCTGCCGGCCGAGGTCCTGCCTCTCCGTAGTGGGAGATCCTGAGGATGCGTGAATCCTTGAAGATGGAGCAATAGAAGTTTGCCGCCTCTTCGCTCTCGGTGTCGAACCAGAGGTTGGGCACGATCTTCTGGATGTTGGCCACTGCGATCTCCTCCTCGTAACTGGGCTGTCAAAGGTTAGACCGGCGGGAGCTTCCAAAATCATCGGCCGAAGTCGCTGATAAAGCCGGCGGAGTTGAGAGTAGGTTGAATGATCAACGATATGTACAAGGGAGGATCGGCATGGACGATGTCCTGCGGAACATAGACGCGTTATCGCACGAGGAACACGAGCTCCGCGAGCGGGAAGGCCACGAGCAGCTTTCCGAAGAGGAGCGCGACCGGCTGCGCTGGCTGGAAGAGCACCTCGATCAGTGCTGGGATCTGCTGCGTCAGCGACGAGCCCGTGTGCACGCCGGTCTAGATCCCGACGAAGCTGCGGTGCGCGAGGTCGATACGGTCGAGCACTACCGGCAATAAGCACCACTCAGCGGCTGGCGGGATCGATGAGACGCCTCGACAGCGTGCCTTCTGGTGCGGTCAAGGCGTCGAGGATCGAGAAGTGGTTCTGTCCCGGCACCTCAACATAGTCCGCGCGCAGACCTGCCGAGCTCCAATGCTGGACGATGTCCCTGCTTTGTCTCTTGAACTCTGAGCTCTCCAACGCTCCCACTATCGCAAGCAGGGTTCGGTCCGCGGGAGGGGGTGCCCAGAACCGCGGGCTGGCTGCGGTTGCCGATGGTCGATCCAGTCCGAGAGCCTGATTGATGCTGGTGGTGGTCAGCGGCTGAAGGTCGAAGATGCCGCTGATGGAAGCGGTGAAGCGGACAAGATCTTCCGGCACATCCGCAACCTGGCTCCAATCAGTCGCTAGCATGGCTGCCGCTAGGTGCCCTCCCGCTGAGTGGCCGGCCACGAGGGGGTACGAGCCTGTTCTTTGCCAGATCACGGCGAGGCAGGTTCTCAGCTCCTCGACGATGTTCATGACCGAGACCATGGGGCACAAGGAGTATGACGGCAACACCACATCGACTCCGCTGGCGTTGAAGACCTTAGCGATGAATGCATATAGGCGGCGATCCCCCCACTGCCAATAGCCTCCATGGATGTAGACGAGCAGAGGCGCGTTCGCTGCGTTGCTGAAGAACAAGTCATAGCGTTGCCGGTCGCCAGGACCGTATGGGCAATCCAGTTCCGCGTGAGCGTGTCTGCGGTACGTCTCGGACGCTTCCCGCCAGCGCGCGGAGATCTCGGGGCTCTCCGGCACGCGGCGACGATTGTCATACTCGGCCTCGTAGTCCAGAGTCGCCACCTTGGGACGAGCCTACAAAGTCCACGTACCTCGTTGTAGGGGAGCGTTCGGCTGCGTCAATCCTCGAGATCGACGGCCCGCAACTGGGTCGCGAAGGGGCCGCGTCCTGTTACTACGGCCGCTCCACAGCGAGCGGCGAGGTGCACGGCGTCGGCGGGGGCAAGACCTGCCCCCAGCCCGTAGGTCAGGCCCCCTGCGAAGCTGTCGCCAGCCCCGTATCGGTCGACCTCTGGACCCGGGGGAGGTGCGGCCTGAAAGGCAGTTGGGGCCTCTCCCCGCACCGTGAAGGTGCCCCCGTCCTCACCGGCGGTGCGAACCACGAGCCGTGGCGCAAGATCCAGATCACCCTCCGCGTAGGCTTCGGCGGGGTCGTTCTGACTGCCGACTATCGCGTCGAGCTCTATGCCTGCTTCCCTCAGCAGCGGAACGATCCGGGCCGTCGCAACAACCACTTCTGCGCGTCGCGCCAGGCGAACTGCGTCGGCATCGCCTGCGGTGATGAAGACGGCGTCGGTCTCCGCCAGCTCGTGCCACGGCAGGGGATCGCTCGCTCGGGGAGCCAGCCGGTTTCCGACGATCGTGATCGTGCGCTCGCCCGCGGAGTCGATATGGGTAATCGCTCGGCGGCTGGGCTCCGGCCGGAAGCGGGTGTGCACCCGCAGGCCCATCTCCTCCAATTCTTGGAGCGCGCGGTGCCCGATGCGATCGTCTCCGAGTGCCGTGAAGAAGAGTCCGCCACCGGCGAGCTTTGCCAGTTGTACGGCGGCGTCGGTTCCGCCACCTGCGGGCTCTTCCCACGATTCTTCTGCATGGACGATGTCACCCGCAGAAGGAAGGTGATCGACCCGTAGGAAGTCACCCCACTCGACATGCCCAACGACCGCGACGCGGATCTGCTTCATCGACTGCCCACCGGAAGAACGCGCGGATCGAGCCACCCATACGCGATGTCTATCGCTAGGTTCGCCAGGATGACGGCCGCCGAGTCAATCATCACGACCGCCGACATCACGGGGAAATCGTACAAACTCCTGGAGGCGAGCAGGAGATTGCCTAAGCCGGGGATCTGGAAGATCTGCTCGATGATGACGCTGCCACCGATCATGATTCCCACGTCGAGGCCGTACATCGTGACTAACGGCGTGAGGGCGGCCCGCAGCTGTAGCTTCAGGATCTGCCGGTCGGTGGCGCCTTTGGCGAGAGCGGTCTTGATGTAATCCTGCTCTGCTACTTCGACGAGGCTGCTGCGGATCATTCGCGCGTAGACCGCGATCAACGGGAAGGCAAGGCAGAGCCAAGGAAGCCACATCGCTTCCAGCCACCCGATCGGATCCCGGGTGGGGCCCACGTATCGGTTGCCTGCGTAGACACCCACGTACTTGAAAAGCAGGGCCAGGGCCACCAGAGAGACCACGAAGATGGGGATCGACTGGCCCGCCCAGGCGAGGGCCTTCGTGATCCAGTCCCAATTGCTGCCCCGCTGGGTAGCCGAGATCGTGCCCACTAACACACCCAGTCCGGCCCACACCACCGATGCTCCCAGCACGAGCGAGAGGGTGGCTGGGATCGCGGGGACTATGAGTTTGCTCACCGGCGTTCCCGCTGCGTACGAGAACCCAAGGTCGCCCCGTACAAGACGGAGCACGTAGCGCTCGATCTGTACGTGAAGAGGCTTGTCCAGCCCGAGATCTTTCTGGATCTTGAGCATCTTGGCCGTCGTTCGGTTCCGGCCCGCCAGAAGGGAGGCGGTGGGGCTGATGCCACCGGCTCGCGGCGCTCCGCCCGCGTTGGGAAGCGCGTAGAAGATCACGAAGACCATGGTGGCGACCAGCACCAATGTGATGGCGGCCATCACAAGCCTCTTGACGATGTAAACGAGGAACGAGTATCTCCTGGTGCCTTCTACCGGCGCTCGATCCATACGAGACGACGGTCAGGTTTCGATCTTGGGGAGCTTCTGACGGAGCTTGCGGACCGGCTCGAAGAGATCTCCGTGCTTCTCGATGCGCTTCATGACGTCGCGCGTTTCGAACACCAAAAGAGCCGGGTCCTTCTTGCGCAGAGCGCGCTCCACCTCCGTCCACGAGACGGGAGTAGAGACCGTCGGCCTCGGCCGAGCCCGCAACGAATAGGGGCACACCGTTGTCTTGTGTCCGTCGTTCTGACTCCAGTCGATGAATACCTTGCCCTCTCGGACCTCCTTCTTCATCTTCGTCACCACCAAGGATGGCGTCTGTTCTTGGAGCAAGGTGGCCGTGGTCAAGGCGAATCCAGCAGTCTCCTCGTAGGTGACCTTCGTGTTCAGAGGGAGATACATCTGCATCCCCTTTGAGCCCGAGGTCTTGCACAGAGCCTTCACTCCGAGCCCTTCGAAGAAATCGCGTAAACGGACCGCGATGCCGGCACATTCGAGGATGCCGGCAGGGGGGCCGGGATCGAGGTCGAACACCACCGCCAGTGGCCGCCCGAGATCTGGCTCCCGCGCCAGGGTTGCATGCAATTCGAGGTTACCGAGATTCGCCGCCCACACCAGAGCCGCGGCACTGTCGACCGCGCAATACTCGACGTCTTTGTTGTCTTTCTGCCGGCGCATCGGGATCGTCCCGATCCACTCGGGACGGTGCGGCGGGCACCTCTTCTCGTAGAAGAAGCCTCCCGTGACTCCATCGGGGTAGCGCTTGAGCGTGACCGGACGGCCTTTCAGATAGGGCAGGATGGTTTTAGCCATCTCCCGGTAGTAGGCGATGACGTCGCCCTTGGAGAAACCCGTCTCCGGATAGAACGTCTTGTCGAGGTTGGAGACCTCGAGCCGGCGGTTGCCGACCCGGATGCTTTCCTTCACTGCCATCCGGTGGTTTCTATCCCGGCCCGCCCCTAGGCGCAACCGTGGTGGTCTTCTTAGCCAAATCTCGACATCGGCGTCGGCAACCGCGGTCACCGGTTGCCTACAGTTAGCAGATGGTCAAACGGAAGATCGCAGTCATCGAGGACGAGGAGACGATCGCGTCGGCGGTTGCTGCGCGGTTGAGCAAGGAAGGCTTCGAGGTCGCCACCGCGGCCGATGGGCCCTCGGGAGTACAGCTGTGTGAGCGGATGGACCCTGATGTCGTGGTGCTCGACCTGATGCTGCCCGGCTTCGATGGGCTCGAGGTATGCCGCCGGATACAGAAGAAGCGACCGGTTGGCGTGCTGATGCTTACCGCCCGGGATTCCGAGACCGACATGCTGGTGGGCCTCGGTATGGGTGCCGACGACTACATGACCAAGCCTTTCTCCATCCGCCAGCTCGTGGCCCGTGTGCACGCGCTGTTGCGCCGGGTCGAGCGCTTCCCCGCCCCCCCAGGGGCGGCAGTCACCGTGGGTGAGCTCGAAGTCGACCCTTCCGCCCGTCAGGTCCGCGTCGGCGCGCGTGAGATACATCTGACTCCGCTTGAGTTCGACCTCATCTACCATTTGTCGGCCAGCCCCGGAAAGGTGTTCAGCCGCGAGCAACTGCTGGCGGATGTGTGGGGGTACCGGGATGGTTCCGGTGCGCGGACCATTGACTCTCACATAGGAGCTCTGCGACGGAAGTTGGGCTCCGACCTTGTGCGAACGGTCCATGGAGTCGGCTACGCCGTGAGGAAGCCAGAGTGAGACCTCTAGACCCACTGTCGTCCATCAAGATGAAACTGGGAGTGGTCATCGTCGCCGCCGTCGCCGTGACCGTCGGGGTGGTGGCGGTGGGAAACCGCGCCGACGTCCCGCTGCTCGTTCTGGCGGTCGTGGCCGGGCTGCTCGCGCTGGCGATGGTGCAGTTCCTGGCCCAAGGCATGACTTCGCCGCTGCGGGCCATGGCCAGTGCGGCGGCTGCGATGGCCAGAGGCGACTACGACCGTCACGTCACGGCGACCTCGCGCGACGAAGTGGGGGAGTTGGCGCGCGCCTTCAACAAGATGGCAGCAGAGCTCGCCGAGGTCGATCGCATGCGACGAGACTTGATCGCCAACGTTTCTCACGAGTTACGGACGCCGATCAGCGCGCTACAGGCTGTGCTCGAGAACCTGGTCGACGGCATCGAGACGGCCGATGAGGCTCAGCTTCGGGTGATGCTCCAGCAGGTCGAGCGACTGGGACGCCTGGTAGCGCAGCTCCTGGATCTGTCCCGCCTGGAATCGGGGGCGATCCCATTGCAACGCACCGTCTTCGAGGTCGGGCCGGTGCTCGAGCAAGCGATCCAGGAGTCGCGTCTCCTCTTGGAGCGTCGTAACGGCACGGGAGTGCAGCTCTCGATGGTGGTCGAACCGGAAACGCTGGAGTTGGAGGGTGATCCCGAGCGAGTTCATCAGGTGGTTACGAATCTGTTGGAGAACGCGGTGCGACATTCTCCGCCTGGGGGCCGCGTGGTGCTCGAGGCCCATGCGGCTGCAGCTGCGGTCACGATCGAGGTGGTGGACGAAGGCCCCGGTATCCAGCCGTCCGAAGCCTCCCGGGTATTCGAGCGCTTCTATCGCTCCGATGCCGCGCGCAGTAGCGACGGGGGCACTGGTCTCGGGCTCTCCATCGCGCGGTGGATCGTCGACCTACACGGCGGGGATATCAGGGCAGAGCAGAACTCCCCCCACGGATGCCGGATGGTGGTCGAGTTGCCAATCGCTCACGAAACTACGAGGTGATCGCCGCCTAGCTGGGCGTGCCGTCTGCGAGTCGGTCCGATGAAACCGTCACCGCCGCTCGACGCTCATTCGGCAGCAGGAACCGCGCTGGGGTTGGGCCCTTGCCCTTGAGGTCAACGTTCATGGGCGGACCGAACTGGTAGCGATCCTGGAGGTGTGACACAACACTCTCCGAGGCGAGGATGCGGCCCGGCTGACCATGACTCTCCAGACGGCTTGCGAGATTGACGGTGTCACCCCACAGGTCATAGGCAAACTTTCGTTGCCCGATCACGCCGGCAACAGCGGGCCCAGAGGCCATGCCGACGCGCACGGCGATGGGATCACCCGATGGCCAGCGCGACTCTCGCAGCTCGCCCAAGATGGCGATGGCCATATCGGCTGCGGCGTCGGCATGATCCGGCCTCGGCGTCGGCACTCCGGCGACCGCCATGTAGGCATCTCCGATGGTTTTGATCTTCTCGAGCCC
>DATAPE010000292.1:0-8800 GCA_036265345.1 Actinomycetota bacterium
GCTTGGCTCGTATTGGTCCCGGGGAAGGGATAGCGGTCGACCGTAACCGTGGGCTCCCCGCCAAAACGTTTGTAGTCCACAAACGCGGCGGGCGAAAAGGTATTCGTTCGAGAGGAAGTAGAGCTGAGCGCTCCGTGCCCAGTCTTGCTGAGCAACACAGCAGTGCCTGGCAGCAGATGAAGGATTGTCGTTGCCAGCGCTGCCGTCGGAACCAGAATGATCAAAACGACAACGGCAGTAGAAATCAGGAAACGCTTACGAGCTGCTTGCATCAGAATACTCCTCTCCTACGGGGTTCACCGAGACAAGAATTCAGACACCGCCTCCACCACGGCTCGTCCGGACCAAGGCAAGCATCATCACGCTTACATTCAATTTCAGCAAGGGGACACAAGTAGGAAAGGCGACTATCAGGGTTCAGCGGGCATAGCAGGCGGGGATCTGTCGTGCGTCCATTGCCCCCCGACATCAGACCGCCTCGAATGGAACCTATGCGCGAGCCAGCATGCGGGTTACGGCGGGCCAAGGTGCATCCGGCAGAGCGAATGGATCGCGGCCTAGCGCCTCGGTGAGCTAAACGGCGGCCTCTACCGAGTCCGAAGACTTCCGGGTCCCCTCCGAAGCAGCACGCCAGTCGGTAAGAAAACCACGGGCCGCCTTAACGTTCAGAAGGCGGCCCGTGCATCGCTCGTTAGCTGATTTCGTTGGGATCCTCTTCGGCTGCTAGACGAAGACAGCTCTGCTGTGCGTCGGCGAAGTGACGCTCCTGGATCGGTAGGCCCCACTGCACCAAGTCAACGATCTCGCGGCGTCCGGCGGTTTCAGCCATGGTCTTCAGGACCTTCCAATGGCCCACCTCGCCGGCCTCTGCCATGGTCAGGAACTCGAAACCGTCCAGCGCGTCGGAGTCTTCACCGATGTATGTCTTCAGCATGTCGGAGCCCTTCGACTTGGTCTCGCGGGCTTTCTCCAGGATCGCCGTCTTCTTGCCTTCGATCTTGTCGGCGAGCGCGGACCCGCGCCTTTCAGCCTCGGACGCCTCCATGTTCATCTGCTCTAGCACGTCTTTGTACTGCTCGGCCTCCTCGAGGCTCATGACCTTCTCGGTAGCGGCCTGAGCAGCCATCGCCAGACCCACGACCTCACCGAGTTTGTCCTCCAGGTTTGTCAGCTCTGCCATGTACTTCTCCTTCCCCTCAAGTCGACTAGACGTTCTGTTGCACCCATACCCAGGAGGGAGATCTGGTAATCGTTTGATCCCTAGATCCGTCCATCAACAGCAGCATGCGACCCAGAGGGCTGCGAACCGATCTCCCTTCGGTCGACTCGGATCCTGTGAGGGCCGGCCCTTCGGACTAGCCCCACGAGACAACGCTGCAGGTCGCTGCGATCAGAGCGATTACGTGCGATTACCCGATCGGTATGTGAACCGATTCCGCGACCGAGGCGCGGGCCTCCACTGCATCGGAAGCCGTCAGCGCCAGCTTCGCCATCCTCTTGCAGTCCTCGAAGGAATGAGCCCTAAGGGAGGCGCGGACGAGTGGCAGCCCAGCTGGTGCCATAGACAGAGTAGAGATCCCCAACCCCACCAAGACCAGCGCGAACAGTGGGTCGCTGGCCGATTCGCCGCACACGCCGACGGGGATCCCTCCCACACGCGCGCCTTTGGCAACCTCTCGTATCAAGCGAACCACAGCCGGCTGCCAGTGATCAAGGAGATCACTCAGCGCACCGATCGTTCTGTCGGAAGCGGAAACGTACTGGCTTAGGTCATTGGTTCCGATGCTGAAGAAGTCCACCACTCTTGCGACGTCACCGGCGCACAGGGCGAGAGCGGGAACCTCCACCATGACACCCGCCCGGGTCAAACCCTGATCGTGGGCTAAGCCTACGAATTCAGCCGCTTCGGCCGCAGTCGAAACCATGGGTGCCATTACCCATACCTTCGCGGCGGTCGCCTTAGCGGCCCGCGCCACGGCGATGAGTTGATGCTCGAGCACGTCTGGTCGAACTCGGGCGGTGCGCAGGCCCCGAACGCCGAGAGCAGGGTTCATTTCGCCTCCCAGGTCGAGCCACTTCAACGGTTTGTCCGCGCCCGCGTCGAGGGTTCGTAGTACAACCTTGCGCTCGCCTAACGCATTGAAAACCGATACATACGCCTCGACCTGCTCGTTGATGCTGGGTTCCTCGGAGCGATCGAGAAAGAGAAACTCAGTACGGAAGAGCCCGATCCCTTCGGAATCCTTAGCCGCGGCTTCTGCCTCCGCAGCATTCCCGACATTTGCGAGAAGCGGAACCCCATGAGAGTCGGACGTGCGACCGGGGCCATGGCTTTCGCGACGTGCCCTCGTGAGCCACTCGGCTCGTCGTTCAACCTCCGCGAGATGAGCATCATCCGGGGATCGCACGACGATCCCTCGGTCCCCATCGACCACCACCGACTCACCGTCAGAAATCTCCTCCGCACGTGAGCATGCAACCACAGCAGGAATTCCAAAAGAGCGAGCGATGATCGCGGTATGGCTCGTTGGCCCGCCTTCGCGAGTCACGAGAGCCAGCACCACAGCCGGGTTTAGTTGCGCCGTGTCAGCAGGAGCCAGGTCTCTTGCCACGAGGACGTACGGTTCGGACGACACCGGAAGATCCGCCACCGGAGCGCCCAGCAACACCGCAACTACACGGGCGGAGATAGCATCGAGATCACCGGCTCGGTCGCCCACGTAGCCGCCCACCTGCTCAAGTGCGGTCTTAAAGGAAGCGAATGCACGCGCGACGGCGTGTGGTGCGGGCAAACCCTCGTCGATGGCACCGGAGATGTTGTCCCAGAGAACAGGATCTCCTGCCATCATCGCTTGAGCAGACAGGATGTCTGCGACCTCCTGACTATTGGCCCCTGTCGCGCGTTTCTCGAACAGCATCTGGACATCGGCAAGCGCGGCTCGGGCAGTCTCTGCCTCGGCCTTTGCATCCTCGACCCGGGTAGGAGGGCCCAGATCCGTGACCGGTTCCACGACTCGCCTTACGGGGCCGGCAACTACCCCGGGAGCTGCAGCAACACCCGAGAGCTCCTCAGACATCGGCTTCATCGTCCTCAGACATCGGCTTCATCGAGATCCTGCTCGATAAGCGTTGCGAGAGCATCGACAGCACCATCGGCTCCGTCACCATCAGCGGTCAAGGTCACCTGATCGCCCTTTTTCGCGCCTAGGGCCAGCATTGATAGAAGGCTCCTAGCATCGACAGCCGTTCCGTTGTCCTTACTGATCTTCACGACCACTGGAAGCTTGGCAGCTTCTTGCGCAACGAGCTTCGCCGGGCGCGAATGCAAGCCAACGCGCGAGCCCACAACGACAGTGCGACTCACATCCGACATCGCTTCACCCTCCCAGACTGCTAGGGAACGATCACAACCTTGATGCTGCGCCCGCTGCTTACAGCCTCGATCGCGTCGTGTACCTGGTCTAACGGAAGCCTGTCGGTGATGAGATCGTCGACCCGAACAGAGCCCTTGGTTATGAGGCCGAGCGCCTCGGTGTTTTGGGCCGGAGAGGATCCGTTGGCCCCCACGATCTTCAACTCCCGGTAGTGGACAAGATTGGAGTCAAGCTTGATGAACGGCTCTTCCCGGGGAAGCCCGCCGAAAAAACTGATCCGGCCCCCACGAGCGGCCATGTCAACAGCGTCTACCTGAGCGTTACCGGATGCCGCGGCCGTGATCACGACATCTGCGCCGCGGCCTTGCGTCAGTTTGAGCACCGCGTCAACAGCGTCGTCCTTCGAGGTGTCGATGGCGGCGTCGGGTGATACCCGATCGGCGGACATCTCCAGACGGGATGAATTCCGTTCCACCAGGACGAGCTGGGTCGCGCCACGAGCTCGTGCCAGTCGTACATGCAAACAGCCGATGGGTCCCGCCCCGATGATCACAACGACATCACCATTGGTTACACCGGCAAGTTGTTGGCCGTTCAACACACAGGCAAGGGGTTCGGTAACTGCAGCTTCTTCAAAACTTGTCGATCCAGGAATGAGGTTGAGCCCATTCACTTTGAGCACCTTGGCCGGCACGACCAGCCACTCCGCAAACCCACCGTCATAGTGGTATCCGATCGACTCTTGGTTGGCACAGATACTCATCGACCGATGCTTGCATTCGAAGCAATCTCCGTCCGGAATCGCCGCGATCAACTGGACGCGATCCCCTCGTGAGAAACCCTGAGTCCCGCTTCCGAGCTCCTCAACCTCGCCGGCAACTTCGTGTCCCAATACCCTCGGTGGGACGATGTGGTGGTGGCCGAAGTTCACAATCTTGACGTCGGTCCCGCAGGTTCCGCATGCGCGTACGCGTAGGAGAAGCTCACCGGCCTTAGGCTCGGGTTCAGGCACCTCCTCGATACGAAGGTCGCGCGGCGCATAGAACCGGGCGACCTTCAACTTTCTGCTCCGGTGTTCTCCGGTTCGAGCAGATCGACGACATCCTGTGGGTTGGTTGTCGTGCGCAACAGCTCGGCCCTGTCTGCATCCAGAAGGATCTGTGCTAGTCGAGCCATCACCTCCGTATGCTCATCGGAGCGGGCGGCAATCGCTATGCAGGCTTGTACAGGTTCGCCTTCCCAATCGATGCCGCCCGGGTATTGAAGGAAAGCCACAGCGGGCCGCTTGACGTACTTGCGGCTGATATCGGTTCCATGAGGTAGGGCGAATCCCTCACCCACGTAGGAGGAGAGAGACTCCTCTCGTTCCTGCATCGCGTCGACATACGGTGCTTCGACGGCTCCAATCTCCACGAGCAACTTACCTGCCTGCTGGATCGCCTCGCGGCGCGAGTCCGCGCGGATTCCAACCCGCACGGACTCGGTGCTAAGCAACGGTCCAGGCATCAGCTCGTCAGCGTCTCTCCGTCACGGATAGCTTGCTCAAGCCGGTCGAAAGCCGGGTCGCCCATGAACATCTTGAAAGTGACGATTACACTTTCGGGTGCCTGCTGGCGAGCGCGAGCCTCCAAGCCGGAGTTGACGACAATCACATCTGGATTGCCCTCGATGCGATTTACCGCTAGATGTTCAACACCGACACCGTACGGCTCCAGCCTCTTTCGAAGCTGGGTTGTGAGCAACACGCTGCTCCCCATGCCTGCCTCGCAGGCGACGATCACAGACTTGACTTCCTTACCATCGATACTGGCCATCCCTTTCACGCTCCCTGCGACGCGGCGGCCATCGACGCGGCCGGCACAGCGACGGGCTCTTCTGCCTCCGCCGGCTCCTTACTCATCCGAAGGATGCCGACACCCACGACGAAAGAAACCGCTGCCGCAACCGCGATACCAAGGAGTACACCGAAATACCCTCCCTTAGGCGTGACCGCCAGGTAGGCGAAGATGCTGCCCGGTGACGGAGTTGCCACAAGACCTGCACCCGTGACCAGAAAGGTCATGACCCCGGACGCGCCGCCTGCGATCGCGGCGATGATCATCTGCGGCTTCATCAGGACGTAAGGAAAGTAGATCTCGTGGATCCCACCGAGGAAGTGGATGATGGCGGCACCAGGAACCGAAGAGCGAACAGCTCGGGGCCCGGCGACCCAGAATGCCATCAGGATGCCGAGGCCGGGCCCGGGGTCCGTCTCGATCATGAACAGGATCGATTTTCCGGCCTGCTTGGCTTCAGTAACGCCGATGGGTCCCAGCACGCCGTGGTTGATCGCGTTGTTCATGAACAGAACCTTCGCGGGCTCGACCACGATGGAAGCGATCGGAAGAAGTCGGTGATCGACCAGCACCTTTACTCCATCACCGAGAGTGTTTGTAACCCACTCCACTACAGGGCCGATCGCGAGATAGCCAAGAATCGCCATGCCCGCGCCCAAGATGCCGAGGGAGAAGTTTCCAACGAGCATCTCGAATCCCGGCTTGATGCGGCCTTCTACGAGGCGATCGAATTCTCTGACGAGAAGTGCGGCCAGCGGGCCGATGATCATGGCTCCCAAAAACATTGGTATGTCGGTCCCTACGACTATGCCCATGGTCGCTACGGCTCCGACGACCGCGCCTCGTTGCCCATGCACAAGCCGGCCGCCCGTGTATCCAATCAACAGCGGTAACAACGTGAGGATGATGGGACCTACCAGGGTCGCTAGATTCGCGTTGGGGATCCACCCGGTCGGAATGAACAAAGCGGTGATAAGCCCCCAAGCGATAAAGGCTCCGATGTTCGGCATGACCATCGCGGCGAGGTTCCCGCCGAATCTCTGAACCGCAGCGCGGAGCCCTCCACCCTCGGGCGCTGGTGATAAGCCGACACTACTCATACTTGCTCCTTCCCCCATCCGCTAGTAACTGCTACGTGTTTCCCCTTTCGACAAGACGCGGTCGGACTCGATGTGCTCGTGCACTTGCACGCGTGAGGCGTCGACCTGGCTTGGACCGGGCATGCGAGTCCCCGGAAGTGCGAGGGCCGCTGCGGCCCATGCGACCCCGATGGCGAATGCACCGAACCCACTGCCTCCGTTGCAGAGGAATCCAGCAAGCAGCGCGTCTCCTGCTCCGACCGAGCTTCGTGGGTGCTCTACGGGCGCTTCCGCGTGCACGGTGTGGACGCCGTCGGAATACAGGGCCCCGTCGGGTCCCAGGCTCGCGATGACCGTGGCAGCTCCGAGGTCCCGCATAGCGTGAGACGCTCTAACGGCGTCTCCCAGGGTGACGATTTGGACGCCCGTAGCTTCGCTCAGTTCGTCAACATTCGGCTTTACAACGTCTGGGTTGGCACTAAGCGTCTTGAGCAACGCGGGACCACTCGTGTCCAATGCAACCCGCGTGTTGCCCGCAGCGAGACGCACAAAGATCAATTCGTAGAAATCTTCTGCCACGCCAGGAGGCAAGCTGCCGCAGGCGACCAACCACTCCGCGTCCTTGGCCGTGTCGATAGTGACATCGATCAGCGCAGAAATCTCCGACGAGGAGAGCTCGGGACCAACCTCGTTGAGTTTGGTCACGATGCCATCCGGTTCGACGATGCTGATGTTGGCCCGAGTTGCCCCGGAGATCGGCACGATCGCCGCTGAAATACCGTCGGCCGTCAACATCGCCCTCAGCTGGGAGCCCTCCGGCCCCCCACACGGGAGAACGGCCGTCACAGGATGGCCGTGGGCTGCGAGGGCACCAGCGATGTTCACGCCTTTTCCTCCCGAGTCCACACGCCCTCCGGTTGCTCTTGACACCCCACCGCGCCGAATCCCATCGACCTCTACGGTGCGGTCCACGCTGGGATTGGGTGTCAGAGTGACAATCACGCGCGGATCACCTGCACACCGGTGCTCTCAAGGGATGGAACGTGGCTCGAGTCAAGCCCGGTGTCGGTGATCAGTAGCTCGACATCCTCGAGAGATCCGAAGCGGATGAGATTGTCATTGCCGAACTTGGTGTGATCCGCGAGAACGATCGCTCGCCTGGCTGCTTTGATCATCGAGGTCTTGACCGCGGCCTCGCCTGGATCCGGTGTGGTTAGTCCCCTTTCCACCGAGAAGCCATTCGTGCCAATGAAAGCAACATCGACGAACGTCTCGTCGAGACTGCGGGTAGCCCACGTGTCCACTGCCGCCATCGTTCGTCCGCGAACTCGGCCACCTAGGAACAGCAGCGTGACCCTCGGACGCGTACTCAGCCTCATTGCTGTTGGCAGGCTGTTGGTTACTACCGTCAGCTCACGGTCTGTCGGGAGTGTGTCGGCCAATCGGGCCGTCGTGGTTCCCGCGTCCAGGAGGATGGAGCCCTCTGAGGGAAGCTGATCTACGGCGACCTTGGCGATCCTCTCCTTTTCTGCCGTCAGGATCGCGTCTCGCACCGCGACGCCAGGCTCGAAACCGAGGCGGTCAAGTGGTATCGCCCCCCCATGGACGCGGCGGAGCAACCCGTGTCGTTCGAGCGCGGTGAGATCCCGGCGAATCGTTTCCGATGTGACCTGGAGCAGTTTCGTAAGGGAGGTGACCTCCACCCTGCCCCGCTCTCGGGCTTCCTCCAGGATGCGCTGTTGTCGCTCTTCGGCGTACACGGGACCTCCACTTGGATTTCCCTGTGTTCTCTCTTTGTTTCCCTTTATCTATCTTGTTTTGAGTGGCAATGCAAGCCCTGAACCCACAAAGGCCGTAGCAGCGGAAAGACGGCGAAGTGCTGCAGGGGGATCTCGGAACGGCCGTCCTAACCCGGCCTGGGAGCGACCAACCCCCCGGAGAGGTACAGGTAAGGAGGCTGCTCACAACCAGAGGCTTGAAGACAGCCCCGGACCAGGCACTGGTTGCGCCGGGAAATGGAGAATGTCCCTCCGTGGTTCCGATGAGGGCCGCTCATATTCCCTTCGTCCAGTCTTGGAAGATTGGAGAAACGGTTGCCACTGACCTACCGTGGGGTCGTCTACCCACGAGATTGCGACCACATGGGTCACATGAACGTTGCGTCGTACGTCGAGAAGTTCGACCAGGCAACCTGGCACGTATTCCGGCTATGCGGGATCACTCGTACCTACCTCCAGGATCACGGGCGAGTGATGGCAGGCGTCCACCAGGAGATCTCCTACCAGCACGAGCTGTTTCCTGGCGACACGATCCGGATCGAGTCTGCCCTGAGCGAGGCGGGTTCACGGAAGCTCTCCTGGACGCATGAGATGTTCGACGATGTCACCGATGAGCGAGTGGCCTCCTGCGCATTAACTGCTGTGCACATCGACGCGTCATCACGAAAGGCGGTGGAATTCCCGCAGGGCATCCAGGAGATTGCTGCGCGTCTACTCGAGCAATGAGGAGCGGC
>DATAPE010000293.1:0-3296 GCA_036265345.1 Actinomycetota bacterium
GGTGCGGTGCACGCTGGCGATGATCTCCTGGTCTCGGCCGGCCATCGCCCGCGCAGTATCTCGCGGACCAGGGCCCTGGTGGCACGCAAGCAGCTTGTTTGATGCCGGACGGGCGGGTCCTTCGAGCCGTGTCCTTCGAGCCGTGTCCCGCTAGCTGGCCAGGGCGATCTGAAGAGGAAGAGAGCGCGGTGGCACGAAGCCCCCTCACACTTCGATCGAGCAAGGAGGGACGGGTGAGGAAAGTGTTGACAGGTGTCGCGGCGCTCGCAGCCGTGACGCCTCTACTGATTCTGGGAAGTGCCAGCGGCTCGTCGACGGGCGTCCACAAGGAGGTGCGCTACGTGCGCTCCGTGGCCACGACCGGCTTCTACGTCGACAATGACCCAAGCGGCAACTCGGGCGGCGACCTGTTCGGTTCGACAGGCGATCTGCAACACGCCGGGCGAAAGGTCGGCACGCTGTCCAGCGCCTGCACCGCCGCCTCGCAGACGCATGCCCAGTGCCAGGTCACCTTCATCTGGAACACCGGCGATCGCCTTCAACTGGCGGGGGACATCGTGATCTCGGACAACCAGAACCAGATCGCCATCATCGGCGGCACCGGCAAGTACAAGACGGCCCGCGGCGATGCGACTCTTACGTCCAAGGTCCAGGACGGCTCGATCCAGCGGATCAAGCTGCGGATCTTGCGCTAACCCAGTGCTGAGGTCACGAAAACATCCAGATGGGCAAGACGCAAGTTGATGGCGTCCGGGCGATGGGCAACTATCAGGCGCCACGTTCGAAGGCTCGATAACGCGCCTGAATGGAGAGATCGATGAATGACGACCGCTTCGCCCGCTACGGAGCCGCCTCGGGAATCCTGGCGGTGCTGTTGGTCGTGGGCTCTTTCGTGGGCCTGATCCTGCCGAACGTTCCCGACCTGGACGCCCCTGGCATTGACTGGGCTGCTTACTTCACGGATCACCAGAGCAGGATCCAGATCGGTGTGATCGTCCTCGGAGTTGGGCTGTTCTTCTTCATCTGGTTCCTCGGTTCGCTGCGCAGCGCTCTGGCGAGGGCCGAGGGCGGTGAGGGGCGGCTTGCCTCGGTTGCCTTCGGGGGAGGCATCGTTGCCGTCGTCACCCTGCTGATCGCGGCGAGCGCGGGCGCGGTGGCGGCGCTTCGGCCCGAGGATCTGGATCCAAACACCACGCGAGCATTCAACGATCTCGGCGTCGTTGCCGGCGGCCCCGGTGCAGCCGGATTCGCAGCCCTGTTCGCGGCTACCGCGATCGTTGGCTATCGACACGGGGCCGTGCCCGCCCCCATTGCCGGGTTCTCGGCGCTCGCGGCGATCACTCAGCCGCTCGCCTACGGGGTCGCGGTCACCGACAGCGGCGCCTTCGCGGCAGACGGGGTGCTCGGGGGATTCATCCCGATCATCACCTTCGTGATCGCGATGCTCACGCTTAGCTACTCGCTCATCCGCGAGCCCCGGGGCTACGCCGCCTCCGCGAGCACGACCACGAGGTAGCTAGAACGCAGCGCCCCCCAGAGCGTCAGCCGGCCTCGCTGGATTCGCCTCCGGTGGGGGGTTAGCCACACCACCAAAGCGGGTAATCGGCGGAAATCGCGACTGTGGGGATCCTGGATGTCGACGGAACGCTGGTGGACACCAATTACCACCATGCGATCGCCTGGTATCGGGCATTCACGTCGCGCGGGGTGACCCTCCCGATCTGGCGGATTCACCGTCATATCGGCATGGGAGGCGATCAGCTCGTGGCATCCCTCGCCGGTGATGAGGTGGAGGAGCGCGAGGGCGACGCGATTAGGGCGGTCGAAGCGGAGCGCTACTCGGAGCTGATCGACGAAGTCCAGCCATTGGATGGGGCGCGAGAGCTGATTGTCGAGCTGAAGGGCCGCACGGACAGCGTCGTGCTTGCGAGCTCGGCCAAGGAGCCCGAGGTCGACCACTATCTGGATCTTCTTGACGCGCGAGGGCTCGCGGACGACTGGACCACCTCTGCGGACGTCGAGGCGACGAAGCCAGAGCCGGATTTGATCCATGCGGCGATGAGCAAGGGGAGGGCGGATTCGGGGGTCATGATCGGCGACTCCGTCTGGGACTGTGAGGCCGCCCGGCGAGCCGGCATCGCGTCAGTCGCCGTGCTCACGGGCGGCTTCTCCGAGCAAGAGCTGCGCGACGCGGGCGCCTCGGCCGTGTTCGAGGACCTCGATCAACTGCGGCATGAGCTGAGCGAGACTCCTGCGGGCGAGCCGATTCAGTGGGTGGCCTGAGTCGATGCGCTTCTCATTCGCCCTCTACGTGAGCCTGGTCTTCGCATTCCTGACGGTCGCCATCGTGGTTGGCCTGGCACATCACTGAGCGATGCGGTTCCTGCGCAGCAACTCGCTTGCGATCGTTCTCGCCCTGTTCTTCCTGGCCTCAGTCGGCGGCCAGTCCTACTCGGGATGGAAGTCGTATGACCACGAGCAGCGGTCTCAGCACCAGCCGACGGTGTCGTATACCCGCTATCTCGTGTCCTCTGATTTCTACGACAACGTGATGTCGAACTGGCAGTCTGAGTTCCTGCAGATTTCGCTCTACGTGATGTTCGCGGTCTGGTTTCGCCAGCGTGGGTCCGCGGAATCGCAAGATCCGGAGCACCCAGTTCGGGACTCGGATGAGGACGAGATGCTCGGCGACTACCTCAAACCCAACTCCCCAAAGTGGGCTCGCCTCGGCGGCTGGAGACTACGAATCTATGAGAACTCACTTCTGATCGCGATGGGCATCCTCTTCTTCTTGTCGTGGTTTGCGATGGCGGTAGCCCAGCACAACGTCTACGACGCGAACCAGGCCTCCCATCATCAGGCGACGGTTAGCTTGTTCGGCTTCCTGGGGACCTCCTACTTCTGGAACGAGACGTTTCAGAACTGGCAATCGGAATTTCTCGCAGTGGGCGTTTTCGCCGTAGCGACGATCTACCTGCGACAGCGCGGGTCCACGGAGTCCAAACCTGTGGGTGCTCCACACGACGAGACGGGCTCTTAGGTCGGTTTCTGGTCCTTGCCAGCGCCAGGGGAAGTCAGTGGTCTGACGTCCCCTGGCCCTCCGTTTGTTTCCACGACGAAGAATCGGGCAGCAGAGGAAGCGGAGGGGCGGCTCTCCTGGAAAAGTCGGAGCAGACTTAAATCTGATCCGGAGGCGCCAGGCGATGGACCGCCTCTCCTTCGATTGCCCGTCAAACGATGGCTGGGCTTAGCGTTTCGATGAAAGGAACACGATGTCTATCGTAGGAATTCTCGTA